>JAVHVH010000121.1:0-33797 GCA_032160665.1 Pseudonocardiales bacterium
ACCAGCACACCTTCGCCTGGATCAGCCCACTCGGACGACGACACCTCGTCCACATTCCGCCCATCGCGCCACCACTACCCCCCCCCCAACCACGACCACCCGAACCCGACACCGACCAGTCAGCCCACAGCAGCGCCTACGACGACGCCGCCGATGCATCACGCAGGCCGACCTTCAGGCCAGTCACCCAACGCGGGCGACCACTGACCCCACCACCGACCAATCACGAACCTCGCCAGGGGCCCGACCCGACCGAACTCGAGCCGCCACCATTCTGACCATCCCGGCCGGGCCGCAACTGGCCGCCCGTCCACCCAGCGGCGCCGCTCGTGGCGCCCACCAACCGTCCTACAGCCGAATACAGACTCCAGAACAAATCGCGCGGCACCGCCCACCCGTGCCCGAACGTCGTTGCGCCCCCGACGACCATTCGGGCGCCGACACTAGGCCGCGAGGTCGGCCGCGAACCAGGTCCGGTCCGTGACGCACCAGCGCGCGAACTCGAGACCGGCGCGCCGCAGATCGTGACGCAACTCCGATTCGGTCAGCCGACGGGCCTGGAAGGTCTGCGTCCACACATCGTCGCCCGATCGGTAGCGCACGGTCGCGTCGAGCAGATCGCGGTCGAAATGGACATCGGCCAGTTCGACCCGGACAGCACCTACCGCGCCGCTCGTTCCCGAGACCGCGCGGTCGAACCAGGCCGGGGGATGCCATTGCGCGACCAGCCGGCCGCCGACGGACAGATGCCTGGCCGCGACCGACAGGAACGCCTGCCGCTCGGCGTCGTCGGGGACGTTGACGAGATGGCTGGCCATCAAGACGGCGGCGAACGTGGTGCCGAGCTCGAGCCCGGCGATCGGGGCGCACACCGTCTCGGCGCCGCGGACGCAGGCCAGCATGTCGGCGGACTGGTCGAGCGCCACGACGTCGTGACCCAGTTGAATCAGCCGGTGCGCGATCCGTCCGGTCCCGCAGCCGAGGTCGAGGATCCGAGCGCCCGCAGGCACCTCCGCGTGCACGATCTCCGCCTCGCCCAGCGGTGGAAGTTGGCGGTACAGCTCGACCGCGCACCCGTCGGCAGTGATCACGCCGCGCCCGGTGCCCGGCGCCGTCATGCCGTGATCTCGTCCAGTTCCGCGAGGTCTTCGAGCGTCGGCTGCCAGGCACCGGCCGCGACGTTGCGGCTCACCTGCTTGCGAGAGGTCGCGCCGGCGATCACGCTGGCGACTGCGGGCTGGGCGGCGAGCCCCCCGATCGCGATGTCGAGCAGCGTCGCCCCCCGCGCCTTGGCGAAGCTCTCCAGAGCCTCCAGCACGTCGAACATCTCGTCGGTGAGGACGGACTCCCGCCCCCACGACGCGATGCGGCTGCCGTGCGGCGGGGCCTCGCCGCGGCGGTACTTGCCGGTGAGCAGGCCGCTGGCGAGCGGGAAGAACGGCAGGAGCCCGATGCCGTAGTGCTCCAGCGCCGGCACGAGGTCGGCTTCGATGCCCCGCTTGAGCCAGCTGTACTCGTTCTGCGCACTGATGAACCGCTCGAGGTGGCGAGTGCGCGACGTCCACTCGGCCTCGGCCACCTGCCACCCGGTGAAGTTCGAGTTGCCGAGATAGCGCACCTTGCCTGCTCGCACGAGGTCGTCGAGAGCGGAAAGCGTCTCGTCGATCGGAGTGGCTTCGTCGGGCCGGTGCATCTGGTACAGGTCGATCCAGTCGGTGCGGAGCCGACGCAACGAGGACTCGACGGCCCGATGGAGGTAGCGCCGCGAACCGCGCGCGCCCCAATCCTCGCCGTTGTCGTGGCCGCGGGTCCGCACGTTGCTGCCGAACTTGGTTGCGAGCACGACGTCCTGGCGCCGACCCTGCAGGATCTCGCCGAGGCGTTCCTCCGACGCACCGTACGAGTCCGAGGTGTCGAACAGGGTGATGCCCTCGTCCAAGGCGGCATGCACCACCTCGCGGCTCTGCTCCATATCGAGCTTCATGCCGAGGTTGTTGGTCCCGAGGCCGACCACGGAGACGACGAGCCCGGAGTTGCCGAGGCGACGGAAGTCCATGCCCTCGACAGTACGACCGACCGCGGCCGGTAGTTTCGCGGCATCATGAGTGAGGATCGCAGCCCGGCCCGCCTGACCGTCCTGTCCGGACCGTCAGGGGTGGGTAAGGGCACCGTGGTCGCGGCACTGCGGCGGCTCGTCCCGCACGTGTGGGTGTCGGTCTCATGCACGACGCGCGCGCCCCGTCCCGGCGAGACCGACGGGATCGAGTACCGGTTCGTCGATCGCGCCGAGTTCGAGCAGTTGGTGGCCGACGACGCCCTGCTCGAGCACGCCGAGTTCGCGGGCAACTGCTACGGGACGCCCCGCGCTCCGGTGCTCAAGCACCTGGCGCGGAACGTGCCCACCTTGCTCGAGATCGAACTCGAGGGTGCCCGCCAGGTCCGCGAATCGATGCCCGACGCCCGGTTCGTCTTCCTCGCGCCGCCGTCGACGGACGAACTCGTGCACCGGCTCTCCGGACGTGGCACCGAATCAGACGCCGAAGTCGCGGCCCGACTGGAACGCGCCGCGGTCGAGATGGCCGCCGCCAGCGAGTTCGACCACGTCGTCGTCAACAACGACGTCGAGGACGCGGCCCGCGAGGTGGCCGCGTTGATCGCGGAAGGCTGACGGTTAGTGCGTCGGCGGATCGTGGGCACGTGATCGTGACCGACCGCTATCGACCGATGCCGCAGGCGCTCGACACCGAACGGCTTTCGCTCCGGTTGCTAACCCCCGAGGACGCGACGTGGGATCTTGAGCTGCTGGGCGAGCGCGACGGTGGGACACCCCTGACGCTGGCCGAGGTCCGGCAGCGCCTCGCTGAGCTCAACGAGCGGGCCCACGAGACGGGCATCGGGTTCCTGTCGATGCGCCGACGGGTCGAGGGCGATGTGGTCGGGTACTGCGGGCTGCTGGTGGGCCGGACGACGCTCGACGAGCCGGAGCTTGCCTATGAGCTGCTGCGTCGCTTCCACGGACGCGGCTACGCGACGGAGGCCGCCCGAGCCGTCCTCGACGCGGCGTTCGCGACGGGCCGGCGCCGCCTCTGGGCCACCGTGCGCCTGTGGAACGCACCGTCCTTCCGCGTGCTCGAGAAGCTCGGATTCCGTCAGGACCACAGCGCTACCGACGAGCGCGGCGAGCTCGTCTACCTCGTCCGGGACTCCGAATCGTGAGCGCTACAGGGCCTTGAGGATGTCCTGGACGCGTTCCTTGGCGTCGCCGAAAAGCATCTGGGTGTTCTCCCGGAAGAACAGCGGGTTCTGCACACCGGCGTAGCCGGCGGCCATGGAGCGCTTGAACACGATGACGTGCTGCGCTTCCCACACGTGCAGGACCGGCATGCCGGCGATCGGGCTGGCCGGGTCCTCGGCCGCGGATGGGTTGACCGTGTCGTTGGCGCCGATGACGAGCACCACCGACGTCTCGGCGAAGTCGTCGTTGATCTCGTCCATCTCGAGGACGATGTCGTAGGGCACCTTGGCCTCGGCCAGCAGCACGTTCATGTGGCCCGGCAGGCGCCCCGCGACCGGGTGAATGCCGAAGCGCACCTCGATGCCCCGTTCGCGCAGGTTGCGGGTCAGGTCAGCGACCGGGTACTGCGCCTGCGCGACTGCCATGCCGTAGCCCGGCGTGATGATCACCGACGACGCGTCCTTCAGCAGCTCGGCCGCGTCCTGGGCGTTGATCTCGCGGTAGTCGCCATAGTCGGTGTCGTCACTGGACGCGCTCTCGATGCCGAATCCGCCCGCGATCACCGAGATGAACGAGCGGTTCATCGCCTGGCACATGATGTAGGACAGGTATGCACCGGACGAGCCGACGAGGGCGCCCGTCACAATCAACAGGTTGTTGTTGAGCAGGAAGCCTGAGGCCGCCGCGGCCCACCCCGAGTAACTGTTGAGCATCGACACCACGACGGGCATGTCGCCGCCGCCGATCGAGGCGACCAGGTGCCAGCCGAGGGCCAGCGCCACCGCGGTGACGGCGATCAGCAGCCCCAGCGAGGGGCTGACCACGAAGGCGACGGTCAGCCCGACGAAGGCCACCAGCGCGCCCACGTTCAGCACGTTCTTGCCGGGCAGCATCAACGGCCTGGAGTTGATCCGGGCCGACAGCTTCAGGAACGCGACGATCGAGCCGGTGAAAGTGACCGCGCCGATGAACACGCCGATGAACACTTCGGCGTGATGGATGCGCAGCAGATCATGGGCAACCTCGATCTGAGCGTTGCCCTTTGCCTCGACGCCGTAGTAACCGTCCCAGCCGACAAGCACGGCCGCGAGGCCGACGAAGCTGTGCAGCGCGGCGATGAGCTCCGGCATCCCGGTCATCTCGACGACACGCGCCCGCCAAAGGCCGATAACCGCACCGATGACGACGGCGATGACCAGCAGCGTCGCGCCGATGGCGGCGATGTCCTGGGTGGCCTGGCCGATGGTGGCGGCCAGCGCGATCGCCATGCCGGCGATGCCGAAGCCGATGCCCTGGCGTGACGTCTCGTGTTTGGACAGCCCGGCCAGGCTGAGGATGAAGAGCAGCGCGGCAACAATGTACGCGGCTTGCGCGATCGAGGTGGCAGTCACGACTCAGCCCTTCGAGAACATGCTGAGCATGCGTCGGGTCACGGCGAAGCCGCCGAAGATGTTGATGCTCGCCAGGAGGATCGCGACGAAGGAGAGCGTCCGGACGATTGTGTCGTGGCTCCCGATCTGCACCAGGGCGCCGACGACGATGATCCCGGAGATCGCGTTCGTGATCGACATCAGCGGGGTGTGCAACGCGTGGTGCACCTTGCCGATCACGTAGTAGCCGATGACGACGGCGAGCACGAAGACGGTGAAGTTCGTGATCAGCTGCGCCGGGGAGAACGCGGTGATCAGGAACAGCGCAACCGCTCCGATGGCGACGACGGCGAACTTGCGCGCCGCCGAGATCGGAGTCTTCTCCTCCTTCGGTGGTCTGACGGCGGCCGGCGCTGCGGCCGGGGCGGCTGACACCTGCACCGGTGGAGGCGGCCACAGCTTCTCGCCGTTGTGGACGACAGTGACGCCGCGTTGCACGACGTCATCGAGGTCGAGGACGAGCTGCCCGTCCTTCTCCGGCGTCATCAGCTTCATCAGGTTGACGAGGTTGGTGCCGTACAGCTGGGACGCCTGGGCGGGCAGCCGGCCAGGGAGGTCGGTGTACCCGATGATCGTCACCTGGTTGTCGGTGACGACAACCTCGCCGGCCTGCGACCCGGCGACATTGCCGCCCTGCTGGGCGGCCATGTCGACGATGACGCTGCCCGGCCGCATGCTGGCTACGTCCTCGGCCGTGAGCAGCTTGGGGGCGGGTCGGCCCGGAATGAGCGCCGTGGTGATGATGATGTCGACGTCGGCGGCCTGCTCGGAGTAGATCTCGGCGGCGCGCCGGTCGTACTCCTCGGTCGTGGCTTTGGCATAGCCGTCCGTGCTGACCTCGGTCTCCACCTCGACGGCGAGGAATTCACCGCCGAGCGAGCGGACCTGGTCGGCGACCTCGGGCCGTGGGTCGGTCGCCCGGACGATCGCACCGAGGCTGTTCGCCGCACCGATCGCGGCCAGCCCGGCCACACCCGCGCCGGCCACCAGGACCTTCGCCGGGGGCACTTTGCCCGCCGCAGTCACCTGGCCGGTGAAGAAGCGGCCGAAGACGTGAGCGGCCTCGATGACCGCGCGGTAGCCCGCGATGTTGGCCATCGAGCTCAGCACGTCGAGGGACTGGGCCCGCGAGATGCGGGGGACCGCGTCCATCGCCAGCGCGGTGATCGGCCGCGTCGCCAGCTCGTCGATGAGCTCGGGACTCAAAGCAGGACTGAGCAGGCTCACCAGCGTCGAACCGTCGGCGAGTAGCGCGATCTCCTCCGAGGACGGCGCGTTGACCTTGAAGACGATGTCCGCGTGCCAGATCTCGGTCGTCGACCCGATCGTCGCACCGGCCCCGACGTAGGCGTCGTCAGTGAAGTTCGAGCCGTGCCCTGCGCCGGACTCGACGATGACGGCGTAGCCGAGGTCGCGCAGTTGCTCGACGGTCTTGGGTGTGGCCGCGACCCGCGTCTCGCCGAGGCGGGACTCGCGGCTTACTCCGATGAGCACAGACCACTCCATTCATGACGCAGCAGGAGGCCGACCGGACAAGGTGCGAGCGCGCGCCGGCCACCCGCGTACGCTGCGAGGTTTCTGGCAATCTAGCCAAACCTGCCTTAGTGCGTGCCGCTGGTGTGCACCCGGTCACGCGTGGTGCGGCGCGACGTCAGTGGCGTCGGTGAGGTCTGCGCACCGCGTGGGCTGACTGCGATGCCCGGCTTTGCGTCCCCCACTTGCTACGATCACTGAGAAGAGGTCTGCCGGATCGGACTGCGCTGACTGTGACTGCGCTGAGTTATCTAGCCGGCGCCTTCCCGATCCGAAGTCGAATCTGATCCGACGTAAAGAAAGCTGAGCCGTGTCCTCACCCGAAGGCATCACCAATCCGCCCATCGACGAGCTGCTCGAGCGGACCCAGTCGAAGTACGCGTTGGTGATCATCGCCGCGAAGCGGGCCCGCCAGATCAACGCCTACTACAGCCAGCTCGGTGAGGGCCTGCTCGAGTACGTCGGCCCGCTCGTCGAGACCGCCCCGCAGGAGAAGCCGCTCTCGATCGCCATGCGCGAGATCAACGCGGATCTCATCGAGTTCAAGCCGAGCGCCGAGCCCACCCCGGCCTGACGCGTCTGATCCGCCGAAGGGCGGATCTTCGTCTCGACCGCTCGCTGCGCTCGGGCCGATCCTCAGCTCCGCGCCGCGCCTTCGGCGCTCGCGCAAGCTCGCTTCGCTCGCGCGCCGGCGGGCTCTTCGCGCGAGCGCTCATCGCGTTCGTGGTCACCTTCTAGGGCCAGATCCGCTCACGGCGGGCCATTATGGTGCCGTGGCACGCATCGTGTTGGGAGTTGCCGGGGGTATTGCTGCCTATAAGGCGGCCGACTTGCTGCGCAAACTGACCGAGACCGGGCACGATGTCCAGGTCATTCCGACGGCCGCCGCGTTGCATTTCGTCGGCGCCGCCACCTGGGCCGCCCTCTCGCACCACACCGTCGCGTCCGACGTCTGGACCGACGCGGCCGACGTGCCCCACGTCCAGCTGGGTCGTAACGCTGACCTCGTCCTCGTCGCCCCTGCCACCGCCGACTTGCTGGCGAAGGCCGCGCACGGGCTGGCTGACGACCTGCTCACGAACACTTTGCTGACCGCCCGATGTCCGGTGCTGTTCGTCCCGGCCATGCACACCGAGATGTGGGAGCACCCGGCCACCGTCGACAACGTCGCGACACTGCGCGGGCGCGGCTCGATCGTGGTGGATCCGGCGACCGGACGGCTCACCGGCGCCGACACCGGCAAGGGCCGGCTGCCCGAACCGGCCGAGATCGCGCGGCTGGCCGAACTGCTCCTGCGCCGGGCCGACGCGCTGCCGCATGATCTCGCCGGGCGCCACGTCGTCGTCAGCGCGGGCGGTACCCGCGAGCCGCTCGATCCGGTGCGCTTCCTGGGCAACGCGTCATCGGGCAAGCAGGGCTACGCCCTCGCCGCGGTCGCCGCGGCCCGGGGGGCCAGGGTCACGCTCATCGCCGCCAACGTCGACCTGCCCGATCCCGCCGGGGCGGACGTCGTCCGGGTCGGCAGCGCGCTCGAACTGCGTGACGCGGTACACAAGGCGGCCGAGGACGCGGACGCGGTGGTCATGGCCGCCGCGGTGGCCGACTTCCGCCCGTCCGACGCGGCAGATCACAAGATCAAGAAAGTGGGCGGACCGCCGCCGACGATCTTCCTGCAGGAGAACCCGGACATCCTGGCCGAACTCGTCGCCGCCCACCGGCCGGGTCGCCTGCTGGTCGGTTTTGCGGCCGAAACCGGGGACAGCGGCGCGAGCGTGCTCGACTACGGCCGCGCGAAGCTCGCCCGCAAGGGCTGCGACCTGCTCGTCGTGAATGCGGTCGGCCCGGGAAAAGCGTTCGCCCAGGCCGACAACGCGGGTGTGATCCTGAGCTCAGACGGCACCGAGACACCGGTCGAATTCGGTCCGAAGGCCCTGTTGGCGGCGGCCGTGTGGGATGCCGTCGCGCAACGGCTCTCCTGAGCGCAGCGCGCGCCGGAGCACACCCGACCGTTACACTCGACCGAACCTTCAGCCCCAATCCCCGGAGTGCTTTGTGACCCGTCGCCTGTTTACGTCCGAATCCGTCACCGAGGGGCACCCGGACAAGATCGCCGACCAGATCAGTGACTCGATCCTCGACGCCCTGCTGGCCGAGGATCCGCAGAGCCGCGTGGCGGTCGAGACCCTGATCACCACCGGACAGGTGCACGTGGCCGGTGAGGTCACGACGTCCGGCTACGCCGATATCCCCAAGCTGGTCCGCGAGGTGATCCTCGAGATCGGCTACGACTCCTCGCGCAAGGGTTTCGACGGCGAGTCGTGCGGCGTGAGCATCTCGATCGGTAGCCAGTCCGCCGACATCGCGCAGGGCGTCGACCAGGCGTACGAGGCGCGGGTCGAGGGCAGCGAGGACGCGATTGCAGCCCAGGGCGCAGGCGACCAGGGCCTGATGTTCGGCTACGCCAGCGACGAGACTCCTGAGCTGATGCCGCTGCCGATCTGGCTCGCGCACCGGCTCGCCGAGAAGCTGACCGAGGTCCGCAAGAACGGCACGGTGGCCTACCTCCGCCCGGACGGCAAGACCCAGGTGACCATCGAATACGTGGACGGCAAGGCGACTCGCCTCGACACCGTCGTCGTGTCCAGCCAGCACGCCGAGGACATCGACCTCGAGACGCTGCTCAAGCCCGACATCGAGGAGCATGTCGTCCGTCCGGTCATCGAGGGCCTCGGCATCGAGACCGAGGGCTACCGGCTGCTCGTGAACCCGACCGGCCGTTTCGTGGTCGGCGGTCCCATGGGAGACGCCGGCCTGACCGGCCGCAAGATCATCGTCGACACGTACGGCGGCATGGCCCGGCACGGCGGCGGCGCGTTCTCCGGCAAGGACCCGTCGAAGGTCGACCGCTCGGCGGCGTACGCGATGCGCTGGGTGGCCAAGAACGTGGTCGCGGCCAAGCTCGCGTCGCGGTGCGAGGTGCAGGTCGCGTACGCGATCGGCAAGGCCGAGCCGGTGGGCTTGTTCGTCGAGACCTTCGGGACCGAGACCGTCCCGGTGGACCGGATCATCGAAGCGATCACCGAGGTCTTCGACCTGCGGCCGGCCGCGATCATTCGCGATCTCGACCTCAAGCGCCCGATCTACGCGCAGACCGCCGCCTACGGCCACTTCGGCCGCGAGCTCCCCGACTTCACGTGGGAGCGCACCGACCGCGCCGAGCAGCTGGGCAAGATCGCGAATTCTTGATCTGATCCGTATCTGATCCGCTCGGCGGATCTTCGTCGCGGTCCGGGGCGAAACCGTCTTTGGTGACTGGTAGGAACATCGCGTGACCAGCCGCCGTCCTGTGCAGCCGAAGGCGGGGCGGGAACCCGCGGCGGTCGATCCCATCGCCCGGCTGATGGTCGACGTCCCGCTGCCGCACCTGGACCGGCCGTTCGACTACGCCGTCCCCTCGACGCTGCACGAGGTTGTCCAGGCCGGTTCGCGGGTACGGGTCCGCTTCGCCGGCCGCCTGGTTGACGCCTACGTGCTGGAACGCCGGGCCGAGACCGACCACGAGGGAGCGCTTGCCTACGTCGAGCGGGCGGTCGGCGACGAGCCCGTGCTCACGCCTGAGACGATCGCGCTGTTCCGGGCGGTCGCTGACCGCTGGGCCGGCAACTTTGTCGACGTCGTCCGCCTGGGGGTTCCGGCGCGCCATGCCGGCGCCGAGTCGTCCGCGCCCAAGCCGGTCAGTGACCTGCCGGACCGCGCCGATCCGGGATTCGGTCGCTACCGCGCCGGACCGGCGTTTCTCGCCGCGGTCACCGACGGTCGTCCCGCCCGCGCTGTGTGGTCGGCGCTGCCAGGGGACGACTGGCCCGTCCGGATCGCGTCGGCCGCGCGATTGGCCGTCGACGCCGGGCGCGGCACGATCGTCGTCGTACCCGACGCCCGCGACCTTGAACGTCTCGACGTCGCCATGAGGGCTGCTCTCGGCACCGGTCGCCATGCCGCACTCGCCGCCGACCTGGGTCCGGCCGAGCGGTATCGCCGCTGGGTCTCCGTGCGGCGCGGCCACGTGCGGGTCGTGATCGGCACGCGGGCCGCGGTGTACGCGCCGGTTGCCGATCTCGGCCTGCTCGCGATCTGGGATGAGGGCGACGACCTGCACGCCGAGCCGCGGGCGCCGTACCCGCACGCCCGCGATGTGCTGGCGCTGCGGTCGGCGCAGACGGGCGCCGCCCTGCTCGTCGCGGGCCATGCCCGCACGGCTGAGGCGCAGTTGCTGGTCGAGTCCGGCTGGGCGCACGAGATCGTCGCCGAGCGCACCGAGTTGCGGGCCGCGGCTCCGCTCGTGCGCCCGGTGGCCGACGACGTCGAGGTGTCGCGTGATCCGGCTGCGGCTGCGGCCCGGCTGCCGAGCCTCGCGTGGCGCACCACCCGCGACGCGCTGGCGGCCGGCCACCCGGTCCTCGTCCAGGTGCCACGCCGCGGGTACGTCCCGGCCCTGGCCTGTGCCCGGGACCGCACTCCGGCCCGCTGTGCCGTGTGTTCCGGGCCGCTCGCGGCGCCCTCGGAGCGGGGCACACCGGCCTGCCGGTGGTGCGGACGCCCCGCGCAGGACTGGTCCTGCCCGACCTGCGGTGGACGGCGGCTGCGCGCGGTCGTCGTCGGCGCCGGGCGCACCGCCGAGGAGCTGGGCCGGGCCTTCCCGGGCGCCGCGGTCCGCACGTCCGGCGGGGAGCGGGTCCTGGCCGAGGTCGCCGACGAGCCCGCCGTCGTGGTGGCGACCCCCGGCGCCGAGCCGGTGTGCCCCGGCGGCTACGGGGCGGCGCTGCTGCTGGACGGCTGGGCGTTGCTGGCCCGGGCCGACCTGCGGGCCGCGGAAGAGACGCTGCGGCGCTGGATGAACGCCGCCGCGCTGGTGCGGGCCGGCGGCACCGTCGTCGTGGGAGCCGACGCCGGCGTGGCCGCCGTACAGGCGCTCGTGCGGTGGGACCCAGCCGGATCGGCGGCCCGCGAGCTGGCCGAGCGCGGCGAGCTCGACTTTCCGCCGGTGTCGCGGATGGCCTCGCTCACCGGGTCGCCGACCGCGCTGGCCGAGCTGCTCGCGGGCGCCCACCTGCCTCTGGGCGCACAGGTCGTCGGACCGGTCCCGGCCGACCGCGAGACCGAACGGATCCTCGTCCGCGTCGCCCGGGAACACGGCGCCGACCTCGCGACGGCGCTCAAGGCGGCCGCCGCCGGTCGCTCCGCCCGCCGCTCGGCCGAGCCGGTACGCATTGCCCTGGACCCGCTCGAGCCGATCTGACGCCCGGCGTCAAGATCTCCGCGAGCGCCCGGACACTGCGTCGTCGTAGGCGCTGTCCTCGTCAAGCACCGCGGGCACCGCGAGCGCGTCGCCTTCGCGGGCCATCGACTCGACGACCGTGTCGTGGTGGGGGGCGCCGCCCGCGTCCGCGTGGATGTAACGCTCGCCGCGCATCAGCGAGACGGCGGCCGCGATCAGCAGCATCAGGATCGACGCGCCGAAGGCAATCAGCAGGCCGTGCATGAACGGGCCCGAGATCAGGTGCGGGAAGAACGACTGCCCATAGAGCGTCGACGTGTCCGCCCTGGGACCCGGATTGGGCACGAGTGCGCGGATCGGGTTGTCGCCGAGGAAGGCGGCGAACAGGGTGCCCACGGGCGACACATGGGACGCGGCCGTCGCTGCGTCCGGCGAAACACCCGCGGCGGTCAGCCCCTGCGCGAGCGCCTGCGGCAACCGACTCGACAGGCCGACCGCCATCAGCGTGAAGAATCCGCCCAGCGACAGCACCATGCCCGCATTCATCCCAGTGGCGCGGATGCCGGACGCGGCGCCCCGCTCCGACGCCGGCACCGCGTTCATGATGGCCGCGGAGTTCGGGGCGGCCATCAACCCCATGCCGATCCCATTGAAGGCGAGGAGCAGCGCGAACAGGACGTAGTTGAAGTTCGCCGGCAGCAGGATCAACCCGACGAAGGTCAGCGCGGTCAGCAACAGCCCGCCGGTGGCGAATGCGCGCGCGCCGAACCGGTCCGACACCGCGCCGGAAGCCGGTCCGGCAATGAGGAACCCGATCGTCAGCGGCAGCATGTAGATGCCGGCCCACAGGGGGGTGTCGTGGAAGTTGTAACCGTGCAGCGGCAGCCAGATGCCCTGCAGCCAGATGATCAGCATGAATTGCAGACCGCCGCGCGACATGGCGGCGAGCAGGTTCACGGCCTGTCCGGCGCTGAAGGCCCGCACCTTGAACAGCCGCATGTTGATCATCGGGTCGGCGACCTTGGTTTCGATGATGACGAAGGCGATCAGCAGGACGACCCCGCCGACCAGCCCCGTCACGACCCGCGGCGACGCCCACCCCATCGTGTCCCCGCCGTAGGGCTGCAGGCCGTAGGTCATCGCCACGAGGACGGCGATCAGGCCGATACCGAACGTGAGGTTTCCCCACCAGTCGATGGTCACCTTGCGAGTCCGATCGCGCGGCTTGTCGTGCAACGTCCGGTAGCCCATCCACGTGCCCCATATGCCGACCGGCACGCTCACCCAGAACACCGCCCGCCAGTGCCACTCGGACAGCAGACCGCCGATGATGAGGCCGAGGAAGGATCCGGCCAGCGCCGACACCTGGTTCACGCCGAGCGCGAAACCGCGCCGTTCGGGCGGGAACGCGTCGGTGATGATCGCCGTGGAGTTCGCCATCACCATCGCGCCACCCACACCCTGCACAACCCGCAGCAGGATGATCTCGATCGCGCCGGCGGCGCCGGTACTGGGCACCAGGGCGCAACCCACCGACGCGACCGTGAAGATCAGGAAGCCGAGGTTGAACAACCGGGCCCGGCCGTACTGGTCACCGAGACGTCCGAAGGTCACGACCAGGACCGCAGTAACGAGCAGGAAGCCCATCAACATCCACAGCAGGTACGAGACGTTCTCGGGGGCGAGGGGATCAAGGCCGAGGCCGGTGAAGATGGCGGGCAACGAGATGAGCAGGATCGACGAGTTCAAGGTCGCGGCCAGGATGCCGACCGTTGTCACAGACAGCGCGACCCGGCGGTCATGGGCTTCGGTACGAGGCACGAACGTTCCTTTCTTTCGTTAGTCATCCTAACTATCGATCGGCGGTCTCTGCGCCCGGGACTCGTTAGACTCGCCACTCGTGACGGTTCAGCCCATCCGCCTGTTCGGTGACCCGGTGCTGCGCACCCGGGCCGAGATGGTCGTGGACTTCGACAAGGAACTACGCACGCTGGTGGCCGATCTCGCCGAGACGATGCTCGACGCTCCGGGCGTGGGCCTGGCCGCGCCGCAGATCGGCGTCGGCGTGCGGGTTTTCGTCTACCACGTCGACGATTCGATGTCCGGGCACCTGATCAACCCGGTCCTGCATTTCCCGGACGACGACGAGCAGGACGGGCCCGAGGGTTGCCTGTCGATTCCGGGGCTGACCTTCGATTGCCGCCGCAAGGAGCACGTCGTGGCGCACGGCCAGAACATGTTCGGCGATCCCGTCACCGTCGAGGGCACCGCCAAGCTCGCCCGGTGCGTGCAGCACGAGACCGATCACCTCGACGGGATCCTGTTCGTCGACCGGATGGACACCGAGACCCGCAAGCAGGCGATGCGGGCGATCCGCGAGGCCAGCTGGTCCGGCACAACCGTGCCGAAGATCAAGGTCAGCCCGCACCCGACCCTCGGTCGCCGCCGATGAGGCTGGCGTTCGCGGGGACGCCGACGGCGGCGGTACCCACGCTGCGGGCGCTGCTGGACGCGCCCGGGCACGAGGTCGTCGCTGCCGTCACCAGGCCCCCCGCGCCGGCCGGGCGGGGTCGGCGGCTCGCCAGCGCGCCAGTCGCCGAGCTGGCGACCCAGGCCGGCGTCCCGGTGCTGACACCGCACCGCCCGTCCGAGCCGGAGTTCCTGACGCACCTCGCCGAACTCGGCGTCGAGTGTTGCGCCGTCGTCGCCTACGGCGCGCTCCTGCCTGCGTCCGCGCTCGCGGTGCCCCCGCACGGGTGGGTGAACCTGCACTTCTCGCTGTTGCCGGCCTGGCGCGGTGCGGCGCCCGTCCAACGCGCCCTATGGCACGGCGACGACGTCACCGGCGCGTCCACCTTCCTCATCGACCCGGGCCTCGACACCGGGCCGGTTTATGGCGTCGTCACCGAGGCGATCCGACCCGAGGACACCGCCGGAGACCTGCTCGAGCGGCTGTCGGTCAGTGGCGCCAGGCTGATGGTTGCCACCATGAACGGCATCGCCGACGGCAGCCTGGTCGCCGTCCCGCAAAGTAGCGACGGGGTGTCGCTGGCGCCCAAGATCACGGTCGACGAGGCCCGAGTCTCATGGACGTCACCTGGTCGGCACGTCGATCGCGCGGTGCGGGCCTGTACGCCGACTCCCGGTGCCTGGACGACCTTTCGCGGGGAACGGCTCAAAGTGGGACCGGTCCGCCTGCGTGGTGCCAACGAATTGGAGCCGGGCGAGTTGCAGGTGACGAAATCGGGCGTGGCGGTCGGCACCGCGACCCTCGACGTCGAGCTCGGCGTCGTCCAGCCGCCGGGCAAGAAGCCGATGGCCGCGGCCGACTGGGCCCGGGGTGCCCGCATCGCAGCGGGGGAGCGCCTTGCCTGAGCGCCAGGGCACTCCACGCCGGGTCCCGGTCGATCCGGCCCGCATCGCCGCCTTCGAGGTGCTGCGGGCGGTCGAGGACCAGGACGCGTACGCGAACCTGGTCCTGCCGCGCCTGATCGCGGCGCACGGGCTGTCCGGCCGGGATGCGGCCCTGGCCACCGAACTCGGGTACGGCACCCTGCGGGCGATCGGCACGATCGACGAGATCCTGGGCCGCTGCATCGACCGCCCCCTGAGCGACGTCGAGCCCGGCGTGCTCGATGTGTTGCGGTTAGGGGCCTATCAGGCGCTGCGCACCCGGATCCCGCCGCACGCCGCGGTGGCCACCACCGTCGACCTCGCTCGCGCCGTGGGCCACGGTCGCGCGGGTGGCTTCGTCAACGCGGTCCTCAGGCGGGTCACCGTGTACACCTGGGATGCGTGGGTTGACGAGCTCTCCGCAGGTGGATCACCGTTGCGCGTACTCGCGGTCCGCACCGCGCACCCGCAGTGGATCGTCGAGGCCTTTGCGGCGGCGCTCGACGACGACCTGGACGAGACGGCCCGTGCTCTGGCGGCCGACGACGAACGGCCCCGAACCCATCTCGTGGCCTGGCCCGGGTTGGTGACGCGCGAGGAGTTGCTGGCTGAGTCGGGCGGCGAGGCCGGTGCGTACTCGCCCTACGCGGTGCGGATGGCGGGCGGTGACCCCGCCGATCTCGCCGCCGTGCGGACCCGGCGCGCGGGCGTGCAGGACGAGGGCAGCCAACTCTGCGCGCTCGCCGTGGCCAAGGCTCCGCTCGACGGTCGCGACGAGCACTGGCTGGACCTGTGCGCCGGGCCGGGCGGCAAGGCGGCGCTGCTGGCCGCTCTCGCCGCTGAGCGAGGCGCTGTCCTGACCGCGAACGAAAGCCGGGCGCACCGGGCCGAGCTCGTGCGCCGGGTGACTGCGCACTGGTCGGTCGACGTCCAGGTCGGCGATGCCCGCGCATTCCCCGAGCGCGACGGCGGATACGACCGGGTCCTCGTCGACGCACCCTGCACCGGGCTGGGCGCGCTCCGTCGACGTCCGGAGGCGAGGTGGCGACGCCAGCCCGAGGACGTCGCCGACCTGGCTGTGCTGCAGCGCGAACTGCTCGCCGCGGCCCTGCGGGTGACGCGGCCCGGGGGAGTCGTCGCCTACGTCACCTGCTCGCCCCATCTCGCCGAGACCGCCGACGTCGTGACCGGCCATGACCTCGTTGATGCCCGCCCGGCCTTCGCCGGCGTGGACGCGCTCGGCGACGGACCCACGGTGCAGCTGTGGCCGCACCGGCAGGGCACCGACGCGATGTTCTGCGCCCTCATTCGCCGCCCATAGACTTCCGGCGTGACGTCTCCTGGCCGCCCTGAGCCGATGATTGCGCCGAGCATCCTGTCGGCCGACTTCGCGCGCCTGGCCGACGCGGCCGACTCGGTTGACGGCGCGGACTGGCTGCACGTGGACGTCATGGACGCGCACTTCGTCCCCAACCTCACCCTGGGACTTCCGGTCGTGAAGAGCCTGCTCAAGGCCACGGCAATCCCGCTGGACTGTCACCTGATGATCGAGGACCCGGACCGGTGGGCCCCGGGCTACGCCGAGGCCGGCTCGGCCAACGTCACGTTCCACGTCGAGGCCGCCGCCGATCCGGTGCAGACCGCGCGCGCCATCCGGGCGGCCGGCGCGCTGGCCGGCCTGTCCGTCAAGCCGGGCACTCCACTCGAGCCCTACCTCGACCTGCTCCGGGAGTTCGACACGCTCCTGGTGATGACGGTCGAACCCGGCTTCGGCGGCCAGGAGTTCATGCCCGAGGTGCTGCCGAAGGTGCGGCTCGCCCGCGAGAACGTCCGCTCCGGGCACCTGCGCCTGTTCATCGAGGTCGACGGCGGGGTCGCCGAGGACACCATCGTCCAGGCCGCCGAGGCCGGCGCCGACGTGTTCGTGGCGGGGTCGGCGGTGTTCGGCGCCGACGATCCGGGCCGGGCCATTGCGGCGCTGCGCGCACAGGCCCGCGGGGCGATGACCGGCTGATGGACATCAGCGAGGCCGAGCAGGCCGCGATGCACCGCGCGCTGGCTCTGGCCGAGACCGTCCGCGGACGCACCAGCCCGAACCCGGCCGTCGGCGCGGTGATCCTGGACTCGCAGGGCCACCTTGCCGGCGAGGGCGCAACCGCCCCGGCCGGCGGCCCACATGCCGAGATCACGGCACTACGCGACGCGGGCGCATCGGCGCGCGGCGGTACGGCGATCATCACGCTCGAGCCCTGCGCGCACGTGGGCCGCACCGGCCCGTGCGCGGACGCGCTCATCGAGGCCGGCGTCACCAAGGTCATCTACGCCGTGGACGATCCGAATCCCGAGGCCGGCGGAGGTGCCGACCGGCTGCGCGAGGCCGGCATCGATGTGGTGTCCGACCTCGACGCGCACGCGGCCGAGAGCGGAGCGCTGCGGCCGTGGCTGCACGCCATCCGGAGCGGGCGTCCTTACGTCACGTGGAAGTACGCCGCCACGTTGGACGGACGGGTCGCGGCCGCCGACTACACCTCGCGCTGGATCTCGTCGACCTCCTCGCGGGCCGACGTCCATCTGATCCGCGACTCCGTCGACGCGATCGTGGTCGGCAGTGGGACCGTCCTCGCCGACGACCCGCAACTGACCGTTCGGGTCGGGGACACCGTTGCCCAGCGCCAACCACTGCGCGTCGTGCTCGACCGCCGGCACCGCATTCCCGACGATGCCCGAATCCTCGACGACGCCGCGGAAACTCTCGTCCTCGACACCGCGGTGCCGCAGTTCGCGCTGAAAGCGCTCTACGACAGGGGAGTGCGGCACGTGCTGCTCGAGGGTGGCCCTACGCTGGCAGGGGCGTTCGTGGAGGCCCGCTGCGTCGACGAGGTGATCGCCTATCTCGCGCCCATGCTGCTCGGCGCCGGACCGGCCGCGCTCGGCGACGCGGGGATCGGAACACTTGCGGACGCCGCCACGTTGGACGTCGAGTCGGTCACCCGACTCGGCGAGGACGTCAAGGTGGTCGCCCGGCCGCGTTGGGCCGAGCACCTCAACGAGGAGTAGCGCGCAGTGTTCACCGGGATCATCGAGGAGATGGGCGAGGTCGTGGGCCTCGAACATCGCGGCGATTCGGCGGTTCTGACCATCAGAGCCACGCGCATCGCCGACGATCTGACGCACGGCGCGTCGATCGCGGTGAACGGCGTGTGCCTCACCGTCGTGGGGTGGGACGCGGGCCAGTTGACGGCGATCGAATTCGATGTGATGGGCGAGACACTCAAGCGCTCGGTGATCGGCAACCTCAGCGTCGGTGACCCGGTCAACCTCGAGCGCGCAGTACGCGCCGACGCGCGCCTGGACGGGCACGTCGTCCAGGGACACGTCGACGGGACCGGGGTCGTGCTGTCGCGCACGAGCGGTGACCAGTGGGACACCGTGCGATTCGGCTTGCCGGGCGAACTGGCCCGGTTCGTCGCCGAGAAGGGCTCGATCGCGGTCGACGGGGTCTCGCTGACCGTCAGTGCAGTGGGGCCGGACTGGTTCGAAGTCGGTTTGATCCCCGAGACCCTGCGCGCCACGACCCTCGGCCGCAGATCCGCCGGAGAGCCCGTCAACCTGGAGGCGGATGTGCTCGCAAAGTACGTCGCCCGGCTATTGGAGACCCGATGAGTGCGCCCGGCGAGAGGGAACCGACGTGACGTTTCGCTTGGATTCGATTGAGCGGGCCATCGCCGAGATCAAGTCCGGCAAGCCCGTCGTCGTGATCGACGACGAGGACCGCGAGAACGAGGGCGACCTCATCTTCGCCGCCGAACTGGTCACGCCCGAAATCGTCGCGTTCATGGTGCGGTACACGTCGGGCTACATCTGCGTGCCGGTCATCGAGGCCGATGCCGACCGCCTCGACCTGCCGCCGATGTTCCACACCAATCAAGACCGTCGCGGCACGGCGTACACCGTGACCGTCGACGCTCGCGAAGGAATCACGACTGGCATCTCGGCCAGCGACCGTGCGCACACGATCCGCCTGCTGGCCGATCCCGAGTCCAATGCCGCCGACTTCTGCCGCCCCGGCCACGTGGTGCCGCTGCGCGCGAAGGACGGCGGCGTGCTCCGCCGGCCCGGGCACACCGAGGCGGCGGTCGACCTCGCCGTGTTGGCCGGGCTGTATCCGGCCGGCGTGCTGTGCGAGGTGGTGAGCGAAAAGGACCCGGCCGGGATGGCTCGCGGTGACGAGTTGCGGGTATTCGCGGACGAGCACGACCTCGCGCTGATCTCCATCGCGGACCTGATCGCGTACCGGCGCCGCTTCGAAAAGCTCGTCGAGCGGGTGGCGTCGGCGCGGGTGCCGCTGCGCTACGGCGAGTTCACCGCGGTGGGCTACTCGTCCAGTTACGACCAGCGCGAACACGTCGCCTTCGTCTTCGGTGAGATCGGCGACGGCGAGGACGTCCTCGTGCGGGTGCACTCGGAATGCCTCACCGGCGACGTCTTCGGCTCGCTGCGCTGCGACTGCGGACCGCAGTTGGACGCCGCGCTCGCCGCGGTGGCCCGCGAAGGACGCGGGGTCGTGCTCTACATCCGCGGTCACGAGGGCCGGGGCATCGGCCTGTTGCACAAGCTGCAGGCCTACCAGTTGCAGGACACCGGCGTGGACACCCTCGACGCCAACCTCGAGCTCGGCCTGCCCGCCGACGCCCGCGACTACGGCACCGGCGCGCAGATCTTGGTCGACCTCGGCATCCACTCCATGCGGCTTCTCTCGAACAACCCCGCCAAGCGGGCCGGTCTCGAGGGCTATGGCCTGCGCATCACGGGGCGCGAGCCGCTGCCCGTCCACGCGAATCCGGAGAACCTGCGCTATCTGCAGACCAAGCGCGACCGAATGGGACACGACCTGGACTTCGGGGACAACAGCTCATGAGCGGTTCTCGATGAGCGGCGAGGGGGCCCCGACCCTGACCGTCGAAGGCGCCGAGGGGCTCACCGTCGTCGTCATCGCCAGTCAGTGGCATGCAACCGTCATGGACGGTTTGCTCGCCGGTGCCCGACGCGGTCTGCGCGACGCCGGCGTCTCGGACGTCACCGAACTGCGGGTACCGGGCGTCTTCGAACTGCCGGTCGCCGCCGCGCGGATCACCACCAGCAACGTCGACGCGGTCGTCGCGCTCGGCGTCGTGATCCGCGGCGACACTCCGCATTTCGAGTACGTCTGCGAGGCCGCCACCACCGGACTCACCCTGGTGGCTCAGCGCACCGGAGTCCCGATCGGCTTCGGGGTGTTGACCTGCGATGACGAGCAACAGGCGTTGGATCGCGCCGGCCTAACGGATTCGCACGAGGACAAGGGCCATGAAGCGGCAACGGCCGCGGTAGCGACCGCCGTCACGCTGTCCCCCTGGTCACGTTGTAGATAGCGATGCCGGCTGCCGCCGGACAGCTAGGGTCGGTTCCGCGGTCGGCTGAATTCCCGGCCGATCGCCACGGGTTCCGTCGAGAAATGAGGGCACATGGGCGGGTATCAGACGGTGGTCGTCGGTACGGACGGCTCGGAGACGTCGTTTCGTGCCGTGGAACGCGCGGCCGAACTGGCTCGTGACGCCGGCGCCACCCTGGTCATCGCGTGCGCGTTCTTCCCGGCCAAGCCGAATCCAGCGGACCTGGACGCGCTCGGCGAAGACGCCGCGTACCAGGTCGTGGGCTCCTCGCCCGCCGACCACAGCGTCAGCCTGGCGCGCGACCGCGCGGTAGCGGCCGGCGCCACCAGGATCGAGACCGAGGTCGTGCAGGGCAAGCCCGGCGATTCTCTGCAGAAGGTCGTCAAGAGCCGCAACGCCGACCTGCTCGTGGTCGGCAATCGCGGGTTGAACACGCTGGCGGGGCGCATCATCGGCTCGGTACCCCTCGACGTCGTGCGGCACACGCCGATCGACGTCCTCATCGTGCACACGACCTGACTCATGACCGCCGTCGAACGGCCGGACATCGCCGAGGTCGCCGAGGCGACCAACCTCGACGTGCCCCGGCTGTATGACCGGGTCGAGGAGGTCCTGCTCCAAGGCTCGCGCAAGTACACGCCCGAGCAGGTGACCGAGCTGGCCGGCGTCTCCCGCGAGGAGAGCCGTGGACTGTGGCGCGCCCTGGGATTCGCGACCGTCGGCGACGGCGACGCGGTCTACACCGACAGTGACGTCGAGGCCCTGAAGCTCGTCCGGCAGTTGCAGGCGTGCGGCTTCGACGACGACGAGCTGATCGCCGCGATGACCCGCCTGTTCGGTCAGACCTTCTCGCGCCTGGCGTCCTGGCAGGGTCAGCTGCTCCTCGAGATGCTCTCCGAGCGCCCGGACATCCTGGCGTCCGAGGACTCCGTCGTCGACCTCATCGAGCACGTCGGCCCGGTCATGGAGCAGCTGCAGAACTACGCGTGGCGGCGCCAGCTCGTGTCGTTCTTCTCCCGGGTCGCCGCGCGGGCCACCACCGACACCGGATCCTCGCCGCTGTCCTCGCCGTTGGCGATCGGCTTCGTCGACATGTCCGGCTTCACCTCACTCACCCGCCGGTTGAGCGAGGTCGAACTGCGCGAACTCCTGGATCTCTTCGAATCGCGGGCCACCGACATCGTCGGCGCGCACGGCGGCCGGATCGTCAAGACCATCGGCGACGAGGTGCTGTTCCAGGCCGAGGACGCGGCGAGCGCCGCCGAGATCGCGCTGGAGCTCCTCGAGGCGGCTGAGGCCGACGAACGGCTGCCCGACCTGCGAGCCGGCCTGGCGTACGGCCCGGTAGTGAGCCGGCTCGGGGACGTGTACGGATCGACGGTCAACATCGCCAGCCGGCTGACGTCTATCAGCCGGCCCGGTTGGGTGCTCGTCGACCGCGATCTGCACGACGCGTTGCAGGACGATCCGCGTTTCACACTCAAATCGCGCCGCCCGGAGTCCGTGCGCGGATTCCACCACCTGCACCCTTGGCGGCTGCGGCGTGCCGAGCGCTGACCCCGCGTCGGTAGGCTCCCGCCTTGAGATGAAGACCTTCGACCAGCTGTTCGCTGAGCTCACCGATCGGCAGCGGGAACGCCCCGCCGGATCGGGCACCGTCGTCGCGCTCGATGCCGGCGTCCACGAGCAGGGCAAGAAAGTCGTCGAGGAGGCGGCCGAGGTGTGGATGGCCGCCGAGCACGAATCAGCTGAGCGCACGGCCGAGGAGATCAGCCAGCTGCTCTACCGTGTCCAGGTCATCATGTTGGGCAAGGGCATCGGGCTCGACGACGTCTACCGACATCTGTGAGAAGCAGGACCCGGTCCCCATCTAGGTCGAGATAGACAGGTACTTCCATGCTTCGCATCGCCGTCCCCAACAAGGGCTCGCTGGCCGAGCCCGCCAGCCACATGCTCGTCGAGGCCGGGTACCGCCAGCGCACCGACAGCCGCGAACTCGTCCTGCTCGACGCCGATAACGACACCGAGTTCTTCTTCCTGCGCCCACGTGACATCGCCGTCTACGTGGGGTCTGGCCAGCTCGACGTCGGCATCACCGGCGAAGACCTGCTGCTCGACTCGGGCGCGCACGCCGAAGCGATCATCCAGCTCGGCTTCGCCGGTTCGACCTTCCGGTTCGCGGCCATGCCCGGCACCGCCGAATCGGCGGCCGACCTCGCCGGGAAGCGGGTAGCCACGGCATACCCAGGTGTGGTGACCTCGTACTTCGCCGAGCAGGGCATCGACGCCGAGGTGATCCGCTTGGACGGCGCGGTCGAGACATCCGTACGGCTCGGTGTCGCAGACGCGATCGCCGACGTCGTCTCGACCGGAACGACGCTGCGCAACGCCGGCCTCGCCGTCTTCGGCGAACCGCTGCTGACCAGCCAAGCCGTGCTGATCAAGCGGGCCGGCACCGAGCACCCGCCGATCGTCGACCAACTCGTGCGGCGGTTGCAGGGCGTGATCATCGCGCGGCAGTACGTCCTGATGGACTACGACATCGCCGACGCTCTCGTCGAGAAGGCCGTCGCCATCACGCCGGGCATCGAGTCGCCCACCGTGTCGCCGCTGCACGAACGCGGATGGTCGGCGGTGCGCTCGATGGTCAAGCGCAAGGACACGAATGCGGTCATGGACGAGCTGTGGGAACTCGGCGCCCGCGGCATCCTCGTCACTGCCATCACCGCGTGCAGGTTGTGATGGCCGAGGAACTGGTGGTCACCGCCCGCCCGATCCGGACCAGGCGAATCGCCAATGCGAGCGCGGTGTTCGCGTTCGCCGTCTTCGTCGTTGTGGCGTTGCTGATGCGCCGGGACAACGCCGGTGCGACCTTCGGTCACCTGGACCAGATCTTCACCGTCGTCGTGGGGGCGATCGTGGCCGGCGGGCTGCGGCTGCCCGCCCGTCCTCGGTTGCGGGCCGACGCCTCCGGTGTGTACCTGCGCAGCTACCTCGGCAATTGGCGCACGATCCCGTGGGACGCCGTGGTTGCCGTTGAGTTCCCGAGCAACGTCCGGTTCGCGCGGCTGGTACTGCCCGCGGACGAGACCCTGGCCATCTACGCCGTGCAGCGCATGGACCGCGAGGCGGCCGTCGCGGCGATGCGCGGGCTACGCACCCTGTTCGCCGCCGCGCACGCCGCCCCTGACCCGTCCACGACCTAGGCCGACCATGCATGTGCAGCCGCAGCTCCTCGCCGCGGTGGCCGTCGTCGTCGTCATCGGAGTCGCCTTCGCGTACGCGCGGCGCCACCGCGACCTCGGGACGTCGGCGGATCGGGCCACGTTCGACACGCTGCACATGGCGAGCCTGGCTGCCCCGTCACTGCGCGAGGGGATGACGGAGCAGGGCGCCGCGCGTGCGGTTCGGCACCTGCGCGGACTGCTGGGAACCTCGGCGGTGGCCCTCACCGATCGCACTCGCACGCTGGCCGCCGACGGCGAAGCGCAGCACCACGCCGAGCGCGCGATTTACCACGCACGGACCGCGCTCGACAGCGGCCGCACGGAGGTGCTCACCGGGCGGGACGTCGCGTGCCACGTTCCGGACTGCCCCGTGCGGGTCGCCGTGGCCTGTCCGGTCGTCGACGGTGATGCGGTGGTTGGGGCGCTGGTCGCCTACGGCCGAGGTACGTCGGCGATGCTCGTGCGGGCGGTCGAAGAGGTCGCGCGCTGGGTGTCCGGGCAGGTGGAGCTGGCGAGCGCGGACGCGCAGCGCACTCGGCTGATGGAGGCCGAGCTGCGGGCGCTGCGCGCGCAGATCAGCCCGCATTTCATCTACAACGCGCTCACCGCCGTCGCGTCGTTCACCCGCAGCGATCCGGATCGGGCCCGCGACCTGCTCCTCGAGTTCGCCGACTTCACCCGCTACGCGCTGCGCAGCGGCGGCGAGTTCGCGACCCTGTCCGAGGAATTGCGCAACACCGAGCGCTACCTCGTGCTCGAGCAGGCTCGCTTCGGAGAACGACTGCGGGTATCGCTACGGGTCGCGCCAGAGGTACTGCCGATCGCGGTGCCGTTCCTCGTGGTGCAGCCCCTCGTCGAGAACGCCGTGCGGCACGGCCTCGAGGGCAACGCGCATCCGGTCCTGGTCTCCATCGAGGCCACCGACGCCGGCCCGGACGCGCTGATCACGGTCGAGGACGACGGCATGGGAGCCGATCCCGAGCTGATCCGCGCGGCCCTCGAGCGCGGCGGTGTGACCGGGGGGTCGGTAGGCCTCGGCAACGTCGACGCGCGACTGCGGCAGGTGTACGGCGACGCCTTCGGCCTCGTGGTCGAGACGGCGGTGGGTGCGGGGACGAAGGTCAGCTTCCGGGTGCCCAAGTTCGCCCCGGGGGTGCACGCGGAACCCATGGACGGGCCCCGGGCGCCGCGCGGTTGACCGGGTTCGCTTCCGCTGCTGCGCGGGTAGCCTGCGCGCATGAGCGTCGGCGCGCCCGAGCGGCCGCTGCTGCATGCCCTCGTCGTCGATGACGAAGCTCCGGCCCGCGAGGAGTTCGCCTTCCTCCTCCGCCACGACGAGCGAATAGGGGACGTGTGGACCGCGGGCAACGCCGGACAGGCGCTGAAGATCCTCGGCGACCGTCCCGTGGACGTGATCTTCTGCGACATCAAGATGCCCGGCCTGGACGGCGTCGAACTGGCCCGCGTCGTGAATCGCTTCGCCACTCGTCCGCACATCGTGTTCGTCACCGCGTACGACGATCGTGCCGTCGACGCATTCGAGCTGCAGGCCGTCGACTACCTCCTGAAACCGGTTCGCGCCGATCGGCTGGCCGAGGCGGTTCGCCGCGTGCTCTCGGTGGGCAGTGCCGAGCTCGTCGCCGACGAGGACGAGACGATCCCGGTGGAGCTTGCCGGGGTGACCCGCTTCGTCCGCCGCTCGCAGGTGCGCTACGTCGAGGCCCAGGGCGACTACGTGCGGCTGCACACGGCCTCCGACAGCCACCTCCTGCGCGTCACGCTCACGGTGCTGGAGGAGCGGTGGGCCGACGCGGGGTTCGTGCGCATCCATCGCAGCACGCTGGTCGCCCTGGCCCATGTCGACGAGGTCCGGGTGGTCGATGGGCACTACAGCGTCCGGGTCGGTCAGGACGAGCTGCCGGTGAGCCGCCGGCATTCGCGCGACTTGCGTGAGCGGCTCGTCGGCCTATGAGCGAACGCGAGCCCCTTCCGCCGCGGGTCCGGATCGTCCATCCCCGCACCGAGGCGGTGCGGCGCGCTTCCCATCGCCCGCCGGTGCGCGAGATCGAAGAGCAGACCCGGCTCGGCGACGTCTACATGTCGTCGTTGATCCGCAGCCAGCGCCGCCTCGCGCTCATCGTGTGCGCGACCATCGCCCTGCTCCTCGTGGGCACCGCACTGCTGGGTGCGCTGGCGCCGCGCTTCGGGGAGCTGCGCGCGTTGGGCGTGCCGCTGCCGTGGATCGTGCTCGGCCTGCTGGTCTACCCGGCGATGATCATGATCGGCTGGTACACGGTGCGCAGCGCCGAACGCAACGAACGGGCCTTCCTCGCACTGGTCCGACGGCGGTGACGCACGGCCTGTCCGCGGTGATCGCGATCGCCGCCGTCGGGGTCGCCACCCTGCTCGCCGGATCGCTGGGCCTGCGCCGCGCTCGGACCACCGGAGACTTCTACGTCGCCTCCCGGTCGGTCTCGCCGCGGTGGAATGCCGCCGCGATCGGAGGGGAGTACCTCTCGGCCGCGTCCTATCTAGGTGTCGCCGGCCTCGTGCTCGCCTTCGGCTACGACGTGCTCTGGTATCCGGTCTGCTACACGGCCGGGTACGTCGTGCTGCTCGCGCTGGTCGCCGCGCCGCTGCGGCGTAGCGGCGCGTACACGCTGCCGGACTTCGCGCAGATCCGGCTCGGGTCGGCGCTCGTCCGGCGAGTGGCCAGCGGTCTCGTCGTGCTGATCGGGTGGCTGTACCTCGTTCCCCAGCTGCAAGGTGCGTCGCTGACGCTGCGCACCGAGACCGGTGCGCCGCGGTGGCTGGGCGGGCTGGTGGTGGGCGGCATCGTCATCGCCGCGGTGGTGATGGGCGGCATGCGCTCGATCACGTTCGCGCAGGCGATCCAGTTCTGGCTGAAGTTCATCGCGCTGCTCGTGCCGGCGCTCGTGTTGATCGGCGTCTGGCAGCACCGCGGCGACGGTGTCGGCGCGGGTTACCCGACGGCGGCGCAGCGCGTCACGGTCGAGGTGCCGTCGAGCGAGACCGTCCGCGTACCCGCGCCGGAAACGCTCGCCGTGCGAGGAACGGTCGACGGCGCAGCCGTGGACGGGCCGGTGCGACTGACCGTGGGAACGCACCGACTCTCAGCCGGAACCAGCGTCACTCTCCAGCGCGGCGACGTCGTGCCGGTGGTGACGACGCTCCCGTCGCAACGCACGGAGTCGTGGCTGCGCCCGCTCGGCTCGGGCAACCCCCATCCGCTCTACGCCAGCCTGTCGCTGATCCTGGCGATCTGCCTCGGCACGATGGGATTGCCGCACGTCCTCGTCCGGTTCTATACCAACCCGGACGGTCGCGACGCCCGGCGGACGACGCTGTTCGTGCTCGTGCTGCTGTCCTCGTTCTATCTCGTCCCGACGATCTTCGGTGCGCTCGGTCGCCATTACGTGCCGGACCTGCTTCTGACCGGCGACACCGACGCGACCGTGCTGACGCTGCCGGGCCGCATGATCGGCGGTGGGGCCGGCGTGCTGCTGAGCGCGCTCGTGACCGCGGGCGCCTTCGCCGCATTCCTGTCGACTGCGTCCGGGCTGACCGTCTCCGTGGCCGGCGTGCTCTCCCAAGATCTGCTGGGCCCGCTGACCCGGCGCGGCCACGACTCCGCCGGCGACGAACTGCGGGCCCGCCGGATCCGCATGTTCCGGATTGCCGCCGTCGCGGGCATCGCGGTGCCCTACCTGCTGAGCCTGCCGAGCGAGCACCTTGGTCTGGCCGCCATCGTCGGGCTCGCGTTCGCCGTGGCGGCCGCGACGTTCTGTCCGCTGCTGGTGCTGGGCATCTGGTGGCCCCGGCTGACCGACGCCGGTGCGATCGCCGGTCTGGCGGTCGGCGGCACGCTGGCCACGGCCGCGGTGCTCGGCACCATCACCAGCGAGATCGGTCACGGCTGGACAGCGGCGCTGCTCGCCCAGCCGGCGGCCTGGGCGGTGCCGGTCGCCTTCGCGGTCATGGTCGCGGTGTCGCTGGCCACCCGGCGCCGGGTCCCTCCGGATGTGGGCCGGGTGATGGTGCGTCTGCACGCGCCGGAGACCCTCACCGCCGAGCTGCGCGCGCTCGAGCCGGACTGACCGTTCGTCGTGCGCTGACGACCGCTCGTCGTCGTGCTCGGGCCGCGTGTCGACTCGGGGCCGACGCCCGCCGACTGGGCGCGCGGAGCTGTTCCGATGTGGCGGCGATCACTGGCAACGTCATCATCCAGACGGGCGTCCACCCGCCCGCGCGCGAGAGGAGCAGCCATGACTCACACCCGGACAGAGACCGATCCGACGGCCACGAGCTCGGGATCCACGGTCGCCCCGGTCGCCAATACGATCGCCGACCCGGCGCCGCTCGGCCTGGCCGCGTTCGCCCTGACCACCCTGGTGCTGTCCGTGTTCAACGCCAAGCTGATCGGCTCGGGCGAAACGGTCGTCCTCGGGCTCGCGCTCGCCTATGGCGGCCTGGCCCAGCTGCTCGCCGGCATGTGGGAGTTCGTCAAGGGCAACACCTTCGGCGCGCTGGCCTTCTCGTCCTATGGCGCCTTCTGGCTCTCGTTCTGGTACCTGCTGAACCACCTGCCGACCGATGCGGCCGGCCGCGACCTCGACCACGGCATCGGCGTCTACCTGCTGGCCTGGGGCATCTTCACGCTCTACATGTTCATCGCCTCGATCCGCGTGTCCGGGGCCGTCATGGCGGTGTTCGCCGCCCTGACGCTGACGTTCTTCGCATTGTCGATCGGCGACTTCATCACGTCCGACGGGTGGACGAAGTTCGGCGGCTGGCTGGGTATCGTCACCGCGATCCTGGCCTGGTACGCGTCGTTCGCGGGGGTCACGAACTTCACGTTCAAGCGGACGGTGCTGCCCACCTACCCGCGCTGACATCACCCTTCCGGCCTCACCCTTCCGGCCGCCCGACGAGAGAACTAGGTTCGAAACATGAGCGAGACTCTTTCCAACCTGTCCCACGAAGAGCGCCGATTCTCCCCGCCCGAGGAGTTCGCGGTCTCGGCCAACGTCAACGCCGATGCCTACAAGGCCGCCGAGGCCGACCGGCTGGGCTTCTGGGCGGCCGCGGCCGACCGGCTGACGTGGGCTGAGCGGTGGACCGAGGTCCTGGACTGGTCGAATCCGCCGTTCGCCAAATGGTTCGTCGGCGGCAAGCTCAACGTCGCCTACAACTGCGTCGACCGGCACGTCGAGAGCGGCCACGGCGAACAGGTGGCCTACCACTGGGAGGGCGAGCCGGGAGAGACCCGCTCGATCACCTACGCGCAGCTCAAGGAGGAGGTCTGCAAGACCGCGAACGCGCTGATCGAACTCGGCGTACAGACCGGGGACCGCGTCGCGATCTACATGCCGATGATTCCCGAGACGGTCATCGCGATGCTGGCGTGCGCGCGCCTCGGAGCGCCGCACACGGTGGTGTTCGGCGGGTTCTCGTCCACAGCTCTGTCGGATCGGATTATCGACTGCGACGCGCGCGTGGTGATCACGGCGGACGGGGGATACCGGCGCGGTGCCGCCTCGGCGTTGAAGCCGGCGGTGGACGAGGCGCTGCTCAAGTGCCCGGACGTGCGGTCGGTGGTGGTCGTCAAGCGCACCGGCCAGGACGTCGAGTGGGACGAGAGCCACGACGTCTGGTGGCACGACATCGTCGACCGGCAGTCGACCGAGCACGAGCCCGAGGCCTTCGACGCCGAGCACCCGCTCTACGTCATGTACACGTCCGGGACGACCGGCAAGCCGAAGGGCATCCTGCACACCACGGGCGGCTACCTGACGCAGGCGGCGTACACCCACTGGGCGGTCTTTGACGTCAAGCCGGATGAGGACCTGTACTGGTGCGGCGCCGACATCGGGTGGGTCACCGGGCACTCCTACATCGTCTATGGACCGCTGGCGAACCGGACGACCTCGTTCATGTACGAGGGGACGCCGAACACGCCGGACGAGCACCGTTGGTTCCAGATGATCGAGAAGAACAAGATCACGATCCTGTACACCGCGCCGACAACGATCCGGACCTTCATGAAGTGGGGCGACGAGCTCCCGGCGGCCCACGACCTGAGCTCGCTGCGGTTGCTCGGCTCGGTGGGTGAGCCGATCAATCCTGAGGCCTGGATCTGGTACCGCACCAACTTCGGTGGCGACCGGACCCCGGTTGTGGACACCTGGTGGCAGACCGAGACCGGCGCGATCATGATCAGCCCGCTGCCCGGCGTCACCGAAACCAAACCCGGCTCGGCCACGAAGGCGCTTCCGGGCGTCGGGGCGGACGTCGTCGACAACGATGGCAACCCCGTGCCCAACGGTGGTGGCGGTTTCCTCGTGCTCACCGAGCCCTGGCCGGCGATGACCCGCGGAATCTGGGGTGACGAAGAGCGGTTCCGGGAGACGTACTGGACGCGGTTCGCCGACCAGGGCTACTACTTCGCCGGGGACGGGGCCAAGAAGGACGACGACGGCGACCTCTGGCTGCTCGGCCGCGTCGATGACGTCATGAACATCTCCGGGCACCGGATCTCCACGACGGAGGTCGAGTCCGCCCTCGTGTCGCATCCGTCGGTCGCCGAGGCGGCCGTGGTCGGCGCCACCGACCCCACCACCGGGCAGGGGATCGTCGCGTTCGTCATCCTGCGCGGTGGCGGGCCGACCGAGGAGGCCGAAGGCGCGGAACTGGTCAAGACGTTGCGCAACCACGTGGCGTCCGAGATCGGTGCGATCGCCAAGCCGAGGCAGATCATGATCGTCGCCGAGCTGCCCAAGACCCGATCCGGGAAGATCATGCGGCGGCTGTTGCGCGATGTCGCCGACCACCGCGAACTGGGCGACGTCACCACGCTGACCGACTCGTCGGTCATGGACCTCATCGGCGAGAGATTGCCCAGCGCTCCGTCCGAGGACTGAGTTTCATCCGCCGGAGGCGGATCTGATCTTTCCGCCGAGGGCGGATCTGAACTTTCCGCCGAGGGCGGATCTTCGTCTCGACCGCTCGCTTCGCTCGGGTCGATCCTCATCTCCGCGCCGCGCCTTCGGCGCTCCCGCAAGCTCGCTTCGCTCGCGCGGCGGCGGGCTCTTCGCGCTAGCGCTCATCGCGTTGGTGCTCACCCTGGCTGTGGTCAGCTGCCGCGTCGGCGCTCATCGCGTTGGTGGCTGAGTCGCAAGCCGCTGCGCCAGTGACATCGCGTCGAAGGGCGCGTGGACTTTGATGTCGTTGTCGAAGTGCACCTGCACGTCCAGGCCCGCGGCCGTCCACGTCCGGATGTCGGCGGCCCACTTGTCCAGCGCCTCGGGCGTGTAGCCCGAGGCATACAGCTCGACGTCGCCGTGCAGCCGGACGTAGACGAGGTCGGACGTGACGTCGCGGATCATCGGCCACTTGCCCGCCGTGTCGGCGATGACCGTGGCGACCGCGTTCTCGCGAAGCAGATCCGTGAACGCCGGCACCTCGAAGCTCTTGTGCCGGACCTCGAGGGCGTGCCGGAGCGGCCGGTCGGCGTCCGCGACGGTGATCGCGCGGTCCTTCATCCGCTCGTCATGCCGCCGAGCCGACCAGGCGGCCTCAGCGGTCGAGCGCGGGAGCAAGGCGAAGAAGGCCCGCAGCCGGTCCTCGTCGTAGCCGAGATTCGGCGGCAGCTGCCACAGGAACGGACCGAGCTTGTCGCGCAGAGCCAGCACCCCTGAGGCGAAGAAGTTCGCCATCGGGGTCTCGACGCCGGCCAGCTTCTTCATGTGCGTGACGAACCGGGGACCCTTGACCGCGAACGTGAAGTCCTGCGGGGTCTGGTCATACCACCGGCGGAAGCTGTCCGGGCGCTGCAGCGAGTAGAACGTTCCGTTGATCTCGACGCTGTTCAACTTCGATGACAGGTACGCGAGCTCGGCGCGGTGCGGCAGCTTCGGCGGGTAGAACACGCGGCGCCACGGCGGGTACAGCCAGCCCGAGGTGCCGATCCTTATATTTGCTTGCGCCGAGGGCGGATCTTCGTCTCGACCGCTCGCTTCGCTCGGGTCGATCCTCATCTTCGCGCCGCGCCTTCGGCGCTCCCGCAAGCTCGCTTCGCTCGCGCGGCGGCGGGCTCTTCGCGCGAGCGCTCATCGCGTTGGTGCTCGCCTTTGCCGGGATCACCCGCCGCGCCGGCGCTCGTCGCATTCGTGGTCACCCTTCACCCACTTTCGCGTCTTTGCGTCTCGCTGGAGGTTCCGTTTACGGGGTTATGCCCGACTGAGGCGATCGGTCAGGTACTTGCGGGCGGCCGGCCAGTCGTCATCGGTCATCGAGTACTGGACGGTCGTGCGCCAAGAGCCGTCGCGGCGGATGCGGTGTTTGCGCAACTCGCCTTCGCGGGTGGCGCCGAGCCGGGCGATTGCCTCCTGCGAGCGCTCATTGTGGATGTCGGTGTGCCACACGACGCGGGCTGCGCCGAGGGTCTCGAACGCGTGGGTGAGCATCAGCAGCTTGGACTCGGTGTTGTGCCCGCTTCGCCACCAGCGCTTGCCGAGCCAGGTGTGCCCGATGCCGAGTGTTCGGGTGGCTGGCGCGATCTCGTAGTACGAGGACGATCCGGCGAACTCGCTGGTCTGCGCGTCGGTCTGGGCGTAGGCCAGACGCTCGCCGCGGGCGCGTGATGCGAGCGCGGAGTAGATGTCCGCGCGGGCGTCCTCGAGCGTCCGCGGTGCTCCACTCGTCGAACCCGGGCTGCTGAGCCAGCGGAACACGTCCTCGGCGTCCTGGCCGGCGCCGACGGCCGCGAGGTAACCGGCCGCGTGCTCGGCCGCGAGTGGCACGAGACGGATGAGGCGGCCTTCGAGGACGGGTAGGGCGTACCAGGCGTCGGCGGAAGTCACACGTGGATCGTAGGGTGGCAGTCGTGCGACTTACCGAGTTCTGGAGGCGGATGCAGGCCCGCTTCGGCGCCGAGTATGCGTCCAGCGTTGCCGCCGACTACCGCTTGCCCGTGCTCGGCGCGACGATCAACGAAGCGCTGGCGGCGGGCGTCGAGACCAAGGACGTGTGGCGCGCGGTGTGCGCCGAGTTCGAGATGCCGGCTTCGCTGCGCTGATTCGGCGTGTCGCCCCACTAGTCGAACAGGTGTTCGTCTAGTGTTCGCGGTAGTCGCTATCCACAGCACGAGTTCGAACGCGCTGGTTGTCCACAGGCGAGCGCGCCGCACCCGTTCTGTCGGTGCCCGGCCCTAACGTCGCCGACAACACCGCACGAGCACATCAGACTTCACGAGAGAGGTGCCGTCCATGGCAACCAGCTTCGACCGGGACAAGGCGCTGGACGTCGCCCTGGCACAGATCGACAAGCAGCACGGCAAGGGCGCGGTCATGCGCCTCGGCGACCGGGTGGCGGCTCCCATCGAGGTGATCCCCACCGGGTCGATCGCCCTCGACGTCGCCCTCGGGATCGGCGGGTTGCCGCGCGGGCGGGTCGTCGAGATCTACGGGCCGGAGAGCTCGGGCAAGACGACGGTCGCGCTGCACGCGGTGGCCAACGCCCAGGCTGCGGGTGGCGTAGCCGCGTTCATCGACGCCGAGCACGCTCTGGATCCCGAATACGCACGGGCGCTGGGCGTCGACACCGACGCGTTGCTGGTCAGCCAGCCCGACAACGGCGAACAGGCGCTCGAGATCGCCGACATGCTGATCCGCTCCGGCGCGCTGGACGTCATCGTCATCGACTCGGTGGCTGCGCTTGTCCCGCGCGCCGAGATCGAGGGCGAGATGGGCGACAGCCACGTGGGTCTGCAGGCCCGGCTGATGAGTCAGGCCCTGCGCAAGATCACCGGCGCGCTGAGCAACACCGGCACGACGGCCATCTTCATCAACCAACTGCGCGAGAAGATCGGCGTCATGTTCGGCAGCCCCGAGACGACGACCGGCGGCAAGGCGCTGAAGTTCTACTCCTCCATCCGCCTGGATGTGCGTCGGATCGAAACGCTGAAGGACGGCGGGGACGCGGTCGGTAACCGCACCCGGGTGAAGGTCGTCAAGAACAAGGTGGCGCCCCCGTTCAAGCAGGCCGAGTTCGACATCGTCTACGGCGAGGGCATCAGTCGCGAGGGTTCGCTCGCCGCGACGAACGACCCCAGCCAGGCGCCATGTTCAGAAGTCGACCGGCGCCGGCAGCGGCACGATCGGCGCGCCGGCCTCATCGACCCGAGCCCCGATACCGAGCTTCTCTTTGATCTTCTTCTCGATCTCGTCAGCGAGGTCAGGGTTGTCGCGCAGG
>JAVHVH010000294.1:0-4721 GCA_032160665.1 Pseudonocardiales bacterium
TGCGCTTCTTGCCGCCCGAGAAGCAGGAGCGCAAGGCCCGCGAGACGCTCGAGGTGCTCGCGCCGCTCGCCCACCGGCTCGGCATGAACACCATCAAGTGGGAGCTCGAAGACCTCGCATTCGCCACGTTGTACCCGAAGCGCTACGACGAGATCGTCCGCCTCGTCGCCGAACGCGCGCCGAGTCGCGACACCTACCTGCACGAGGTCATCGACCGGATCAACGGCGATTTGCGTGACGGCAGCATCAAGGCCGATGTCACCGGCCGGCCGAAGCACTACTACTCGATCTATCAGAAGATGATCGTGCGCGGCCGCGAGTTCACCGACATCCACGACCTCGTCGGCATCCGGGTCCTGGTCGACTCCGAACGCGACTGTTACGCCACGCTCGGCGTCATTCACGCCAATTGGCAGCCCGTACCCGGCCGGTTCAAGGACTACATCGCCACACCCAAGTTCAACATGTACCAATCGCTGCACACGACGGTCATCGGCCCGGGCGGCAAGCCGGTCGAACTGCAGATCCGCACCCACGCCATGCACCGCACCGCTGAGTACGGCATCGCCGCGCACTGGAAGTACAAGGAAAGCAAGGACGTCGCGGTCTCCGATCCGGCCGGGATGTCGGACGAGATGGGTTGGCTGCGCCAGTTGCTGGACTGGCAGCGCGAGGCGCAGGAGCCCGAGGAGTTCCTGGACTCGCTGCGCTACGACCTCGCCGGCAGCGAGGTGTTCGTGTTCACGCCGAAGGGCGACGCGATCGCGCTGCCCAGCGGATCGACGCCGGTCGACTTCGCGTACGCGGTGCACACCGAGGTCGGCCACCGGTGCATCGGGGCGCGCGTCCAAGGCAAGCTCGTCGCCCTGGAGAGCGTCCTCGACAACGGGGACACCGTCGAGATCTTCACGTCCAAGTCCGACAGCGCGGCGCCCTCGCGGGACTGGCTGGACTTCGTCAAGTCCCCCCGGGCGCGCACGAAGATCCGGCAGTGGTTCGCCCGCGAGCGGCGCGAGGACGCCATCGACGCCGGCAAGACCTCGCTATCCAAGGCGATGCGCAAGGCGGCGCTGCCGATCCAGCGGCTCTTGGGCGGCGACAAGTTGATGACGCTGGCCAAGGACATGCATTACGCCGACGTGTCGGCGCTCTACGCCGCGATCGGCGAGGGGCACGTGTCGGCCCAGTCCATCGTGCAGAAGCTCGTCGCGCAGCTGGGCGGTTCCGAGGGCGCGATGGAGGACATCGCCGAGGCCGTCGTGGTCTCCGAGGAGTACCCCACGGTCACGTCCCGGCGCGGTGGCGGCGACGTCGGGGTGCTGGTCAAGGGGGTCGACGACGTGTGGGTGAAGCTCGCCCGATGCTGCACGCCGGTGCCCAATGACGACATCATCGGCTTCGTCACTCGCGGGGGCGCGGTCTCGGTCCACCGGATGAGCTGCACCAACGTCGCCAGCCTGCACGAGCAGCCCGAACGGCTGGTGGACGTCGAGTGGGCACCATCGGTCGGAGCGACCTTCGTCGTGTCGATCGAGGTCGAAGCGCTGGACCGGCACGGGCTGTTGTCAGACATCACCAGGGTGTTGTCCGAGGAGCGGGTCAGCATCCTGTCGGCCAACGTCAGTACCAACCGCGACCGCGTCGCCACCAGCCGCTTCACCTTCGAGATGGCCGAGGCCAAGCACCTCGATCACCTGCTGCGAACGATCAGGACCGTCGGCGGCGTCTACAACGTGTACCGGGTGCAGACCGCGCACTGACCGGCTAGTTCTGCACCGACACCTTCGTGAGGGTCACCGGCAGCTTCGGTTTCCCGTCACCGCTGCTGCCCTGGGCGCCCTTGGCCGCAACCTTGTCGATGACGCTGAGGCCCTTCGTGACCGAGCCGAAGATCGAGTAGCTGGGAGGCAGCGTCGAGTTCTTGTAGACGATGAAGAACTGGCTGCCGTTGGTGTTCGGTCCGGAGTTGGCCATCGCCAGCACGCCGCGGGTGTACTTCTCCTTGCCGGTCACCTCGTCGCCGAAGGAGTACCCAGGCCCGCCGCGCCCGGTGCCGGCCGGGTCGCCGCACTGGAGCACGAAGATCCCGGTGGTCGTGAGGCGGTGGCACGAGGTGGCGTTGAAGTAGCCCTGGTCGGCGAGAGACACGAAGCTGGCCACTGCGCACGGGGCCTTGGCCCGGTCGAGCGTGAACGTCAGCGGCCCCTGCGAGGTGGTCAGATCGACGACGACCGTCCCGGTCCTGGGCGGTGTGGTCGTCGAGGGGATCTTGGCCGGCTTCGCGGCCGTGCCGCCCTTCTTCCACGTGCAGGGGTAGGCGGCCTGGGCCGCGGTCGATGCGGAGGACGTGGTCGGCGCCGGTGAACTGCTACTGACACCGCCCGCGGTCGATTTGTCGTCGTTCCCGGTGGCGATGACGAACCCGATCACCACCGCGATGATGACGATCGTGCCGATCACCGAGATGATCAGGTTGATCCGCCTGCGGGCGGCCTGCCGCTGGGCGCGACGCTGAAGCTGGCGTTCGAGCCGACGGCGTTGCGCATCGCGGCGTTGCTTGCTGGTGGGCACGAGGTCTACTACTTCACGCTTTTGAGGTCGACCACGAACACGAGCGCCGCGTTTGCGGGGATCGGTCCGCTGCCCTGGGCGCCGTAACCGAGGGCCGCGGGCAGGATCATGATCCGCCGGCCGCCGACCCGCATCGGGGCGACCTTGCCGGTGCCGCCGATGCCCTGCGTGAATCCGGGCACCACGCCGGTCAGCGAGAACGACACCGCTTTGCCGGTCTTCCACGACGAGTCGAACTGGGTGCCGTTCTTATAGAGCACGCCGGTGTATTGCACCGATACCGTCGAGCTAGGTGTCGCACGTGCGCCCTTGCCGATGACGAGGTCCTGGCACTCCAGCGCGGTCGGGTCGGTCGTCGCCTTCGAGGTCACCTTCGGCGCGTGCGCGAGATCGGTCGGGTTGGTCACGGTCACACCGTCGTAGGACGCGGTGGCGGACTTGCCCGGCTTCGCACAGGCCGCGGGTGTACCGACTGGGGGAGCGCTCAGGCTGGGCAGGGGGCTCGAACTGGCGGCGGGGCTGGTACTCGAGGTGGGTGCGCTGCCGGCGGCGCCGGTCTTGTTATCGCCGCCGGTCGTGGCGACGACGATCACGATCACGGCGCCGATCAGAACCAGCGTGCCGACGATGGACGCGACCATCGTGAACCGCTTGCGAGCGGCTTCTCGCTGGCGGCGCTCCTCGAGCTGGCGTTGCAGGCGGCGGCGTTCCGTTTCGCGGCGCTGCTTGTTCGTCGGCACGAGGGCGGACCTCCAGGGCGGTCAGATCGGAGTGCGGGAAACCCCCGGCAGTCTACGGAAGCTGATTCGGGCGGCGGCTGAGAATCCCGACAGAGCTGTTCCGGCCCCGGCCCGCGGGTTGGGACCGGCTCGCTCGGTAGGCTGGGACGTCCATCCCCCGTCACACCTGGTAGGAGTTCGCGGCCGTGCTCATCGCGGGTTTCCCGTCCGACGCGACCGCCACGAACTGCTACGTGGTCGCGCCTGCCGCCGGTGAGCAATGCGTCGTGATCGACCCGGGAATCGGCGTCACCGGGCAGTTGGACGAGGTCATCGCCGAGCACCGGCTGCACCCCGTCGCCGTCCTGTTGACCCACGGGCACTTCGACCACACGTTCTCGGTCCTGCCGGTGTGCCAGGCGCGCGACGTCCCGGCGTACATCCACCCCGATGACCGGAGACAGCTGGCCGATCCGTGGTCGGGTGTCGGCCTGCCCGTCGGCACACCGCTGTTCGGCTCGCTCACCTTCGCCGAGCCCGACGACGTCCGGGAGCTCGGCTCGCACGACAAGATCTCGATCGCCGGGCTCGACTTCGCCGTGACTCACGCCCCTGGCCACAGCGCCGGCTCGGTGGTGTTCGGGTTGGCGGGTGATGACGCCGACGTCCTCTTCTCGGGAGACGTGCTGTTCGCCGGCTCGATCGGCCGCACGGACCTGCCGGGCGGTTCGATGGCCGAGATGGAGCGTTCGCTGCGCACGGTCATCCTGCCGATGGATGACTCGACCGTGGTGCATCCCGGCCACGGACCGGCGACCACGATCGCCCGCGAACGCCGAGCCAACCCTTACCTGTCGGATCTCTGATGGCCCTGTCGGGATTCCCAGAATTACTGCCGGGGCAGCGCGTCGTCGAGACCGCGGTGCTCGATCGGCTGCGCCAGACCTTCGAGCTGCACGGGTTCGCGTCGCTGGAGACGCGGGCGGTTGAGCCCCTCGAGCAGATGCTGCGCAAGGGCGAGATCGACAAGGAGGTCTACGTCCTGCGCCGCCTGCAGGCCGAGGACGGGGGCAGCGACAGCGGCCTGGGCCTGCACTTCGACCTCACCGTGCCGTTCGCCCGCTACGTGCTCGAGCACGCCGGGCACCTCGAGTTCCCGTTCCGCCGCTACCAGATCCAGAAGGTGTGGCGCGGCGAGCGCCCGCAGACCGGGCGCTACCGCGAGTTCACCCAGGCCGACATCGACATCGTGGCCCGTGACGTCCTGCCCTTCCACCACGACGTCGAGGTGGCCCGGGTCATGGCCGAGGCCCTGGCCACCCTGGACTTCCTGCCGCCGCTGCGCCTGCAGGTCAACAATCGCAAGCTCATCGAAGGCTTCTACCTCGGCCTCGGGGCACCTGACGTCCCCGCGGTCATGCGCGCGATCGA
>JAVHVH010000299.1:0-4062 GCA_032160665.1 Pseudonocardiales bacterium
GCCGCGCCCGCACCCGATTACCCTCGATGCCGAGCGCCATGTCGGACCGCAACCTGATGGTTTGCCCTGCGCCTCTCGCGTCCGCAGTGTGGTCGCTGCCTCCGACCATCGTCCACTGCGCCGGCGATTGGCCGTAGTCGAACGCGGGCTCGCACACCAGCTCGATCTCGATGCTCCCCTCAAGGCAGCGGACGGTCCGCACCAGCATGTGATCACCGTCGTCGTCGGCGGGCGGGCGAGTGTGCGGAGTGATCGCGTCCTCACTGTCGCGGGGTCCCATGGTCAAGGCGTCGCGGACGACCCCCCAGCCGCTCGGCGTCTTCCACGTCGTGGCGAGCACGTTTGTACCCGGCTCGTACATACGCTGGGTCGGGTGGTTGATTCCGAACGGCCCCAACCTGAAGTAGCCGGCCTCGCGGTCGAGCAGGGTGCCGAACACGCTGGGCGCGTCGAAACGGGGGAAGCACAGCCAGTCGATCGCGCCGTCGGGAGCCACGAGCGCGCCGGTGTGACAGTTGGACAGGAACGCGTAGTCGGCGATCGGCGGAAATGGCGACGCCATAGCCACACTCTCCGTTGGCCGTTCCGTGAACATGCCCGCAGGCTGCTGGCTTTCGGTACCCGGGTCGCCACCTTCGGCGAGAGACGAGTCTTCCCCGGTCAATGCCATCGCGCTCTCCCTAGATTCGGATGTCGGTCCGCCATTTGGCGATACCTAGGTACCTGTCAACGGCCGCAGTAAGAGCGTGGCAGGCAGCGGCCCACCGCGTCACATAGCTGCTGACAATGTCAATCCAGGTGAGACCTTATTCACGACTGGCGATCGCTCGGGTGTACTTGGCCACATGGCCCGGTCGCGGCGCTCTGTTCGTTATGGGTCGACGGGCGTATGCCATTGATGGCGCAGTACATGAGCCCACGATTTCCCGCAGCATTAGTAGATGGAGTCGAAATATGATTGCGCGCCCAAACAGTGAACCCTGCGGCAGAGCAGAGATGATGCTTCGAGCCGACGAACTGTTCGAGGAGTTCTCATCGCTTCCGGTGATGACCGTGATCAATGCACTCGCCGCCGCCGGCGCCCCACTCCGAAGCGCCTCTAGCGCACCAGCTTCGCCGACTGAGATCGTCGCCACCGCCCGCGACCGGCTTCGTGCTTCGGTTGCCTCGAGCCGCCGCGGACATCCGTAAAACGCGGTCGTTATCGGCGTTGCAGCGCTCCCCACCTAATCAGGCAAGGCGCTCGAGTTGTTCGCGACGGGATTCAGTCACGCGTGCGCCGCTCGGCGGCATGATGCGACGTCACCCCGCGTGTTCACTGCCCGTGTTGACGGCGGTGCGGCCTACGAGCCGGTTCTGGTCGATGTACGGAGCGTCGCAGCGGTCGTGCGAAGGGACGTGCGCAGCACCGGCAGACGACGCGTCGGGTCCATCACGTTGCCGCCCATCGCCTCCAGATCCTCAGGTCCGGGGCGGAGAAGCACAACCTTCGCACCGTCGACTCCGACTGCATTCGCCTCGCGCAGCACCTGCCGCGTCATGATCCGGCGCACGTGCCGCTCGCATCGGGCCAGCACGGAATCGGGCTGGTCTAGCCGGTCCGAGGCCATCGGCGCAAGTATGCACACCTCATCGAGGCCGCGCCCGGCAGCGAGCTCCGCGTTGGTCGGTGACAGAACCGCGCCATCGACGTAGCGACGTCGGCCGATATCGACCGGTGCGAACCATCCCGGGACCGCGCATGAGGCCATCACCGCCTCTGCCAAACCAGCCCGCACCGGGCCAGCGCGCCCAAAGACGACGCGCTCGCCGGTGCGGTAATCCATCGCGACGGCACGCACGTCGGGGTGAATCGACCACGTGCCGGCCGGGGTGACGGAGTCGATCAGGCCCCCGAGGGGCTCGAGCGTGGCCCGAGCGCGGGGTGCGACCGCAGAGAGTGCGACTAGCGGCGAGTACCGCATCGGGTTTCTGGCCCAACGCGCGAGCAGCGGGAAAGAGCCAAGGCCGAGCTGTGGCCAGCCGGGTCCGCCGCCCGTGCAGCTGTAGTCGAAGTCCAGTCCGGCCAGCGGGCCACCAGCGTTAGCGGCACCGAGCTGGTGGTCGCGCAGGTCTGCGGGCGTGGCACCGGCGCCGAGCAGTGCCGCCACGACGGCTCCGGCGGACGTGCCGATGACCACCTCGGCCGTGCGTACGTCGCAACCGGTGACCTCCTCGAGCGCACATAGTGCGCCGATCATCCACGCCGCACCCAACGTGCCGCCAGCGCCGAGGACGAGACCCCGCCTCGGCCCCTCTCCGCCGCCGGTCACGGCGGTGGCGTCGACGGGTAGCCGAGCCGGATGGGCACCTCGGCAGACAGCGGTAGCCTGTCGAGCAGAGCCTGCCGGGCGGCCACGCCGACAGCGGACGGCGACGCGAGACCATTCGAATTGACCGGTAAGGTCGCACGCGCGTGCTTGAGAGCGCGTATTACTCTAATCATGGGAATCGTCGGAAACTCGTCGAACAACTCAATTACTACGCGTAGCAGCTCTGTGTCGTAGGACTGTTTGATGTCCTGGCGTGGAGACAGCGAAGACATTCGACCTCCAAATATGAATGATGCGGCTGAACGAAGGTGCAGGCACGCAGAGTCAATGCACGACGCGTCGCACCAAGTCATGGCTTGCATAGCCGTGGTTGCATTCATCAGTACACCGCGCTTGGTGACAGCAGTGAGACGCAATCGGCTTGTCTGGCATTGATGGCGACTATGGCAGCGGTGCACTGGTGCCGGGCTTGCCTCTGGTAAAAGGACCAGGGCCGTACGAGCGCGACATGCGTGAAAGAGGCCCGCGCCGATGTGGCAGAAGGAATGAGGCGGTCGCGACAGCGTTGAAGCGCCGGCTGTTGACCGTTGACCCAAGGACTCCTTCGGTTGGCTAGGACCAGGACGTAGGTCAAGAGCACCGGGGCTGATGATTCCGTTGAGGACATGGGTCTGGACGACGAGATGCACGAGGTTGCCAGGGATCAGCGCCGCGGCTGCACCGACGAGCAGTTGCGTGGTGAACAGACCGAAGAACAGCGGAGCCTCGCGCAATTTTGCGCGACACTGCCGCGGATGCCTCCACCAGCTCGCGCGCCCAGAGCCGTCCTAGCGGCTTCCCATCCTCATCTATGACCAGCAGCGAGTTGCGCTGCGTCGTGATCAGGGCCGCGACGATGTCCGCGTAAGTACGCCCTCGATTGGGATGTCGGCGACGGCCACGCCCGTACTCCTTCACGACAACAGCGGCGTCGGCGAGGGGGTTCCCCAGTCTTCTTGCCACCGCCAGACTGACCGCCTCGACGGACTCAGCAGGCGTCGTCAGTAGAAGCTGATAGTCGAAATTGGCCGGAGTTTATGCGCGTTGTCGCGCGTACGCTTGAGGCCCCCACGTCAAGACCGGCGCGGCAGGACCTCGTCGTGGACGTTAGGACGTCGAACCCAAACAAGGTGACCGCTTACGGTGGCTTCAGCGAACCCCCGGCTGATCGACCGGGACCACCTTCTCACCGCTCTAGATCGCGCGACGGCGGTGAAGGTCACGATCGTCTCGGGGTCTGCGGGTAGCGGCAAGACGTCGCTGTTGCGCATTTGGGCAAGGCGGGTGGGTCAGGCGCGCGGGATTGCCGATGTGCAGGTGCGGCGCGACAGACCAGACGCTCAACTCTTCTGGCTCGAGCTTCTCAACGCGGTTCGTCGGGTGTCCACGACAGCTGGCACAACGGAGCCGGCCGTCCCCACTCCCGCCTTCAACGAGAGGGCAATCGTCGACAGGGTCCTGGGAGAACTAGCTGAATACCCCCGCTTGCTGACTCTGGTTATCGACGATCTGCACGAGTTGGACTCATCCGCAACGCTTGCTGAGCTCACGCGCCTGCTCACTAGCCTTCCCCCTAACGTGAACGCGCTGCTTGCCACCCGTCGCGATGTCGGACTGCGTCTGCAGCGCCTACGCCTCGCCGGCGAGCTCGCCGAACTCCGCGCCGCGGATCTGCGCTTCACAGAGCCTGAGACGCGCGAGCTCCTCGACG
>JAVHVH010000300.1:0-16444 GCA_032160665.1 Pseudonocardiales bacterium
ACGGGCAAGAACACCGAGACGGCCAAGACGATCAGCGCCGTCGTCCCGGCACACGGAACCGCCCTGTACCGGGTGCACCCGGTGTCGAACTACGCGCAGCTGGCCCCGTCGACGGTCGTGCAGGTCAGCTCGAGCACGGGCTACAGCGGCGCGGATGCAGCCGTCAGCCCCGGCGAGTCCACGACGCTCACGAGCACGGTGACCAACTACGGGCGTGCGGCGATCAAGGCGGTCCGGGTCACCGGCGATGCGCCCGACGGCTGGACGCTCGACACCACAGGCGCATGGCATCACAAGCGCCTGGCTACGGGAAAGTCGTTCGCGACGCCCTGGCAGCTCTCCGTGCCGGCGTCGGCCTCGCCGGGCAACTACAAGGTGACCTTCACCGTCAGTTACGCCTACGCCGGCGGCAAGACGGTGGTCGTCAAGCAGCCGGTGGTGGTGCAGGTGGTCACGCCGCCGCCGAGCGGGAGCGTGGCGCTCAGCGACGTGACGTGGGTTTCCGCCAGCAACGGATGGGGTCCGGTGGAGAAGGACATGAGCAACGGCGAGACCGCAGCCGGCGACGGCAAGACGATCTCGATTCGGGGCACCACGTACGCGAAGGGTCTGGGCACCAACGCCGCAAGCGACATCGTGTACTACCTCGGGGGCGCCTGCAGCTCGCTCAAGACCGACGTCGGCATCGATGACGAGGAAGCCACCAATGGTGGCGATGTGATCTTCCAGATCTACGCCGACGACGCGAAGGTGGCCGATAGCGGGACCGTGACGAACACCTCGCCGGAAAAGCCGCTGACGGCTGACCTCGCAGGTGCGACCTGGCTGCGGTTGCACGTCGATCCCGACGGCGCCACGACCTACGACCACGGTGATTGGGCCGGTCCGGTGCTCACCTGCGCCGCCGGCTGACCGTTCCGCCTCCGGCCGTACGTCAGACTGGAGGCATGGCACCAGCGCGACGGCCCTTCTGATGGCCCGACGGGTCCCGGAAGGGCCGCCGCCACCCCCAGTGGTGCAGCGGCTGCGCGTGCACTACGCCAAGCGCGGCCGGTTGCGGTTCACCTCGCACCGCGACTTCGCCCGCGCCTTCGAACGGGCGCTGCGACGGGCCGCGGTCCCGATGGCGTACTCCGCGGGGTTCACCCCGCATCCCAAGATCAGCTATGTCGGGGCCGCGCCGACCGGCGTCGCCAGCGAGGCCGAATACCTCGAGATCGGGCTGGCGATCGAGGTGGAGGTCGAGCGGCTGCGCGAAGTGCTGAACGCGGCGCTGCCTGAGGGGCTCGACATCGTCGAGGCGGTCGTGGCCGGCCCCGGATCGTTGCCCGAACGGATGCACGCCTCGGCCTGGCGGATCGAGCTGCCCGGCGTCGACGTGAAGACGGCGGCCGCCGCCCTGGACGCCTTCCTGGCCCGCACCGAGGTCGGCGTCGAACGACTGACGAAGGACGGGCGGCGGACCCTGGACGCCCGGGCCCCGGTGGTGCGCGCCGGGGTCTCCGGCGCGGCCGGCGACCCCTTGGGCACGCCCCGTGCGATACTGGACCTGGTCGTGCGGCAGGTAACGCCCACCGTTCGACCCGACGATGTCGTCGCCGCACTGCGCGACGTCGCCGGTCTCGCCCCGACCGGGCCGCCCGTTGCGGCCCGCCTGGCGCAGGGACCGCTCGACGAAGACGGTGAGATCGGTGACCCTCTGGCCGCCGATCGGAACCAGGCGACGACCACGTCGTAGCACGATCAGCACTATCCGACCGGGCCGGCCACGGTGGCGACCCGATGCAGACTTCGCGGGCCCGCGCCGACACCCGTCGGCGTACACCCGCCCCAACCGCCTCTGTGCGGTCGCGGTCCACGTAATGTGGCCGCGCCCGGGGGCCCGAAATGGAGTGACCCGAGCACATGCTCGAATCCGACAACACCAACACCACCTCCGGACAGGGCGACGACGGGCCAGCGCCGCGCAAGCGCGCGCCGCGCAAGGCCACCGCCAAGGCCGGACCCCCACCACCGAACGCCGGCGCGTCCACGGACGCCTCGGCGCCCGCTGCGGCCGCCCCGGCCCGCGCCCCGCGTAAGCGGGCGCCGCGCAAGGCCGCGGCCGAGCCCACGACCTCCGAATCCGGAGCCGCGGCCGATCAGGCCGAGGCCGCCGCCACCGCTCCGGCGAAGTCAGCCGCGGCGAAGAAGGCCCCGGCCAAGAAGGCCGCCGCCCGCAAGAGCGCCGCCAAAAAGGCGGCCGAGGCGGCCGAACCGGCGGTGGACGCTGCGACCGACGAGGTCGTTGACTCCGGTGTGCCGGCGAAGAAGACCGCTCGCAAGCGTGCCGCGAAGAGTGCGGCACCCGCCGAGACAGCTGCCGGCGAAGACTCCGCACCACCGGCCCTGGCGGCTCCTGGCGTGCTCTTCATGCCCCCGGCCGCGGACGTTCCCGCGCGCCGCCGGGCGGCCAAGAAGACCGCCGCCGAGCCGATCGAGGAGCCGATCGCGGCGGGACCGGTCGACATCACCGCAGCTGAGGATGCCGAAGACCAGACCGCCGAGCCCGAGGACATCCGCGAGGCAGCCATCGAACTGGCCACCGGCGCGCGGCGGCGCCGCCGCCGCGGACGCCGGGGCCGGGGCGGGGGCGGCAAGCCGGCCGATGCCGACGCCGACGAGGACGCAGACGCAGACGAGTCCGAAGTTGGCGCGGACGAGGCCGATACCGCCGAGGCGACCGAGGCTCCCGACACCGAGGACAGCGACGAGGCGGGCGGCGCGGGCACGCGTCGGCGCCGTCGTCGGCGCCGCTCCAGCACGGCCGGGGACGAGGACGGCGGCCCGGACGACCCGCCCAACACGGTCGTCCATGTCCGCGACCCCAAGCAGAAGGCCCCGGCCAAGGGCTCTTCCGACGACGGCGTCAAGGGCGTCAAGGGCTCGACCCGGCTCGAGGCGAAGCGCCAGCGCCGCCGCGACGGTCGCGAGACCACGCGTCGCCGCCCGCCGATCCTGACCGAATCGGAGTTCCTGGCCCGTCGCGAGGCGGTCGACCGGGTGATGGCCGTGCGCCAGAAGGGCGATCGCACCCAGATCGCGGTGCTCGAGGACGACATCCTCGTCGAGCACTACGTCACTCGGGCCAGCGCGACGTCCTACGTCGGCAATGTGTACCTGGGCCGGGTACAGAACGTGCTGCCCTCGATGGAGGCCGCGTTCATCGACATCGGCAAGGGCCGCAACGGGGTCCTCTATGCCGGTGAGGTGAACTGGGACGCTGCCGGGCTCGAGGGCAAATCACGCGCGATCGAGCAGGCCATGAAGTCGGGCGACCCCGTCCTGGTCCAGGTGACCAAGGACCCGATCGGCCACAAGGGCGCCCGGCTGACCAGTCAGGTGTCGCTGCCCGGCCGGTTCCTCGTCCTCGTCCCGGGCGGAGGCATGACCGGGATCAGCCGGCGCCTGCCCGACGTCGAGCGGCACCGGCTGAAGTCCATCCTGAAGAAGATCCTCCCCGAGGATGCCGGCGTGATCGTCCGGACTGCGGCCGAGGGCGCGAGCGAAGAGGACCTCACTCGCGACGTCGAGCGGCTCAGCAACCAGTGGGAGCAGATCCAGGACAAGGCGAAGCAGACGAAGGCGGCGCCGACGCTGGTGCACGGTGAACCCGATCTCGCGATCCGGGTCGTCCGCGACGTGTTCAACGAGGACTTCGCCCGGTTGATCGTCGAGGGCGACGAGGCGTGGACGACCGTCTCGGACTACGTCACCGGCGTTGCCCCCGACCTGGCCGAGCGGGTCTCGAAGCACACCAAGGACACCGACCTGTTCCACGACCTGCGGGTGGACGAGCAGTTGATGAAGGCCCTCGACCGCAAGGTCTGGCTGCCCTCGGGCGGCTCGCTGGTGATCGACCGGACCGAGGCGATGACGGTCATTGACGTCAACACCGGCAAGTTCGTCGGTGCCGGCGGCAACCTCGAGCAGACGGTCACCCGCAACAACATCGAAGCCGCCGAGGAGATCGTGCGCCAGCTGCGGCTGCGCGACGTCGGTGGCATCGTCGTGATCGACTTCATCGATATGGTGCTCGAATCGAACCGCGATCTGGTCATGCGCCGGCTGACGGAGTGTCTCGGCCGGGACCGGACCAAGCACCAGGTGGCCGAGGTCACCTCGCTGGGTCTCGTGCAGATGACCCGCAAACGGGTGGGTGAGGGCCTGCTGGAGGCCTTCAGCGAGACGTGCGAGCACTGCCACGGTCGCGGCGTGATCATCCACAGCGAGCCGGTCGACAAGTCGGGCAACGGATCGGCGTCCGAGGACGACGACCGGTCCCAGCCCAAGCAGTCCAAGCGCAAGCGGGGCGGCCGCTCGGCCGGCGACACCGTGGAGCCACCGGTGGAACCCCCGGCAACGCCTGAGCAGCGGCAGGCCGCGAACGCGGCGATCGCGGCGATCCACCGGGCCGCGGCCCTGGAGAAGGCCGAGGCCGAGGCGGCCGCCGAGGACGTCGGCATGATCGACAGGCTGGCGACCGGCCTCGTCACGGCCGCACTGGACGCCGAGTCCGCGGATGGCGGCGGACCCCTTGAGCCCGACCAGCACGAACAGGCCGACACCGCTGCCCCGGCCGAACCCGTCGCCGCGGAGCCCGCAGCCGAGGCTCCCGGCGCCGAGCACGTTGCAGCGGCCGAGCCCACCGACGCACCCGCTGCGGACCCGGTGGTGGCGGCCAACGGCTCCCCGGCTCGCAGGCGCCGCCGGGCCGCCAGCCGGCCCGCCGGTCCGCCGGTCACGACCGGCTGAGGTATTGGACGCACGCCGCAGCTACAGGGCGCGCTCGAAGCAACGGGAGATCGACTCGCCCACGTACGCGCCAAAATTCGGGATCGGCCGGTATCCGGCGCGCGTATAGAACGCGATCGCGCCCGCCAGCCGGTCGCCGGTCTCGAGCCGCAGGTGGGTCCAGCCCAGGGTGCGGGCGCTGTCCTCGAGCGCGGCGAGCACGCGGGCCGCTGCGCCGGTCCGTCGGCGGTCGGGCACGACGTACATCCGCTTGATCTCACCGGTGTGCGCGTCCAGGCGGCGCAGGCCGCCGCAGGCGACTGCGCGACCGTCCAGGTCTCGGGCCACGAGGAACAGGTCGATGTCGGCCGCGGACGGGATCACGCCGGGTTCGGTGTCGTCGCGGCCGTACACCGCCCTGATCTCGGCCTGCTGAGCGTCCCGGAGCACTCTGGCATCATCGGAATCCCACGTTTCGGGGGCCAGTGTCAGGCTCACGCAGGGCAGGCTATCGAGGGCGTTTTGCCTCGCCGGTCGCCGGTGACGTAATCTGGACGACGGCCCATCATGCGGTGGGCCGCTCGCACGCGTGGCGCTGAACCTGGCGCGCAACACCAGTGCACGACAGCCAGCAAGCTCGAGGAGTGGATCCCGCGATGTACGCCATCGTCAAGACCGGCGGCAAGCAGTACAAGGTCGCCGAGGGCGATGTGATCGAGGTCGAGAAGCTCGACGCGGCGCCCGGCGCCGAGGTTGCCCTCGTAGCCATCCTGCTGGTCGACGGCGCCGCCGTCACCCACGAGGCCGACAAGCTCTCGGCCGCCAAGGTCACCGCCGAGGTGGTCGCGCAGACCAAGGGCCCCAAGATCCGCATTCACAAGTACAAGAACAAGACCGGCTACCACAAGCGGCAGGGTCACCGTCAGAAGCTGACCCAGCTGCGGGTGACCGCGATCAGCGCGAAGTAAGGGAGATCCGCACATGGCTCACAAGAAGGGTGCGTCGAGCTCCCGTAACGGCCGCGATTCCAACGCCCAGTACCTGGGGGTGAAGCGCTATGGCGGGCAGACCGTCAAGGCCGGCGAGATCCTGATCCGCCAGCGCGGCACCAAGTTCCACCCCGGTGCCGGTGTCGGCCGCGGTAAGGACGACACGCTGTTCGCCCTCGAGGCGGGCGCGGTCCAGTTCGGTCTCTCGCGGGGTCGCAAGACCGTCAACATCGTTGCGGCCGGAGCCTGAGGCTCCCCGCAGGATTCGCCTGGAAGCCCTAGGCAATAGCGTGCCGTGACCGTGCTGCTGGAACGCGACGACAGCAGTTAAGGCCGGAGAGGCGGCACAGTGAACTTCATCGATCGCGTCGTGCTGCACCTGACCGCGGGCAACGGCGGGCACGGCGTGGCGTCCATCCACCGCGAGAAGTTCAAGCCCCTCGGTGGGCCGGACGGCGGCGACGGCGGTAGGGGCGGCGACGTCGTCCTCGTGGTGGACACCAACGCCCACACCCTGCTCGACTTCCACCACCACCCGCACCAGAAGGCTGGCAACGGCACGCAAGGTGCGGGCAGCAATCGCGACGGCGCGGAGGGCGAAGACCTCGAACTGCGCGTGCCCGACGGCACCGTTGTTCTCGACGACCGTGGCGAGGTGTTGGCCGACCTCACCGGCGCTGGTAACCGGTTCGTCGCCGCCCGCGGCGGACGGGGCGGGCTCGGTAACGCGGCCCTCGCCTCCACTCGCCGCAAGGCGCCGGGCTTCGCGTTGCTCGGAGAGCCGGGTGAGGCCCGCGATGTCGTGCTGGAGCTCAAGAGCGTCGCCGACGTTGGTCTGGTGGGGTTCCCGAGCGCCGGCAAGTCCTCGCTCGTCGCGGCCATCTCCGCGGCCCGTCCCAAGATCGCGGACTACCCGTTCACCACGCTCGTTCCCAACCTCGGCGTCGTGAGCGCCGGGGACACGACGTTCACCGTCGCCGACGTCCCGGGGCTCATCCCGGGCGCCGCTGCGGGCAAGGGGCTCGGTCTCGACTTCCTGCGTCACGTCGAGCGGTGCGCGGTGCTGCTGCACGTCCTGGACTGCGCCACGCTCGACCCCGGCCGCGACCCGCTGAGCGACCTCGACGCGCTCGAGACCGAGCTCGGCCAGTACGAGGGCACCTTCGGGGCGCTGCTGTCCAAGCCGCGGCTGGTCGCGCTGAACAAGTTGGACGTCCCCGAGGCGCGCGAGCTCGCCGAGCTCGTCCGTCCCGACCTCGAAGCCCGCGGCCTGCGGGTCTTCGAGATCTCGGCGGTGTCACACGAGGGACTGCGAGCGCTGACGTTCGCGCTGGCCGAAGCGGTACAAGCCGATCGCGCGGCCCGAGCCCGGCCGGAGACTCAGCGCATCGTCCTGCATCCGCGGGCCGTCGACGACGCTGGCTTCACCGTCGAACCGGACCCCGCCGAGCCCGGCGGTTTCGTCGTGCGCGGCGAGAAGCCCGAGCGCTGGGTGCGGCAGACGGCGTTCGACAACGACGAGGCCGTCGGCTACCTCGCCGACCGGCTGGCCCGCCTCGGCGTCGAGAAGGAACTCACCCGGCTCGGAGCCGAGCGGGGGGCGGCGGTCACGATCGGGCCGGTCACCTTCGACTTCGAACCGACCGCGGGTATCGACGAACCGGAATACCTGCCGACGCGGCGCGGGACCGACCTGCGGGTCGACTCGTCCAGCCGCACCCGGGCGCACGAGCGGCTGGCCGCCAAGAAGGCGCGTAAGCGCGGCAGCGAGGACGAGGACTGGCCCGACGAGGACGGCGAGGCTCCCGCGTGACCGGGCCGCGCTTGACCCGCCAGTCGATCGCCGCCGCGCGGCGGACGGTGGTGAAGATCGGCTCGTCCTCCTTGACCTCGCGCGGTCAGCTCGACCCGGATCGGCTGGATGCGATCGTCGACGCCGTTGCCGCCCGGGCCCGGGCCGGCCGACAGGTCGTGCTGGTGTCCTCGGGCGCGATCGCGGCCGGAATCGGTCCGCTTGGGCTGCGCGCGCGTCCCCGCGACCTGGCCACCCAGCAGGCCGCGGCCAGCGTCGGGCAATTGCTGCTCGCCGAGCGGTACGCGGCCTCGTTCGCCCGCTACGGATTGCAGGTCGGGCAGGTGCTGCTGACTGCCGACGACCTGCACCGGCGCGGGCACTATCGCAACGCCGACCGGACGCTCGAGCGCCTGCTCGCCCTCGGCGTGATCCCGATCGTCAACGAGAACGACACCGTCGCCACCCACGAGATCCGCTTCGGCGACAACGACCGGCTCGCCGCGCTCGTCGCCCACCTGGTGCACGCCGAGGCGCTGGTGCTGCTGACCGACGTCGACGGCCTCTACACCGGCAAGCCGGGTCGGCCGGGCGCGCAGTTCATCCCCGAGGTCGTCTCGATGGCCGAGCTCGCCGGCGTCGACGTCAGCCGCTCGGGCAGCCACGTCGGCTCCGGAGGGATGACGACCAAGATCGACGCGGCCGCGATCGCCACCAGCGAAGGCATTCCCGTGGTCCTCTCGTCCGCGGGACGGATCGAGGACGCGCTGCTCGGTCAGGCCGGCACCCTCTTCCATCCGGCCGGGGACCGCAGTGCGTCGCGGCTGTTCTGGCTTCGGCATGCCACCACTCCGCGCGGTCGGCTCGAACTCGACGCGGGCGCCGTCGTCGCGATCGTCGAACGCCGGATGTCGCTGTTACCGGCCGGTGTGACGCGGGTGACCGGAGACTTCTACTCCGGCGAGCCGGTGGATCTTGTCGGGCCGGACGGCGTCGCAGTGGCCCGCGGTTTGGTCGGCTACGACGCCGCTGACCTGCCACCACTGCTCGGGCACCGAACCAGCGAGCTCCCGGCGGAGTTCCGCCGCGAACTCGTACACCGCGACGACCTCGTCGTGCTCGTCTAGACCGCGTCGGCGGCCACGATGACCCGCGTCAGGGCGACCTGCAGGGCCTCCAGATCGGCGATCTCGATGCCCAACTTGGCGACGATGATTTCGGGCACCTTCTCGGCTTTCGCGCGCAGCGCTCGGCCCCGGCGGGTGAGTTCGATCTCCAACACCCGTTCGTCGGTGACGCTTCGCGATCGGGTGACGTAGCCGGACGCCTCCAGCCGCTTGAGCAACGGCGACAGGGTGGGGGAGTCGAGGTGCAGCAGCCGCCCGAGCTCCGTCACCGACAGCGGCGACTCACCCCACAGGGCAAGCATGACCAGGTACTGAGGGTGCGTCAGCCCCATCGGCTCCAACACCGGTCGATACACCGACAACACGCTGCGGGAGGCGATCGAGAGCGCGAAACAGACCTGGCGCTCCAGGGCCAGCGGATCGTCCGGAACTCCGCGGCCGGACGCGGTGACCGATTTCATGGATCCTCCGTCGGTTCGCCAAGAAAAGAAGTCTACACTAATGGTTAGTGCACGACTGATCAGCGCGGAAGCCTCGGAGGTCCCCGGAGTGAGTTCCCTGCAGCGCCCTGGCGTCTTGCGATGGTTCTGGTACGCGTTCGGTGGCTCGCTGCCGAGTCGCTACGACGAATGGGTGCTGCACGACACCACCAGCCGGACCTGGCTGCTGCGGCACGTCGTCCGTTCGCTGATCGTGCTGAGCGTGCCGGTCGCCGCCGTGGTGAGCTTCCTGCCGGCGTCCCTGGGCTTGAGCATCCTCACCGCGGCGACGGCGGGTGGATCCGGGATGATGTTCATGCTCGTGCACACCATCGAGACGACCGAGCGGCGGGCGATCCGCGCCGGGTATCCGGGCGGGGCGGCCGAAGCCACCAGGGCCCAGCGGTCGGCCGACAGCCAGCGAGCCGCGAATGCCGCCCGCCGGGAGCGCGCCGCGGCCCGAGCCACCCGGCGCTGACCCCGCCTGCCGCGACGTACGTCCCGAGCGAGCGCACCGTGATCGGTATGACGTGCACGGGTAGAGCACCGGCTGCTGCGCTACCGCCGCCACCGGCGCCGCTGACCGTCGCCGTACCCTTGCTGGGTGACCGAGCGCGCGGCATCCGAGCAGGACGTTCACGCTGTCGCCGCCCGCGCCCGTGAGGCGGCCGCCGAGCTCGCACCCTTGTCGCGGGCCGCGAAGGACGCGGCCCTGCAAGCCATGGCCGCCGCGCTCGACGCCGCGGTCGACGACATCCTCACCGCGAACGCCCGTGACGTCGACGCCGGGCGCGAAGCCGGACTGAACGCAGGGCTGGTCGACCGCCTGGCGCTCAATCCCGAGCGGGTCGCGGCCATGGCCCAGGGACTGCGCGATGTCGCCGGCCTGCCGGACCCGGTGGGAGCGGTTCTGCGCGGCTACGTGCAGCCCAATGGACTGGAGATCCGACAGGTCCGGGTGCCCTTCGGTGTCATCGCGATGATCTACGAGGCCCGGCCGAACGTCACCGTCGACGCCGCCGGTCTGGCGCTCAAGAGCGGCAATGCTGCCCTGCTGCGCGGGTCCGCCTCCGCGTACGAGTCCAACGCGGTGCTCGTCGACGTCCTCGCGGCGGCGGCCGAGAAGGCTGGCCTGCCGCGCGATGCGATCCAGCTCGTGCCCGGCACCGACCGCAGCAGCGTGCTGCACCTGTTGCGCGCCCGCGGACTCGTCGATCTCGTCATCCCGCGCGGCGGGGCCGGGCTGATCAGCCATGTCGTCGAGAACGCCACGGTGCCGGTCATCGAGACCGGTGTCGGCAACGTCCACGTCTACGTCGACGCCGGCGCGGACCTCGAGATGGCGGAGCGGATCGTCGTCAATTCCAAGACCTCACGGGTGAGCGTGTGCAACTCCGCGGAGACGCTGCTGGTCCATCGCGCCGTCGCCGGCGAGTTCCTGCCGCGCATCACGTCCGCCCTGCAGACCTGCGGCGTGGTCGTGCACGGCGACTCGTCCTTCGCCGAGCTGCCCGGAGTCGAGTCGGCCACCGACGACGACTGGGAGCGCGAGTACCTGTCCCTCGACATGGCCGCTCGGGTGGTCGACGACATCGACGACGCGATCGCGCACATCCGCCGGTGGTCGTCCGGGCACACCGAGGCAATCGTCACCAACGACCTCACCGCGGCGCGGTACTTCGTCGCCCGCGTCGACTCCGCCGCCGTAATGGTCAACGCGTCGACCCGGTTCACGGACGGGGGCGAGTTCGGCTTCGGCGCCGAAATTGGCATCTCCACTCAGAAGATGCACGCCCGCGGACCGATGGGGCTGGCCGAGCTCACATCGACGAAGTGGGTCGTGACCGGGGACGGCCACACCCGCTGAGCGTTCAGACCAGCGCGCGCACGCGGTGCGAGGTTTCGAGGTCGGCCGGATAGAACGACTCGACGACCAGTTCCTCGACGGTGACGTCACCGGCGGTTTCAACGGTGGCCGCGACCGAGAAGAACGACAACTCGCCGCTGGGGTGCGCGAGGCGTAGGGGGAGCACGACGTTGGTGGCCGGCAGCGACGCGTCCTCGCCACCGGGGTAGCCGGCGATCTCGGTATAGAGCTCCTGCAACCGGGCGTCCCCGGTCTGCTCAGTGCGTCGCCGCACCTGCCCGAGCAGGTGCGCGCGCCACTGCGCCAGGTTGACGATGCGCGGCGCCATTCCGTCGGGATGCAGACTGAGCCGCAGCACGTTCACCCGCGGCTCCAGCAGGTGTGCGGCGCAGCCCTCGACGAGCACGCCCACGGCGGCGTTCGCGTCGAGCAGGTCCCACCAGCGGTCGATAACCACAGCCGGGAAGGGCTCGTGCCCGCCCAGAACAAGGCGCAGCGCCTCCCGCACGCTGGCCAGCTCCGGGGCGTCCAGGCCGTGCTGAGGATAGCTGGGCGCGTACCCGCCGGCGAGCAGCAGCTGGTTGCGTTCGCGCAGCGGCACGTCGAGGTGCTCGGTGAGCTTCAAGATCATCTCCGGGGTGGGCCGCGACCGTCCGGTTTCGACGAAGCTCAGGTGCCGCGTCGATATCTCGGCCCGGATCGACAGCTCGAGCTGGCTGAGCCGGCGGCGTTCGCGCCAGTCACGGAGCAGCTGTCCGACGGGTCGTGCGGGTGGGGCGACGGTACTCACCTGGCCGACGGTAGCGGCCCCGGTGAACGGTCGCGATTACCTCTGACGTCATCGCGCGCCATTACCTCGCAGGGAATCGACGCGATGCCGGTGCCGTATCAGGCTGGTCCCCGTCAACGTTCGAAACCCCTGTTGCGAAAGGGAATCCGCCATGTCTGACCTGATCGAGAACTACCTGGCCTGCTGGAACGAGACGGACGCCGCCGCGCGCCGCGCACTGCTCGCGCAGCACTGGACCGAGGACGCCACCTACGTCGACCCGGTGGTCGAGGTGGCCGGCCGCGACGCGCTGCACGCCACGATCGGCGCGGTCCAGCAGCAGTTCCCCGGCTTCGTCTTCACGCAGGCCGGCCCGCTCGATGCGCACCATGGGCAGGCGCGCTTCACCTGGGGCCTCGGTCCGACCGACGCGGAGCCGATCGTCATCGGTTTCGACGTCGTCCTCACCGCCGAGGACGGGCGGATCAAGACCGTCCTCGGCTTCCTCGACCGCGTCCCGGGCTGAGCCGTCGCTGGTACGGCCGCGACACGACCCGACGTAGGCTCGCCGGGTGAGCACTTCGGCACAAACCCCCTCACTCGGCCAGCCGCCGCGGGGCGGCCCGTTCGCTTGGGCGGGCGCCTTCACCGGCTTCTACCCGGCGCAGGCCGAGGAGTTCGCCCACCTCGACCCGGTGACCCGGTTCCTCTACGCCGCGCGCAGCGTCATTCTGGTGATTTCTGCCCAATCGGCGGTCATGGCCGGCCTGCTGGCAGCCACCCACCGACGTTTCGAGATCGTGCCGTTCGTCCTGGTCTTCGTCGGATACGTCGTTCTGCACGCGATCAGCAACCTGTCCAACGACTACTTCGGCTACCGCCGCGGTCACGACACCGAGGACTCGCCGCGCCGCCGCTACACCCTGCACCCGATTGCGAGCGGGGCCGTGACGCTGCGGTTGCTCGGTGGTGGGCTGATCGTCCTCGGGGTGTTCGCCGCGGGTATCGCGGCCTACTTCATCGCCCTGCGCGGCTGGCCGGCCGTGTGGCTCGCGGTGGTCGGCGGCGTCCTGCTCTACGCCTATGACGCGGCGCCGCGGGCGCTGAAGGAGCTCGGTCTCGGCGAGGTGGCAGCCTTCGTCGTCTGGGGGCCGCTCATGATCGGCGGCGGCTATTTCGTGATCACCGGGCGGTGGTCCGGCGACGCCTGGGCCGCCTCCGTGCCGCCCGGCCTCGGCGTCATGTCGATCCTGGTCGGCAAGCACATCGATCAGCGCGGCTTCGACACCGCGCACCACCAGCGCACACTGCCCGTCGTCCTCGGCGAGCGCGCGGCCCGCCGGCTCAACCAGGTTTCGGTCGCCGGCATGTACGTCGCCACAGCCATCGCCGTGGCCGCGGGCGCGCTGACGCCGTTCGCGTTCGTCATAGTGCTCGCGGCACCGCGGGCTCTGCGCGCCCTGCGCATCATGGCCCGCCCGGCCCCGGCCGAGCCGCCGATCGGCTATGTCGGCTGGCCGTTGTGGTACCACCGGGTCTGTCTGGTGCACAACCGTGCCTTTGGCTGGCTGTTCATCGCCGGGTTGGCCCTCGGCGCGGTATGGCCGCACGTGCGCGCGTGAGGCGTACCGCCTGGCTGGAATATCCGTGCCAACTGCACGACACTGGCACGACCAAGCATCCCTGGAGGATCTGATGGCCTATTTCGTCACAGGCGCGACCGGCTTCATCGGACGCTTCCTGCTCGCCGAGCTCCTGGACCACCGCGAGGGGACGATCTACTGCCTCTGCCGGTCCAGCTCGCTCGACAGGCTGGACGACCTGAAGACGCGCCTGGGCGACGACGAGGACCGCATCGTGCCGGTGGTCGGCGAACTCACCAAGGAACGCCTCGGGGTGGCCGCCGAGGACATCGAGCGGCTCGACGGGAAGATCGAACACTTCTTCCACCTCGCGGCCATCTACGACATCACCGCCGACGGTGACACCCAGCGGATCGCGAACACCGAGGGCACCCGGCACGCGTTACAGCTGGCCGAGGCGGTGCACGCGAAGCACTTCCACCAGGTCAGCTCGATCGCGGCCGCCGGGCTGTATCGCGGCGTGTTCACCGAGGACATGTTCGACGAGGCCGAGGACGTCGAGCACAACGCGTACTACCTCACTAAGCACGAGTCCGAGGCGGTCGTCCGCAACGAGTCGAAGGTGCCGTGGCGGGTGTACCGGCCGGGTGCGGTCGTCGGGCACTCCGAGACCGGCGAGATCGACAAGATCGACGGGCCCTACTACTTCTTCAAGACGATCCAGCGGCTGCGCGGGCTGACCCCGTCCTGGTTCCGGGGGATCGGTGTCGAGGGCGGCGAGATCAACATCGTCCCGGTCGACTACGTCGCCAAGGCCCTGGACTACATCGCCCACCAGCCGGACCTCGACGGGCAGGCCTTCCATCTGACCGATCCGCAGCCGCTGACGGTCGGCGGGCTGGTCAAGGTGCTGACCAAGGCCGCGCACGCGCCGCAACCCACTGTCAACCTGGACGCGCGGGCTCTCGACATGCTGCCGGCCCGGCTGACGACGACGCTGAGCAAGCTTCCCGGCGCGCGGCAGGTTACCGATCTGGTTCTCGCCGAGCTCGGCATCCCGCGGGAGATGTTCGCCTATCTCACCTACCCCACGCACTTCGACTCGACGAAGACGCAGGCGGTGCTGGCCGGTTCCGGCATCGAGGTGCCCCCGCTGGCCATGTACGCGCAGACGCTCTGGGAGTACTGGGAGCGCAACTACAGCCCGGACCGCCGCAAGGACAAGCAGCTCTCGCGGGCCATCGGCGGCAAAACGGTCATGATCACCGGGGCGTCGTCGGGCATCGGCCGCGCGACCGCCCTGCGTGTCGGCGCGGCCGGCGGCAAGGTCATCCTCGTCGCCCGCGGGGTCGAGGCGCTGGAGCAGACCAGGGTCGAGATCGAGGATCTCGGCGGCGTGGCGTTCGTCCATCGCTGCGACCTCGCCGACATCAGCGACATCGAGCGGATGGCCAAGGAGGTCCTGCAGGAGCACGGCCGCATCGACGTCCTGGTCAACAACGCCGGCCGCTCGATCCGCCGGTCGATCGCGCTGTCCTACGACCGCTTCCACGACTTCGAGCGGACGATGCAGCTCAACTACTTCGGGCCGGTTCGGCTGATCCTGTCGTTGCTGCCCGTCATGCGCCAGACCGGTCCGGACGGCCGCAAGGGCGGGCACATCATCAACGTCAGCTCCATCGGCGTGCAGACCAACATCCCGCGCTTCTCGGCCTACGTGGCGTCGAAAGCTGCCCTGGACGCGTTCTCGCGGTGCATCGCGTCCGAGGTCATCGACGACGGCGTGCACCTGACGACGATCCACATGCCGCTCGTGCGGACGCCGATGATCGCACCGACCAAGATGTACGACCGGTTCCCGACGATGACGCCGCTGGAAGCCGCGGACATGATCTGCAAGGCGATGATCCGCAAGCCGAAGAAGGTCGGGACGGCAATGGGCAACGCCGGCGCGCTGGCCTATCAGGTCGCACCGCGTGGCGTGGACGTCGTGTTGAACGCCGGCTACAAGCTGTTCCCGGACTCGCACGCCGCGAAGGGCGGCGCCCAGGCCGAGAAGGCGGATCAGCCCTCGACCGAGAGTGTCGCGTTCGCGCACATCCTGCGCGGCGTGCACTGGTAGGACCGCTTCTTGACTCGCTCGGGGAACTTCCGCTGGTCGGGCGTCACCGTCGACTGCGCCCAGCCGGGACTCGTCGCTGAGTTCTGGGCGGCGTTGCTCGGCCGGGAGCTGAGCGTCCCGCTGCCGGGCTGGCTGCGCCTCGGCACGCTCGACGAAGCCGAGCCGGTGATCAACTTCCAGCCCGTACCCGAACCGAAGCGGGACAAGTCGCGGATGCACTTCGACATCAGAGTCGATGACGTCGAACAGGCCGTGGACACGGTCACCCGGTTGGGCGGTCGCTCCCTGCACCAGCGCTACGACTACGACGAGGGCACCGTGCTGGTGATGGCGGACCCGGAAGGCAACGAATTCTGCATCGTGCACTACTTCGGCGCCGAGGCGATCTCGCCGGCCGACGGGTCCGGCCCGGTCCAGCTCTGACTGGGCCGGAGTAATCCCTGGCCGACTACGAGTGCGCAGCGCTACCGTCCGCAGCATGACCGTCCTCAACGACGCAGCGCGGACCGCGATCACGGGCGGCAAGCTCGCCCACCTCGTGACCATCAACGCGGACGGCAGCCCGCAGACGAGCGCAGTCTGGGTCGGCGTGGACGGCGACGAGATCGTCAGCGGCCACATGGGGGACCGGCAGAAGCTGCGCAACGTGCGGCGCGATCCCCGGGTCGCCCTGTCGATCGAGACGGGCGTGGTCAACGGCATGGGGCTGGCCGAGTATCTCGTCGTGTACGGGACCGGAACGGTCGTGGACGGCGACGCTGCGGGCTTGCTCCAGCGGCTCGCGCACGTCTACCTCGGGCCGGAGGTGACCTTCCCGCCGGGCGAGAACCATCCGATGGGCCTGATCCTGCGAATCACGCCCGAGCGGGTCGCCGGCGTCGGGCCGTGGGCCGAGCGTCCATCGTCGTAGGGTTACGGATTGCCGCCCAGCGCGGCGAGGATG
>JAVHVH010000008.1:0-24487 GCA_032160665.1 Pseudonocardiales bacterium
TACCGGCTCCGACGAAAGCATCTCGGCGTCGTCGCGTGGCTGGCCGGCGAGCCGGGAGGAATGCACGGCTTGACGCGGCTCGAGCAGGTGGCCGGCCAGGCCGCACGGGCGCTCGAGGCACGTGGGAGGCCGCTGTTCGCACCTCGGGACGAAGCGCTCGCCTGGATCTGGCTGCCGCTCGCGAGTGACGCGGAGATCAGTCGCGAGATGCTCGAGGTCGCGTTCGACGACGGCGTTGGTTCGGTGCGAGTCGCGGTCGGCGAGCCGGCCGTCGGGCTCGACGGATTCCGGCAGACCCATGACCAGGCGCAGCGCACGTACGGTCTCGCGCTCGCTGCGAGCCCGGGCGCCCGCGTGACCACGTTCACCGAGGTCGGTGCTCTCGCCCTGATCTGTGCCGACCGGGACGCTGCCCGTCGTTGGGTGACCGCGACGCTGAGCGACCTGGCGATGGACGACGAGCCGCACGCTCGACTGCGCGAGACGCTGCTGACGTACCTGACGACAGGCAGCTACACCGTTACCGCCAAGCAGATGACGCTGCACAAGAACACCGCGCAGTACCGGGTGGGAAAGGCGGAGGAGGCGCTGGGCGCGCCCCTCGGCGAGCGGCGCGCCGACGTGGAGCTCGCACTGCGCGCGTGCCGTTACCTCGGCAGACTCGTCCTGCGCGAGCCGGCGTCCTCGGCTCGGGTGAAACGCGACCACAGCCGTTCCGCTCCGTGACGGGATATCGGACTGGGTGGCCCGCCGGGAGCCAGAGGATGCCCAAGTCGTCGTACGGGCGACGCTGCGAACACGGAAATCCGGCGAATATCGCCGGTCGCACAGTTCCGACTTGGCGCTCGACCACGTCGAACTTCTGATCCGCTCATCCTCGGCTGGGTACGTCGTCAGACAGCCGGTTGATGCGAGGTGTGCATTGCCTTCATGGCCGACATCGCGGCTGAAGCGCTGAGTACAGCGTGCACGGCGCGGCTGACGCGCTCGGCGACGATCGTGGCCCCGCCGTCCGGGTTGTACCGGCTCATGACTGTGGCGTCGGCGCCCAGCAGCCGCCCGGCCTCCGCGGCGACCGCGGCGAACACCTGCTCCGGCGGCGTCCCGCACGCCACCAGCGTCGCCACCCGCCGGAGCGCCGCCTGCTCCTCAGCGAACCCGCGCAACTCCATCCGCGCCTGGGCGTTCGCGATCGCGGTGCCGGCCAGCTCGGTGAACCCGGCCAGCCGCGCCTCGCTGCCGGCCGGCAGCGGCTCCTGCGTGGATGCCCCGTCCAGAACCCCCCACAGCTGTCCCTCGACGCTGACCGGCACGCCGACCGCCGAGCGGACGCCTGACTGGCGGGCGGCATCGGCGGCGGGGCCGGAGGCGCCGGCGTAGTCGTCGATCCGTGCCGCCCGGCCGGTCTGGTACACCAGCGTGCTCACGTTCCGCCCGCCGCTGCTCACCCGCACGCCGGCGGGCACGGGCCCAGCGGCGCCGGTGCTGGCCCACGCGGCGAGCACTCGTATCGCGCCGTCCGGCTCGTACCGGGCAATCCACACGCGGTGGGCTTGCAGCACCCGCCCGGCCTCCGCGGCGACCGCGGCGAACACCTCCTCCGCCGGCGCGCCGCCGGCCACCAGCGTTGCCACCCGCCGCAGCGCCGCCTGCTCGGCGGCGACCCGGCGCAGCCCGCCGACGTCGCGCTCCCGCGAGCTTGGCATCATGGCCGCCGGCCCGACTTCCCGGACCGGGTCTCGGGCCCGGCCCGCTCACCCGGGGCCAGGTCGGCTTGTCGCGAGCCACGGACCTGTCGCGCCGAGGTGCTCACCCAGACGTGGTTAATCCCCCACGATGGGCGTTGACAGCCTCCCCCACGGCGATGCGCCGCTACGGCCCCTCCGGCCTACGTAGTGACCGCTTCCGCCGGGATCGGGTGCTGATTCAGGCAGAGGGCTACAGCAAGGCACTCGGGCCGGTGCGAGGGTCACCAGCGTCATGCGTTCCGCCGCCATCCGATCTCACGCGGATGGCGGCGGAAACGAGATGTCAGGAGACCGTGCTTGCGGCTTGCAGGATGAGATCCGTTGTCACCGCGGGGTGCGAGATCATCGGCACGTGCGACGCCTTGACTGTGGCGATGTGTGCGTGCGCGCGGTGAGCCATGAACCACTGAGTCGCCGGCGGGATCGCGTGATCCTGGGTTGCAACGAGGTACCACGACGGAACGGTCCTCCACGCCGGCTCTCCGGAGGGCTCGGTGAAGGCAGCGACCGAGAACGGCCGCTGTTCGGCCCACATCAGGTTTGTAACCGACGTTGGCAGGTCGCCGGCGAAAGCGTCATGGAAGGCGTCTCGCTTGATATAGAGGTCCGTGCCTTCGCCGCCGCCGGGCAGCGGGTACTGGCGCGTATCGAGAGCATCCGGCGTGATCATGGTCCCGGGGTTCTTGGTCACGAGCGCTTGGAGGCTCTCACCGGTGTCGGGTGCGAACGCCGCGATGTAGACGAGGGCCTTGACGTTCGGGACTCCGCGCGCGGCGTTCGAGATGACCGCGCCGCCGTAGGAGTGACCGACGAGGACGATGGGGCCGCTGATGCTCTGCAGCACGCTGCGGATGTAGTCCGCGTCCGACGAGAGCCCGCGCAACGGGTTAGCGGGGGCAATGGCGGGATAGCCGGCCTTCGCGAGTCGGGTGATCTCGCCGTTCCAGCCGGACGAGTCGGCCCAGCCACCGTGCACGAGCACGATGGTCGGCTTGGGGGCTGAGTGCGGGTGCGCGGCGGTCGGCTGACCGCTCGCCGAGCTGGCGCTGACCGAGAGAGCCAGCGGCAGGCTCACAGCGACGGCGAGGATGGTGGCAAGCCGCACCTTTCCTGACGCGACCAGCCGCGTGAAGAGCTTTTTCATGACGTATCTCCTAGGAACGCGCTACGGAGTGCCGCAGCGCAGCGTGTGCTGATGGATGAGTTTGCCGCGGTCGGTTCAGGAACCAGTCAGCGTCTGGGCGGCCTGCTTGATGACCTCGGCGGTGGCGCGTGCCTGGGACACGTAGACGGAGTGACTCGCCGCGACCTCGCTCACCGTGGACCCGGCGCGGTCGGCCATGGCACGCTGCGCCGGCGGCGGGATCATCCGGTCGTCGGTCGCCACCAGGTACCAGCTCGGCTTGTCCCGCCACGCGGGCCGGCTGATGGCTCCACCGAGCGCGTTGACGCCCCACGGCACTTGCGAGTCGGCCATGAACCGGGCGAGTTCGGCAGGCAGGTCCGCGGCGAAGGATGCCGCGAACTTGTCCTTGTCCAGGAACAAGAACCCGTCGACCGGCGCCAGGATCGGCGGGACCGGCGCGCCCGGCGGCGGGTCGGCGATCAGGGTGTTCACCGACTCGTCCTTGTCGGGGGCGAACGCGGCGATGTAGACCAGCGCGGCGACGTTGTCGTGGTTGCCGGCCTCGGTGATGACGGCACCGCCGTAGGAGTGGCCGACCAGCACGACCGGACCGTCCTGGGTGTCGATGACCCGGCGGGTGACCGCGACGTCGTCCTCCAGGGACAGGGTGGGGTTCTGCACGACGGCGACCTCGAAGCCGTCGGCGGTAAGCAGGTCGTGGACCTGCTGCCATCCGGAGCCGTCGACGAAGCCGCCGTGGACAAGCACGATGGGTGCGGAGTTGGTGCTCATGGTGGTCCCCCTTCTGGGACGAGTGATAAAGCTGACCCGAAGCACGTTAGGAAGGCCAAATGCGCAGGTTGTGCGCATCGAGTGATCGGCGACTGCGGACGCCCGCATTTCGGCGGTGACAGAGGGGGCGGCCGGGTGAAAAATGAGCCGATGACGTGCACTGCGCCCGTCGGCGGTGTCGCCGTGGTGCGGTTCGCGCTATTCGGCGGTGTCCGGGCGTGGCGGGGCGACGTCGAGCTGCCCTTGGGACCGCCCCGACAGCGGGCGCTGCTGCAGTTGCTGCTCGTCGCAAGCGGGGAGCCGGTGGGCCTCGGCGAGATCCTCACCGCCCTCTGGATGGACGAGCCCGCCGCGAGCGCGACCAACCAGGTCCACCGACACGTGGGTGAGCTGCGCCGCCGCTTCGAGCCCGAGCTCGGCCGGCGTGAGGTCGGCCGCTGGCTGCTCCCGACCAGCTCGGGATACCGCCTCGTCGTCGACGCGACGACTCTGGACCTTCTCCGGTTCCGAGACTTGCTCCGCGAAGGGGAGAACCTGACCGAGACGTCCCCTGCATCCGCCGCCGCGGTGATGGCGCAGGCACTGGCAGTGGGCTGCGCCGCGCCCGGAGACGACTCCCTGCGGGGTATGCCGCGGTTCGTCGCGGTCGAGGATGAACGAGTCCGCGCTGCGATCCGGGCCGCCGAGATTGCCCTGGCGGCCGGGCTGCCCGGCGACGTGGTGCCGTGGTTGCGGGAAATCGCGGGCGCTCACCCCTTCGATGAGCTGCTTCAGGCACGCCTGATGGACTGCCTCACCGGCTCCGGCCGCTTGGCGGAGGCACTGGCCTTGTTCAAGCAGATCCGAACCCGGCTGCGCGACGAGCTGGGCATCGACCCCGGCGCCGCTTTGGCACAAGCGCAGGCCAGCGCGCTGGCCGGCCCGGCCGCCACCACCGTTGCCCACGTCGGTTCCGTTGCGGCGACCCCACCCGCGCAGCTACCTGCACCGCCCCTTGGGTTCGCCGGCCGCCGAGATCTCCTTGCGAGGCTGTGCGATGAGGCCCGCGGTGAGACTCGGGCCCTCCTGATCACCGGAATGGCGGGGGTGGGCAAGACGACCCTTGCGCTTCGCTACGCCGACGAGCTAGCCCACGAGTACCCGGACGGTCAGCTCTATGTAAACCTGCGCGGTTTCGATGCCACCGCGGCACCGACCGATCCGCTCGACGCGCTGCGGGACATGCTCGAGGGCCTCGGCGTCCCCTCGCAGGGGCAGCCCGAGTCGGTCGCCGGGCGTTCTGGGCTGCTGCGCAGCATCCTGTCCCAGAAACAGGTCCTGGTCGTGCTCGACAACGCCCACGGTTACCGACAGCTCGAACCCCTGCTTCCCGGAGCGGGCGCGAGTCGGGTGGTCGTCACCAGCCGCAACCGGATGCCGGGCCTGGCCGCCTTCCACCAGGCGCAGGTGATCGAGCTCGAACCTCTCGACGACGAGGAAGTCGTCGACTTCTTGAGCCACCGGCTCTCCACGGACAGAGTCGGCGACCTCGATGCCATGATCAGGCTGGGACGGGCGTGCGGCGGCCTTCCCCTTGCCCTGGCGATCGTCACGGCGCGCGCGTCGGCGAACCCGGACTTCCCGCTCGACCTGCTCGTCCGGGAGTTCACCCAAGAACGGACAGGCCTGGCCTCGCTCAATGCCGGCACCGCCGAACTCGACCTCGGGACCGTCTTCTCGTGGTCGTTCCGGGGCCTGTCCGACGACGCGGCGCGCACCATTGCGTTGCTGAGTGTCCACCCCGGTCCCGAAATTTCCACGGCCGCTGCGGTGAGCATGTCCGCGCTCGACCCGCGCCGGGCGCGCGAGGTGCTCACCGAGGTCACGCTGGCCAGCGTGCTGCGCGAGATCAGGCCGGGCCGTTTCGCCTTCCACGACCTGGTCCGCGAGTATGCGTTGAGCCTGCTGGCCGACGACGTACTCGAATCGTCTGCCCGGCTGGTGAATCACTACGTACGGTCCACCTGCACGGCCGTGCGCGCCTTCGGACAGGCTCCCGTCGCGATCGTCGACCAGACACTGCCCGGCATCGTCGCGGAGACCTTCACCTCCAGCCGCGACGCAACCCGCTGGTACACCGAAGAGCGAGGCGTCCTCCATCAAGTCTGCCGCCTCGCCGTCAGCCTGGGTGATTACCGCTCGGCTCTCCTGCTCATCCTCGGCTGGAGGCCTATGAGCCAAGCCGTTGACACCCGCCAGGACGCGCTGCCCTTCGTCGAACTCGCCATCGAAGCCGCTGAGTACGTCGACGAACCAGCCCTGCGTGCCGAGTGTTTCCGCGACGTTGCGTCCAACTCCGCACGAACCGGCCAAGCCGAACGCGCCCGAACCTACTTCGACCTAGCCGCCGCGACGTTCGAACAGTCCGGCGACCGCGTCGGCCAGGCGAACGTCTACCGGAGCATGGCCGTGACCCTCGCGATGGACCCCGCCGAGCGGATCGAGCTCCTCGGCGCATCGGTCGCCATCGCCCGCGAGCTCGACGACAAGCCGATCCTGGCAACCTCGCTGCACTCGCTCGGCCTGGGGCTGTTCTGGGCTGGCAGGTTCGACGACGCCCTGACCGCGTTTGCCGAGTGCGCCACGATCACCGCGACCGTTCCCGGCCTCGCCTACCTCGAGCCGCACGTTCTCTCCGGCCGGGCGCGGGCCCTCGCCGGCGCCGATCGCCTGAAGGAGTCGGCCGACGAAGCGGCAATAGCCCTCGAGCTCCTCCGGCGAGAAGGTGAGAGCGAGGGCGAGCTCAGACTGCTCCGTTCCCACGGCGACGTCCTCACCGCCCTCGGCCACACCCACGAGGCGGCGGAGGCCTGGCGCCGGCTCCTGACCCTCGCCACGACTCCCGAGCTCGTTCGGGAGACGAACGTCATCGACGACGACACCGATGGGTCGGTGACCATTGACCGAGTCAAGGCCAAACTCGCCGAACTGACACCGCTCACGGCGGGTAAGCCTGGACTGGCGCGATAGGCCCTCGTCGACGGCACCCAGTGCTGGGTCGCATTGCTGCTCCGACGCAGTCGCGCTCGGCGCCGACCTGGCTGACCCGCCAGGCGGGCTGAGCGGCGCTAAGTGCCCGGATCGCGTGCATCGCTTGCGCGTTGGTGTTGCGCCTCGCGCCGCCAGAGGCGCGGAGGAACCCCGTAGGTGGAGCGGAACCGTCGGCTGAAGTGGGCGGCGTCTTTGAAGCCGAGTGAGTAGGCGATTGCCGAAATCGGTCTGCGTTGCTGGCGCTCGCCGGCCAGCGCTGCGGCGGCCCGCGCGAGACGTTCGACGATGATCCATTCGGCGAGGCCGAGCTCGTTGTGCGACCACAGCCGGTACAGGTGACGCAGCGAGATGTGGTGGGCCGCGGCAATGCTCTGGGGAGTCAGGGATGGGTCGGCGAGATGCAGCAGGACGTACTCGACGATACGGGCGTCCAACGCCTCGTTCAGCGCGGCTCTCGCGTGCGGCCCGTCGGCGTCGACACTCGCGATCAACGCCTGGGCGAGATGTGAGGTCGCCCGCGCGATGTGGGCGGCCACGTCGGGGCGGCCCAATGCGCCGGCGTTGGCGCACACCCGCGCCATGTGCGCTTGCATCAGCGGGTAGACAGGGCTGCGCTGCAATTGAAGCATCGATCGCCGTACGGCTTTGGCGGACAGGCCCAGGTCGTCCCAGGCGATCTCGAGAGAGGCGACCGCGGCGTCCGTGCCGTACTGGGTGAACTCGCACGGCTGGGTCAGGTCGGTGATGTTGAGCTGGCCGGCACTGTGCTTTTCGCGGTGCTCGCCGACGGTCAGCGTGTAGCTGCCCGTGAGCTGGAATCCGAGGCGCAGGCGCTCGGGTGCGGCCGCTTTGACGTCGGTAACGGAGCGGGCCAGGCGGAGCGTGTTGCCGCGGGCGACGAACAGGCTCTGCTCTGCCAGGGACCACTGCTCGACGCTCGTCTGGCCGGCCTCGCGGGGCCGGACATGGCTGACGCTGATCGGCAGTCCGCCCTCGGCGAACAGCACCGTCAGGGCCTCGTCGGCCTCGCCGGCGGGCAGCGTCTTGCTGTCGAAGAGCACGGCCATCTGGTCGCCTCCTGGGCGCTTCGCCCTCTCAGGGTACGGCCACGGCACGCTCGGGCCAGAAACTCGGCATCGTGGGCACGGTCCGCGGCACCCGACCGATCTACGCTCGGACCTGCTCAGGGCGTCAGGCGGGGTGATCGCGATGGGTGTAATCGTCGATACGGCCCAGGTGGACCCCCACCGCCGTGCAGAGGTGTTACGCGAACGTCTGGGTTCCGCGTCGTCCGATCACGAGGTGCGGTTCCTCGCGAGGGGCGACCGCGTGAAGGCCCGTCTGGAGCATTGGCCGCTCGGCAACGAGGTCGCGATCATGCGCCAGACCAGTTCCGGAATTTGCCACCTTCGAACCGAACGCCATGCGCTCCACGATGCGCCGGAGCGCATCGCGTTTGTCGTTCACCAGGGCGGCCCCGGGGTGTACGAGCATGCGGGAGTCGACCACGAGCTTCGGCACAGCGGAATGTACGTGACGGACATGAGCCTGCCGTTCCGATACGAACGCCCCGGAACCGGCACGGCGCACATACTCCAGATCGAACGCTCGGCCGTGCACGTCACCGCCGAGCAGGTCCGCGACGCCTCACGGTCGGTCGAATCCAGTGCGGTCGCCGCGCTGTTCCGCCAGCACATTCTCGGGCTGATCGAGGCGGCCGACGAGCTGTGCGCAAGCAGCCTTGCCGCACCGGTCGCCGCGACCACGCTGCAACTTGCGGAATGTCTGCTCCTCGACGCTGCCGGCATCGCGAACAGGGCGAGCAGCGACGCGATGGCGGCGACACTGATCGAGCGGATCCGCCTCTACGTCCAACTCAACTACGCCCGACCCGAGCTCAACGCTGAGCTTGTCGCCTACGAGCATCACATCTCCACCCGGCACTTGTTCAAACTGTGGTCATCGCAGCCGGAGACCTTCTCGGAGACGATCATCTCGACCCGCCTGGCCGCCGCCCGGCGGATGCTGGCCACCCAGCCACGAGTATCGGTGGCCGCGATTGCCCATCGCTGCGGATTCTGCAACGTCTCGCATTTCGGCCGCCGCTACCGGAGTGCTTTCGGACAGACACCCGGCCAAACCCAGCAACCACGTGCATCCAGGTAAGAGCATTGCCCGCTTCGCCTGGCGACCTGCCGCACGAAACCTGCACGGTAAGCACAAGGCTCGGACACGCACAGCACACCGCCGTGGCGCGGCAGCGCGACAGTCGTCTGGTAAACGCTCGCCTCGCCGGGCGAGGCCCGGTCCAACGCTGAACTCGCAGGAGGAATCATGGCCGCTGCCGACCGAACACCGCACGTCGTCTTCGTGCACGGGTTATGGGTGCACTCCAGCGCCTGGGACAACTGGCGTCGCCTCTACACCGACAGCGGCTATGTGACCCACGCGCCGGGATGGCCCGGCGATGCCGACACCGTCGCCGACACCCGTGCCAACGCCACCGCACTGGCCGACCACGGCGTCGCGGAAGTCACCGAGCACTACGCCGCCTACATCCGTGCGCTGCCGACGGTGCCGATCATCGTCGGACACTCCTTCGGCGGGCTGATCGCCCAGAAGCTGCTCGGGATGGGGTTGGCGCGAGCCTGCGTGGCGATCTCCCCGGCCCAGTTCCAGGGCAACCGTCGCGTCCCGCTTCGACAGTTGCGCACAGCGTCGCCCGTCCTTACCCACCCGGGACTGCGCCACAAGACCTGGGCCCACACCAAAGACAGCTTCCATGCCGGGTTCGCCAACGGAGTAAGCCGCGAAGAGTCCGACGACATCTACGACCGCTACATCATCCCCGCGCCGGCACGGCCACTGTTCGAGGCTGCGGTCGCAAACCTCGTGCCACACAGCCCCACACACGTGGACTTGAAGGCCAACCGCGGACCGCTGCTGCTCATCGCCGGCCAAGCCGACCGAACAGTTCCGGCGTCGGCGGTTCGCGCGGCGTACCAGAAGCAACGCCGCAACCCCGCCGTCACCGAGACAGTGACCGTGCCGCAAGCGGGCCACTCCTACGTGCTCGACGCCGAATGGCGCACAGTCGCCGAGCTCGCGTTGGGATTCCTCGCCCGCCAGGGCGCCTTCCCAGCCGAGATCACGGCCGATCGCTCGGCGCCCGCCGGCCGCGAAGCACGCACGCCGGACAGCCACCGCTGACGCACCCGCGACCCGAAAGGACACGACGCCGATTGACCACCCCCGATCCGACCACCACCACCACACCGACAGCGACACAGGAGCGCACCATGACCACACAACAGACCGTCGTGCTCGAGTCCGCCGCCCAGGAGTTCTCCGACGCGACGTCCCACCCGCCGTTCATCTACCAGCTCGCCCCCGACAAGGCCCGTGAGGTCCTCGAGGACGTGCAGCGATCTCCGATCGACAAGCCCAAGGTCGACATCGAAGACCTGACCATCCCCGGCGGCCCGCACGGGCAGATCGCCGTCCGCCTGATCAAGCCCGCCGGCGCGACCGGGACGCTTCCGGTCGTCCTCTACGTCCACGGCGCCGGCTGGGTTCTGGGCAGCCCGGATACCCACGACCTGCTCGTGCGCAACCTGGCCGTCGGCGCTCACGCGGCCGTCGTATTCCCCCACTACCGCCGTGCTCCCGAAGCGCAATACCCGTCACAGATCGAGGAGGCCTACGCCACCGCGGAATGGATCGTCGCGCACGGCTCCGAACACGGCCTCGACCCGGGCCACCTGGCGATCGCCGGCGACTCCGTCGGCGGGAACATGACCATCGCTGTCACCCTGATGGCGAAGCAGCGCGGCGGCCCGTCCTTCGCCGCCCAACTGCTGTACTACCCGGTGACCGACGCCGGCATGGACACCGACTCCTACCACGAGTTCGCCGAGGGGTACTTCCTTACCGCCGAGGGAATGGCATGGTTCTGGGACCAGTACCTTCCCGACAAGGCCCGCCGTGGCGAGAGCCTCGCGTCGCCGCTGCGCGCCAGCACCGACGAACTGTCCGGGCTGCCCGCGGCCATGGTCATCAACGGCCAGGCCGACGTGCTCCGCGATGAAGGCGAGGCATACGCCACCAAGCTCCGCGCCGCCGGAGTTCCCGTCACGGCCGCCCGCTACGGCGGCATCATCCACGACTTCGTGATGCTGCACCCACTCGCCGGCACCAACGCAGCCCGCGCCGCCACCGCACAAGGCGCCGCGTTCCTGCGCGACGCACTCCACGGCAACTAGCACGACAGCGTCACCCGGGGCGTCGACAGCCGCCCCGGGATCGCCGCCACGCACGCACACGCGCCGACCCGGAGCTCGGTGTCGGCGCCAGCGCTCCACCCTGATCAAGGCGGCGAAACGGCTGCCCCAGCGGCCACCTCCCGCTGTTGATCATCGGCTTGCGAACCGCCGGTGCGAGCGCGGCTGCGCCCCGTTCCGGGGTGTGTCCAGCCGGTCCAGCGCTCCTCTCGCGCCCGTTTTCGATGAGTACGGCCTGCGGACCACGGCCGAGCAGTTGGTCGGCGCTGACGGCTGGTTCATCAGTCCGTAGCTGGCGCGATCATCCGGGCCAGCATCTCCTGAGCGATGTTGCCTCCACTGACCACGACGACGACCTTGCCGTCGAGGGCCAACCGGTCGGCGTGATTGACGTACGCCGCGAATGCCACCGCGCCCGATGGTTCGGCGACCAGCCGGGCATCTGCCGCCAACCGACGCACGCCGTCCCGGATCTGGTTCTCGGTCACGGTGACGATGTCATCGACGTACTGCTGGATCTGCCGCCACGGGACCTCGCCGAGCGATGTCGTGCGAAGCCCGTCGGCGATCGTGCGGTACGTCTGCTCGGGCGTCCACGAGACGCGGCGGCCGGTCCGGAACGACTCGGCGGCGTCCGCGGCGAGCTCGGGCTCGACGCCGATCACCCGGGTGCTCGGCGAGAGGGCCTTGACCGCGGTCGACACCCCGCCGATCAGCCCGCCCCCACTGACCGGAACGAGAACGGCATCGACGTCGGGGAGGTCGGCGACAATCTCCAGCCCGGCCGTCCCCTGCCCTGCGAGGACGGCGGCGTCGTCGTACGGCGGGACCATCACGTAGCCGTACTCGGTGGCCAACTCGAAGGCTCGCGTGTCCCGATCGGCCGGGGCGACGATCACGACCTCGGCGCCCAGCCGACGCACCGCGTCGATCTTGACCGGGGGCGCGGCGTCCGGCATGACGATGACCGCGCGCAGGCCGAGCTCGCGCGCCACCCACGCGACCGCCCGCGCGTGGTTGCCGCTCGAGTGGGTCACGACGCCGTGGCTCCGCGCCTCGTCGAGGCGCTGCAGGATCGCGTTGAACGCGCCGCGCAGCTTGAACGCTCCGGTCGGCTGCAGCGACTCGGGCTTGAACCACAGCGGCCGTCCGGGCTGCGCCGCCGAGAATGGAAGCAACGGCGTTCGTACGACGCGGCCGGCGATCCGCTCCGCCGCGGCGCGCACGTCGTCGATGGTCACGACGGGTTGCTGCCGTACGTCGGTCATGACTCCACCCGCGGAATCGAGGGGCCCTGGCCGCGACGATAGACCCCTACAGTCTGTCGAAAGGTGATCATTGGTGTGCCTTCCTGGTTGAAGCCCGTCGTCTGGACGGGGACGATGCCGACATTGGGCCGGCTATGCGATTCGCGCCGGGTGATCGGGTCACCGAGCCGCCCACGCGTCCGTGACAGACCGTACGGACACGTCGAGGGTGCCGCGCCGGACGACGAGGATCTCCCCGTTCTCGAGCGGGGTCCACCCGGATCCCCACCCGCTGGACGAGACGACGACGGCGTCCGGAGTGGCTCGGAACCGCAGGTGGTAGTAGTCCGGCTCGTCCTCCTTCTCCTGCGCGATCGGGTCGTAGCGGCACACGGCAATCAGCTCTTCCGGGGTCGCGATCATCGCGTTGAGGCTGCTGAACTCATGGGACTCGGTGATCCGTGCGACGGTGGCCGCCAAGCCCTCCACCGGGTTGGTCCGCCGAGCCTCCGCGAGCGTTGCCAGGAAGTAGCGCTCGCTGTCGGTGTCACCCCTTCGCAGCGGCCGCAGCTCGTCCGGGATGAGCGCGTCGAGCGCCGACGGCGGCGCCACCGAACCGTTGTGGGCGAAGGCGATGGTGCCGTCGGTGAAGGGATGCGTGTTCTCCGACATCACGCTGAGGCCGAGCGTCGCCCAGCGGAGATGGACGAGACCGAGGTCCGTCGCGCTGGCGTGCGCCTGACGTCCGAAAACGTCGCTCGTGCGCGCCGCGTCGGGCGCCTTCACGACCTGAACACCCGCGTCCGTCGCCGACGCGATTCCCCAGCCGTCACCGTGCTTGCCGGACAGCTCGGTGAACTGGAACAGGTCGGCCTCGCCGAGCAGCTCGGCGAGCGGGATCGGCGTGCGAGTGACGTGGCCCAACAGTCGACACATGCGCGGTGTTGCCCTTCACAGGTAATTGGACGAGATACCGCCGTCGACGATGACGACTTGACCGGTGATCCAGGACGCCGCGTCGGACGCGAGGAAACAGGCGAGAGCGGCGGCGTCTTCCGGCCTACCAAACCGTCCGAGCGGGACGCGTTCGAGCCGCACCCGCCGCGCCTCGGGATCGGGGAAGAACTGCTCGACGTGCGCCGTCATGATCGGCCCGGGAGCGAGCGCGTTGACTCGGATGAGCTGCGGCCCGAGCTGCACCGCCATCGATCGGGTCAGGGCGGAGATGGCACCCTTGCTCGCGGCGTAGGCGTCCTGCGGATAGGTGCCGCCGAGCACGGCGAGGAACGAGCTCATGTTCACAACCGCGCCGCCACCGGCCGCGACGATGTGCGGAACGGCGTACTTCGAGCAGAACGCGGTGCCGTGCAGGTTGATGGATGTGATGAGGTTCCAGAGTTCGAGGTCGGCGTCGAGCACCGATCGGTCTTGGTGCGGCATGATCCCGGCGTTGTTGAACACCGTGTCCAGCCCGCCGAGGGCCGCGACGGCTTCGTCGACCGCGCGCGCGACCTGCGCCTGATCACTCACATCCGCGACGATCGAGACCGCGTGCCCGCCCTGCTCAACAACCTGCCGAACCGTCTCCTGCGCCGCGTCGGGGACTACGTCGACGACCGCGATGGACGCCCCTTCGCGCGCGAACGCGAGCGCGCTCGCCCGGCCGATGGCCCCGCCGCCGCCGGTGAGGAAGGCCCGCTTGCCGTCCAGGTGCTGCGTCACGACAGCGACTCGCTGCCGAAGCCGTACAGGCGCAGGGCGTTGCCCCGCAGGATCCGCTCCCCGGCTCCACGGGCCTCATCGACGTCGAGGTCGCCGTCGGCCACGAGCTCCCCGAGCGCAGCCGAGAGCGCGCGCCGTCCGTCATGGGCGCCGAGCCAATGAAGCTCGGGCACGTGCGCACCGTCCGAGCTGTACATAACCTTGGTGAACGGTGCGGCGGCGAGCGCGCCCCGGGTCATCGCCAGCATCTCGCCGCGTGACAGGAAAGGGATCGCGTAGGAGATGTCGAGATAGGCATTGGCGTAGACCGCCGCGAGATAGGCGCCCTCGCGGACGTACGGCCAGCAGCCGTGCAACAGCACGACCGGCATCGACCGATAGGCGCGCTCCTCCAGCACGTTGCGCAGCTCGAGTGGGGACGCCGCGCGCAGATCGGCGTCGGGGTCGCCGTAGCCGACATGGAACTGCACCGGCAATCCGTCGGCGGCCGCAATCTCGAACGCCAGATGCAACAGCGTGTCGAGCAGCGGCTTGTACCCCAGGCGCACGGCACCTGACCGTTCGACCTCCTCGCGAGCGCGGGCGAAGCCGGTCCGCGCCTCGTCGACGGACCAGCGCTCGATCGACAGACCCGTCCGGTAACCCACCACGGTCTTGAACCCGACGAAGCCCGAACGACGAGCACCGGCCAGCTGATCACGAGCAGCGCCGAGCAGGTCGTCGTAGGACGTGTGCTCCGCGACCAGCTGTTGGAAGATCACCTCGAGTCGCAGCAGGGCCGCGTACTGAGCTCCGCTCAGGGACCGGAACTGCGCCGCCGACATCGCCTTGTCCGGCGCCGGATAGCCGGTGTCGATGACCACCCCACCGATCGAGGCGTCGCGGAACATCGAGGAGACCAGTTCCTCGGTCGTGAGCGCCGCCCGGGCCTCGAGCACGGCCGCTTCACCTCCGGCGACCCCGAAGTGCGTGCCCATCGCCCGGATGAGCCGCCGGTAGAAGGCCGTCTCCGTGACGTCGTACGCCCGCATCGACGGGTCGGGCGACTCGGTGAACAGCTGGCGCCAGCGCGGTACGTCGGCCACCTGGTCGGCATCGAGGGCGTGGCAATGGTTGTCGACGACGGGGACATCGGCCAGGTCGATCAGATCAGCCATGAATCAGAACCGGTAGAAGTGGTTGCGGATCTCGAACTCCTTGTCCTGCGCCGAGAACACCTCGTCCTCGGACCGGCGAACCGCCAGGTAGCACCGCGACAGCAGGTCGCCCAGGCTGGTCAGCAGGAGCGCGTCCTTCTCCAGCTCGTCGAGCGCCGCGCCCATCGAGGTCGGCAGCGGCCGCACGCGTCCCCGCTCCAGCTCATCCGGCGTCATCCGAACCGGGTCGTGCTCGCTCGGCTCGCCGGGCTCGAGCTCACGATCGACACCGTCGAGGCCACAGGCGATGAGGGCCCCGAGGGCCAGGTAGGGGTTCGCGCTCCCGTCGACGCTCTTGAACTCGATGTTGTAGCTCTGTTCCTCACGCCGATAGAACGGTGAGCAGACGCGCACTGCCGCTTCCTTGTTGTCGAAACCCCACGCGGTCGTCGCCGCCGCCCACGCACTGGGCAGCAGCCGGCTGTAGGAGTTGTAGCTCGGTGCGGTGAGGGCGACGAGTGCCGGAAGATGCTCGGCGATGCCGGCGATGAAATGGCGGCCGAGCTTCGACAGTCCACGCGGCGACTGGGCGTCGTAGAGCAGGCTGCGAGATCCGTCGGCTTCCCACAAGCTGAAATGGACGTGCGAGCCGCTGCCGATCTCGTCCGGGAACGGCTTCGGTGCGAATGACGCGAGCAGCCCGTGACGCAGCGCGACCCCGCGGACGGTGTCGCGGAACTTCATCTGGTGGTCAGCCGCCGCCAACGCGTCGGCATGATGGATCGAAATCTCCTGCTGGCCGGCGCCGTACTCGTTGATCGCCTGTTCGGCGGACATGCCCTGCGCGTCGAGGGCGTCGATGATCTCGATCATCAGTTCCGCATTGAGATCGTGACCGATAGTGCTGTACACAGGCGCGTGGCCGAACACGTCGAGCGGCACGTAATGGCCGTCCTGCTCGCGGGCGACGTAGTACTCGTTCTCGAAGGTTGCCTGCACGCTGATGCCGAGATCGGCCGCGCGCTCGACCATCCGTTTGAGGTAGGAGCGCGGACAGGCCCCCCAATCGAGCCGGTCGTGCCCCAACTGGTCGCACATCACGCTCGCGCTCGCGGGCACCCACGGCAGCACGGTGAACGTCGCCGGATCGGGAACGAGGCGGATCTCGCCGACCGGCTCCATGCCCTCGATGTGGACAACCTGCTCGAGCAGGTTGATCGACATCTGCGCGCGAGTCAGGCTCACCCCTTCGAGCATTTTCTGCTCGAGCTGGCTGGCGAGGATGGCCTTCGTGCGTGCGACTCCGCTGACGTCGCAGTACTCGAAGCGGATCAGCTTCACGCCCTGGCGGCGCGCGGCCGCGAGGACTTCCTTAATGTCCATCGTTGGTGTCCTTCCACCGCACCCGCGGCCTAGAGCATCACGTCTCCGCCGTTGGGCCCGAGTGTCTGGCCGACGTAATAGGAGCCGTCGGACGATGCCAGCAGCACGGCGGTCGGGGCGACCTCGTCAACCGTCCCGAACCGCCCGATCGGCAGGTCGGCCAGCTTGTTGTTCCGCCACTCCTCGGTCTCGGAGTCGAGCAGCGGAGTCTGGATCGGGCCGGGAGCGATCGCGTTCACCAGCACGCCTCGTCGCGACACCTCGCGGGCGAGCGCCTTGGTCAGCCCGATCAGGCCGGCCTTGCTCGCCGAGTAGTGCGCGACCGGGTCCCCGCCGATCTGGCCCAGCTGCGAGGCGATGTTGATGATCCGGCCGTCCCCGCGCTCGAGCATCTGGCCGATCAACATCCGGGTGCACAGGAACGGGCCGCGCAGATTCGTGTTGACGACGCGATCCCAGTCCTCGATCGGCATGTCCTCGAGAAGAGACTCGGAGAAGATGCCGGCGTTGTTGACCAGGATGTCGACGCGACCGAATCGGGCGATTGCCTGCTCGGCCATCGCGCGCACGCTCGCCTCGTCGCTGACGTCGGTATGGACGTACAGCGCCGCACGACCGTGCCGCTCGATCGCGGCGACGACCTCCGCGGCCGCCTCGGCCGGCGCCTTGTCGGCGACGACGACGTCCGCCCCTTCGCGGGCGAACGCCTCGGCGATGCCGGCGCCGATGCCCGATGCGGCACCGGTGACGACCGCGACCCGTCCTACGAGCTTGGTCACGTGAGCGCCTCGCCGCCGGTCGCGTCGCCGCGCAACGCGGCCACGCTTACCGCCCAGCTTACCGCCCAGCTCGCCAGGTCGATCCGATGTCTCATCAGCAGCATCGACACATCGGTCACCAATCGGAGGCGGTCTGGGGGCCACCGGTTGCCGACGCGACCGCGGCCCGGTTCCGGGCCTCGACCAGGGCGGCGACGCGGGCCATTTCGTTGCCGACGATCATCATTCCTTCGTCGACGCCCATCCCCGGCTTGGCGAGTATCTGCGCAGCCCCGCAGGCCATCGCGATGTGCGCGCTGACCTGGGCCGACCGGTCCGTCTCGTTACACGTGCCGCCGCAGTAGGCCAAGAGGCCGGCCCGGCGGACGTGCAGCAGCGCCTCGATCGTGTTGTTGACGCCGCCGAGGTCCGGGGTCTTGACGTGGATGACGTCAGCCGCGTGGGCCGCGACGAACAGCTCGATGTCTTCCAAGGTGTTGCACCACTCGTCGACCACGATCTGGATCCGGCTGCCGCGCGCCTCGAGCGCGCGGCGCAGCGCCGCGGAGACCTCGATCTGCCCCTCACGTCCACCGGCGTCGATCACGTGCTCGACGCGCAACCGGAACGGCGCGGCCAGGGCTTCCAGCTCCATGAGATAGCCGGTGACCCGGGCCACGTCGCCGCCGAACGCCAGCCCGACCGTGCCGTAGACGTCGAGGTGGATCATAGGCTCGTAGTCGTCGCGCAGGCGAAGGGTCAGAATCCGGTCACGCAGCCACCCGATGTACTGCCGCAGGATCTCGCCGTCGGACCCCAACTTCGAGTCCACCTGGTTCACGAGTCCGTGCGGAAGGACGTCGGCTTCCTTGAGCACCATCTTGTCGACGTTGCTGTAACGGTCGTCGCCACTCTGCACGAACATCGGCACCGGCTCGATCGCGATGCCAGTCCGGTACTCATCGCGGACGACTTCGGCCATCGTCAGGCCGCGCGTCCGCGCCACCGCATCCAGCAATGCCTGAGTGAGCCCGTACCGGACGGCAGTCGGCAGCCGCTGGCCGTCGACCAGCAGCCCGTCCACCGTCGCCGCCATCGACCGGAAGTCGCCGATAGGGGCACCGCGCAGCAGCGGCGCCACGTGCCGGTCGATGACGTTGACCGCGGTCGCCGCGTCGAACAGGGCCTCCCGGCCGCCGACGCCGGCGTACTGAACGGAAGCGCAGTCGCCGTACGCGACCTGCCCGTCCTCGAGCAGGAGCATCACCGACACCGCCTCGCCGGGCTGCCGGATCGCCCGGAATCCGGCGGTTACCGGCGTTCCCACGTAGCGGAAGCCGTCGGGCTGCGCCCCGGCCCGGATCGCCGCCTGATCATCGGCGTAGAACCCGGTGCGCACTGGGATGGCGATAATCTCAACGATCAACATTCACGCCCACCGCTACTCTGCGATGTCACGGGTCAACAGCACCGTGTTGATGAAGGTGCGGTACAGGCGGATCGGGTCGTCGTCGGTGATCGACACCGTCGTCGTCCCCACCTGCTCCACACCGGTTATCCAGGTCGCCATCTCGGCAAGATCGGCGTTGCGGAATGTGGTGGTCAGCGTTGCCGGAAGCGTGATTTGAGGTCGCGAGGCGGTGGACAGCTCGCGCACGGCCGCCTCCGCCTGTGTTCGGATCAGCTCACCGGCCGCGGCCGGGTGCAGGCTGTCCGCCGCGAACCGGCTGACGGCCGTCTTGACCACGGCCGCGTGCACCCCGGGGTTGATCTTGGCCGCTTCGGCCGCGGTGATGTCATCGCCGGTGACCAGGACGATCGGCACCCCGTGGCCGAGCGCGACCAGCGAGTTGATGCCGGACTCGCCGACCACCGTCCCGTTGAGCGACACCTCGGCGATCGCTCGTGGGTTGTAGGTGTGCGAGAGCGGCGCGGCGCTCGACATCGAGCCGTGGTAGGAGACGAAGAAGATCGCGTCGAAGGACGAGTCGAGGCCCTGCATCATGTACAGCGGCTTGTGCCGTCCGGACAGGTAGCGGGCGTTGCCGGCGAGGCCGCTCGGGCGCAGGTTCTGCATCTTCGAGTGCGAGTCGTTGACGAGGAACTCGTCGGCACCCGCGGCCAGCGCCCCGTCGATGGCGGCGTTGACCTCGTCCTGCAGCAGCGTCCGGTAGTACTCGTACTCGGGCTCGCCGAGCAGGCACTGCCCCCAGTCAACGACCCCGGCCGTGCCCTCCATGTCGGAGGAGATGTAGACCTTCACACGAGCTTCCTCGGCCGCATCTCCGGTTCGGCGCTGTCCGCGGTCATGACCGCGTAGACCGATCCGGCCTGCCCGGCCGCGGCCCCGTGCCGACCGTCAGGGGTAAGCGCCAGCACCCGCAGCTCGGAGCGGAACTCGTCGGGCATGCTGGCGACATCGGCCAGCATGGCCGCACACGCCGCCTGGGGATCCTCGCCACGGGCGAGCAGCTCGACGACCGCGCGGGCGCCGGTGCCCCGCATGCTTAGCTCACCGCGTCCGGTGCAGGCGGCCGCGCCGTAGCGCAGGTCGCAGTAATTGCCCGCGCCCGGCACGGCCGAGTCGCCGACCCGTCCGGGGTACTTGTACGGATATCCGCTGGTGGAGACGCCGGCGACGAGCTCACCCGAGCGGTCCAGAGCGAGGACGTTGATGGTGCCCCAGGGCCCGTCGTGCGGCGCTAGCCGGCGCACGAGCTCGAGGGCAGCCTGGCGGTAGGCGGTGTCGCCCGGCGTCGCGTCGGTGTTCTCGCCCTCGACCGCCTCTTCGGTCTCCAGCAGGGCTTCGCGCCACAGCTTGCGCGCCTCGTCGGTGAGCAGCTCGGCCTGCGTGAAGCCGCACTCGGCGGCAAACAGCCCGGCACCCTCCCCGACCAGCAGGGCGTGCTGGGGCAGCTTCTCCAGAACCGCGCGGGCCACCGAGATCGGGTTCGGGTAGCCGCGCAGGGCGGCGACCGCCGCGAACGCCCGGGTGGACCCGATCATGATCGAGGCATCCAGTTCCACGTCACCGCGGGCGTTCGGCAGTCCGCCGGTACCCACGTAGTGGTCCTCGAGGTTGTCCTCGCAGTGACGTAACGCAATCTCGACCGCGTCGAGTGCGGAACCTCCGTCCCGCAGTACGTCCATGCCGGTGGGCAGGCCGACCTCGCTGCGTTCGCTGCCGATGATGACCGGTTGCGTCACCTGGGCTCGTCCTTCCTGTCGTCGTCGACGTGCCAGCAGGCCGCCGATCGGGTGGGGTTGCCGGCGATGGGTAGCAATCCGGGCTCGTCCGCACAGACAGCCATCGCCACCGGGCATCGTGGGCGGTAACGGCAGCCGCGCTCGCCTTCGATGGCGTGCGCCGAGTACGGGGACTCGTCGGCGTCCGGCTCGCCGTCGACGACGGCGAGTGGATCGGCGGTACCGAGCGAATCGGGGGCGCCGATCGGGTGGAGCTCGGCGCCGGAGAGCATCCGCGGCACCGATTCCAGCAGCAACTCCGTGTACGGGTGGCGCGGGTCGTTGAAGATCTGCTCGGTGGGCCCGGTTTCGACGATTCGGCCTCGGTACATCACGGCGATCCGGTCGCTTACCTGCCGGACGACCGCGATGTTGTGCGACACGAACACCATCGACAGCCCGAGTTCTTCGCGCAGATCCGTGAGCAGATTGATGATCGTCGCCTGCACGGAGACGTCGAGGGCCGACACCGGCTCGTCGGCGATGAGCACCCGCGGCTGCAGGGCCAGCGCGCGGGCGATGCCGATGCGCTGGCGCTGGCCGCCGCTGAACTGGCGCGGCGTCCGGCGCAGGGCGTCGTGCGGCAGCCCCACCAGGTCCATCAGCTCGCGACTGCGCGCGGCGACCCGGTCGCGCGGGACGATTTGGTGGTAGCGCAGCAGCTCCCGGAGCGTCTGACCAACGGTCATGCGGGGATTCAGCGAGCTGTACGGATCCTGGAACACCATCTGTACGGTGCGCCGCTGGGCCCGGCTGGGCAGGCCGCGCACCGGTTCACCCGCGTACCGGATCTCTCCGGCGACCGGCCGGTACAGGCCCATAATGCAGCGGCTGAGCGTCGACTTGCCGCAGCCGGACTCCCCAACCAGGCCGAGCGTCTCACCGGTCGACAGCGTGAGGTCGACACCGTCCACGGCCTTGACCACGTGCTGCGGAGTACGGGTCAGCCGATCGGTCCACGACCTCCGGCTGACGAAGTGCTGCACCAGCCCGTCTATGCCGAGCACCTCATCGGTGCCGCGAGAGCGCGGCGGCTTGTCCAGCGTGACGGTCACGTCTTCTCCAGCAGGTCAGGTAGGTCGACCGGAGTCCAGTCCAGCCACTGGGACGCCGTCTCGAGCCGGATGCACGCCGAGCCATGATCGGGTTCTTCCGGCACCGCCATCAGCGCCGGATCCACCTCGCGGCAGGCCGGCTCGGCGAGCGCGCAGCGCGGCGCGAACGAGCAACCCGCCGGTACCGCGGTGAGGTCCGGCGGCTGCCCGGGGATCGTCAGCAGTCGGTGTACCGGCAGGTCCGGGTCCGGAACCGCCCGCAGCAGCGCGAAGGTGTACGGGTGCCGCGCGAGCGAGATCAGCTGACGGATGCTGCCGGACTCGATCACCCGGCCCGCGTACATCACGTAGATCCGCGAGCAGGTCTGGCTGATCACGGCCAGGTCGTGGCTGACCAGCACCACCCCGAGCTGACGGCCGCGGCGCAGCCCGTCGATCACCGCGAGCACCTGCGCCTGGATCGTGACATCGAGGGCGGTCGTTGGCTCGTCGGCCAGGATCAGGCGCGGTTCGGCCGACAGGGCGATCGCGATGCACACCCGCTGCCGCATCCCGCCGGACAGCTGGTGCGGATAGGCCCGAAATCGGCGCTCCGGCTCGGGGATGCCCACCTGGTCCATGAGTTCCACCGCGCGACCGTGGGCGGCCGATTTGGACATGCTCAACCGGCGGCGTGGCACCTCGGCGATCTGGTCACCGACCCGCATGACCGGGTTGAGCGCGGTCAGGGAGTCCTGGAAGACCATGCTCATCGCATCGGTGAGCATCTTGGTGCGCCGCCGTTCCGGCAAGCCGGTCACGTCGACGCCGTCCAGGATGATCGAACCCTTGGTGACCTGCGCCGGCTGGGGCAACAGACCCAGCAACGCGCGCAACGTGATGCTCTTGCCCGAGCCGGACTCACCGACTATGCCGATCGACTCGCCGGCGTCGACGGTCAATGACACGCCGCGCACGGCGTGCAGGTGCCCGTGGGGTACCGGAATCTCCACGTGTAGGTCGTGCACCTCGAGAAGTGGGGTCATGTGCGATCGAACCTCTCCACGAGTCCGTCCGCGATCAACGCCAGGGCCAGCCCGGTGATGACGACCGCAAGGCCTGGGATGGTGGCGAGATACCACTGGGTGAGGAGGAACTGCTGCCCGTCCTGAATCATCGAGCCCCAGTCCGGCGTCGGAGGGGGCACGCCGAGTCCGAGGTAGCCGAGCGTCACGATGGCCAGAATGGTGAGCACGATGTCGCTCATCGAGTAGACAATCGCCTGCAGGACCACGTTCGGAAGGAGATGCCGGAACAGAATGCGCCACGTCGGCAGCCCGCTTGCTCTTGCCGCCAGCGAATACTCCTGTTCCTTGGCCACCAGCACCTCGCCGCGGACGATGCGGCAGTACGCGACCCAGCCGACCATCGTGATCGCGAGATAGATGCTGCCGGTGCCGGCGCCCAGCGCGAACACGAGAGCGATGACCAGCACGAAGAACGGGAACGCGATAACCACGTCGACGATCCGCATGATCAGGGTGTCGAGCCAGCCGCCGAACCAGCCGGAGATCAGGCCGAGCACGGTGCCGATGATGAATGGGCTGACCACCGCAAGCACGCCGACACGCAGGTCGACCCGGGCGCCGTAGAGCAGCCGGGAGAAGACGTCGCGGCCGAGTTCGTCGGTGCCGAGCAGGTGGCCTGGTGAACCCGGGGCCAGCCGGGCGTGCGCGAGGTCCTGCTGGATCGGATCGTGGGTGGCCAGCACCGGGGCCAGGATCGCGACCAGCACCAGCAGCCCGAACAGCGTCAGCCCGACGATCAGCAGGACGTTGCGCTTGCGCCGCCGGCGCGTCGTCGGGGCGACCGTGTCGGTAGCACTGCCGGGAACGGAGATGACGGTCATGAGAGTCGCACCCTAGGGTCGAGCGCCGCGTGCGAGATGTCGGTGAGCAGGTTGACGACCACCACCATGATCGCGAAGAGCAGGGTGACTCCTTGGACGATCGGGAAGTCCCGGTTGAAGATTGCTGTGATCATGAGGAAGCCGACGCCGTTGAGCGCGAACACCTTCTCGACGACCAGGGTCGATCCGATGAGGTAGGCGATGTTGACGCCGAGCACCGTCACCGACGAGATCGCGGCGTTGCGCAGCGCGTGCCCCAGCACCACCCGCGGGGCGCTGAGCCCCTTGGATCGTGCCGTGACGATGTAGTCGCTCTGCAGGACGTTGATCATGCTCGCGCGCAGGCTACGGACAAGGATCGGAACCAGAGCGAGCGCGACCGTGAGCCCGGGCAGGATGATCGACTGGACGTGATTGAACAGCCCGGTACCGAAGCCCGACGCCGGGAACGCGCCGGCCTTAAGCGACAGCAGCAGGATGAGCATGATGCCCAGCCAGAAGGCCGGCATGCCCAGCCCGATCAGCGGAATGGTGCGAATCGCGCTATCGGCGAAGCGGTTACGCCGACTGGCGGCCCACACGGCGAGCGGCACGCTGATCACGACCGCGAACAGCGCACCGGCCACGATCAGCCATACGGTGGGCACCAGGTTCTGCGCGATCATCGACGAGACGCTGGTGCGGTACTGGTACGACTCGCCGAGGTTGCCGTGCAGCAAATGGTTCAGGAACGTCAGGTACTGCTGCCAGATCGGATGGTCGAGGCCGAGCTGTTTGTGCAGCTCGGCCACCGCGGTCGTCGTGGCGTGGGACCCGAGCAGCGTGACCGCCGGGTCCCCCGGGACGAGATGGATCATGAAGAACACGAGCAGGCTGATCCCGAAAAGCACCGGAATGAGAGTGATCAGCCGCCGGACAACGAATACCAAGTAGTTCATGGTTCTCCCGGGCGGTCAGGCCATCGACACGACGCCCATGTCGTAGAGGCCCGTCGGCGCGACGAAGAAGCCCTTCACGTTCGAGCGCATCGCGTACGGCAAGGGCTGGTAGAACAGCGAGGGCAGGAAGGCGCTCTC
>JAVHVH010000055.1:0-19617 GCA_032160665.1 Pseudonocardiales bacterium
GCAGTCAGGCGCGCAAGCTCTCGTAGATCTCCTTGCAGGCCGGGCAGACCGGCGAGCCGGGCTTGGGGGCCTTGGTCACCGGAAACACCTCACCGCAGAGCGCCTCGACCATGGTGCCCATGACCGCGCTCTCGGCGATGCTCGCCTTGCGCACGTAATGGAACATGTCCGGGCCGGTGTCGGTGTCCGACGTCGACGGCGATTCCAGGACCTCGGTCTCGTTCATGACAGTCGATTGTGCCTCAGCCGTCGACCGTGCGGTCGTCCTTGCCGGCCGGCAGCGCCCGCTCGGCCAGCAGATCGGAGCGCAGGTCCGGTCGTTGGGCCCGGCGGCGCGCCGGGCGGTCGTTGGCGATGATCACCGCGCACCATGGCAGAACCATCCCTCCGACCACGAAACCCATCGCAAGGAGGATCGACACGCGATATGTCGTGGCGGCGGCGATCACGCAGGCCGCGCGGATCGACATCATGATCGCGTACTTCTTGCGCCGACGGTCGTACTCGTCGTCGCTGCTCTCGGGTGCGGTCGTGATGAGCACCGGCTCGTCGGCGTGAGGGCGGCGCATGGTGACATCGTGTCACCGCACCGTGCGAAATGCTCGTACTTGGTCGACATCGGGACAACACACTTGGTGCGCGACGATGAGCCGGTGACCGCAGGGCTGTTCGACGACCGCGAGACGGCCCTGCTGCGCGAAGCGTTGCGCGGCTACACCGTCGACGCGGTGCATGAACTCATCGGCCTGACCGGCCAGGCGGCCCTGGCCCGCGGCGACCTCGCCGGCGTTTCGCGCCAGGTCCGCCGGCAGCGCGGACGGCTCGCCACGCTCGTCCGGCTGTTCCTGCTGGGCCAGCCCGTCCGGGAGGCCGACGCCCGCGCGGCCCTGGAACCCTTGCCGCTCGACGCGGCCGGCGCGGCCGGACTGCTCACTCTCTCGGCGGGAGCAACGCGCGCCTTGTTCGACGTTCGTCCCTACGCCCAGGTCGGTGCCGGCTTGTCCGGCTTGGTCGCGCCGGACTGGTGGGTGGTCTCGGACTTCGGCTCGGACGTGCGCCCGGGCCCGCTCCGGCCCGACCACGTCCTCGGGATCGGGACGGCGTCGTTGACTCTGGCGCAGGCCACTCCCCGGTCACCGGTCGGACGAGCGCTGGACATCGGGACCGGATCCGGCGTCCAGGCGCTGCACCTCGGTCGGCATGCCCACCACGTCGTCGCCACCGACATCAGTCCCCGGGCGCTGCGCCTGGCGGCGACGACCGCCGCGCTCTCGGGCCAGACGTGGGACCTGCGGGCCGGGTCGCTGCTGGCCCCGGTGGAGCGCGAGCGCTTCGACCTCGTGGTCGCCAATCCACCGTTTGTCGTGTCGGACGGCACCGGCGGCTACGAATACCGCGACAGCGGACTCGCCGGAGACGCGGTGTGCGAGGCCCTCGTCACTGGCCTGCCCGGCATCCTCACCGAGAACGGCACGGCCCAGTTGCTCGCGAACTGGACCATCACCTCGGACCAGACCTGGCAGGAGCGATTGGCCGGGTGGCTGGAGGGCCGGGGATGCGACGCGTGGGTGTGGCAGCGCGAGGTCGCCGAGCCGGCCGAGTACGTGGCGCTGTGGCTGCGCGATGCCGGCGAGTCGCCCGGTACGCCGCGATGGGTCGAGCGCTACGACGCTTGGCTCGACTGGTTCGCCGGTGCTGGAATCGCAGCGGTGGGGATGGGTCTGATCACGCTGTGGCGCACCGCGGCGACGAGCCCAGTGGTCGTCCTGGAGGACGTGCCGCAGGCCGTCGAGCAGCCTGCTGGCGCGCACGTGTCGGCCTGGATCGCGCGGCAGCGACTGCTGGCCGCGACCTCGGACGAGGCGCTGCTGGCAATACCATTGCGCGCGGCGGAAGGCCTGGTCCGCGAGCGGTTCGACCTGCTCGACCCGACGGGATGGATGACCGCCGCGGTTCGGCTGCGGCAGTCTGCCGGCATGCGATGGGCACTCGAGACCGACGACGCCGTCGCGGCCGTCGTTGCGGGCTGCGACGGGTCGGCGCCACTGCTCGCGCCGGTCACGGTGCTGGCTGCGGCCATGGAGCGTCCGGTATCCGAGATCGCCCATGCGCTCCTCCCCGTGGTCCGGGACCTGATCTCGCGCGGCTTCCTGCTGCCCGGGACCCGCCCATGAGAGCCGTGGTCCAGCGGGTCACCGAGGCGTCGGTCGAAGTCGGCGGACAGACGGTTTCGGCCATCGGCTCGGGCCTGCTGGTTCTGGTCGGCGTGACCCATGCCGACACCTCGGCCGCGGCCGCGGCCCTCGCCCGCAAGGTGCACGGACTGCGGATCCTGCGCGACGAACGCAGCGTCGCTGACGTTCCCGAGGCCGCGATCCTCGTGGTCAGCCAGTTCACCCTTTACGGGGACGCCCGCAAGGGTCGCCGACCGACCTGGGCCGCCGCCGCGCCGCGGCCGATCGCCCAACCCCTCGTGGAGGGGTTCGCGCAGGCACTGCGCGAACTCGGGGCCACGGTGCATACCGGGGTGTTCGGCGCCGACATGCGGGTATCCCTGATCAACGACGGGCCGGTCACGCTGCTCGTTGAAATATGAGTACTTTCTGAGCACTCGGGGCGGCGAACGCCAGTTCGGGAACACCGACCCCCTGTTCATACGTTCACTCGGTGAACCGAAAGGCCCCCGCTGACGAAGAAGTGGGCGAGGGCAATTTCTGCAACAACTTCGCACCCAAGGTGGTCTGGCAGATCGTGACAACCTCCCGCAACGCAACCTCCCGTCCCGTCGCACGCCGTGCGAGCGGGGCCGCGTCGCGTGCTTCGTCGGCCGAATCGCGTGTCACGACGCGCGGTCACCGCAGCGTTCGCACGGCCGGCCAGGCGGCCGCCAACCCGGCCGCCGCCCCGGAGCAGGTCGAGGTCGAACACAACGCGCCGGCCCGGCCTGCGCGTTCCACCCGACGCAAGGCCGCGACACCGGCCCCCGAGCCCACCGCAGCCAACACTCCCGGAATCGAATTCGACGAGCCGATTGCTCCGGCTCCGGTTGCCGACCTCGATGAGGTCGCGGCCTCGGCCGACCTCGTCCGGGTGTACCTGAACGAGATCGGCAAGGTCGCGTTGCTGAGCGCCGCCGACGAGGTCGAGCTCGCCAAGCGGATCGAGGCCGGGCTCTACGCGAACCACCTCCTCACCTCGCCGAACAGTTTCACCACCGCGCGCAAGCGCGAGATGCGCGCGCTCGTGATGGACGGCGAGCGCGCCAAGGACCACCTGCTTCGCGCGAACCTGCGCCTGGTCGTGTCGTTGGCGAAGCGCTACACCGGCCATGGCATGCCGTTCCTGGACCTCATCCAGGAGGGCAACCTGGGCCTGATTCGTGCGGTCGAGAAGTTCGACTACACCAAGGGTTTCAAGTTCTCGACGTACGCGACGTGGTGGATCCGGCAGGCGATCAGCCGGGCGATGGCCGACCAGTCCCGCACGATTCGGCTGCCCGTGCACCTCGTCGAGCAGGTCAACAAGCTGCAGCGCATTCGGCGCGAGATGAACCAGGAGCTCGGCCGCGAGGCGAACCACGCCGAACTCGCCCACGAGCTCGACATCACCGAGGAGCGGGTGCGCGAGTTGATCGATCTGTCGCGTGACCTGGTGAGCCTCGACCAGACGGTCGGCACGGACGACGACGCCTCGTTGGGTGACTTCATCGCCGACGAGCGCGCGACCAGTGCCGCGGAGACCGTCGTCGAGGGCGGCCTCATGCGCGCGCAACTGCAGGACGTGCTCGGCACGCTCGACGCCCGTGAGGCCGCGGTCGTCCGGATGCGGTACGGCCTCGACGGTGGCCAGCCCAAGACTCTGGACGAGATCGGGCGGGCGTTCAAGCTCTCGCGCGAGCGGATCCGTCAGATCGAGCGCGAGACGATGGCCAAGCTGCGCCACCCGTCCCGGTCGCAGGTCCTGCGCGATTACCTCGAGAACTAATTCAACGCGGCGGCGGCCTTCGCGCGGGCGCTCATCGCTCTCGTGATACGCGCCTAGGATTGCTCTGTGAGTCATCACAGCGATCTGATCGACACGACCGAGATGTATCTGCGCACGGTCTACGAGCTCGAGGAAGAGGGCGTTGTCCCGCTGCGGGCCCGTATCGCCGAGCGTCTCGGCCAGAGCGGGCCGACGGTGAGCCAGACCGTCGCCCGGATGGAGCGCGACGGCTTGCTGAACGTCGCTGACGATCGCCACCTCGAACTCACGGATGCGGGCCGGCACGAAGCCGTCGGCGTCATGCGCAAGCACCGGTTGGCCGAACGGCTGCTCGCCGACGTCATCGGCCTGGATTGGGAAGACCTGCACATCGAGGCCTGCCGCTGGGAACACGTGATGAGCGAGAAGGTCGAGCGGCGCATTTTGGCGCTGCTCGACAAGCCGCTCGTCTGCCCGCACGGCAACCCGATCCCGGGCCTCGACCAGCTCGGGCTGCCCTTCGCGACGACCGACCAGGGCGGCATGCTGCTCAGCCTCAGCGAGGCCGCCACGACCGGGCAGGACGTCGTGATCAACCGGATCAGCGAACAGCTTCAATCCGACGCGGCGCTCATGCACCGCCTGGACGAAGCCGGCCTGCGCCCGGGTCGCCACATCAAGGTCGCCGCGATCCCCCGCGGGGTCGAGGTGTGGACCGGCGAGGCCGAACGCGTCATCTTCACCCGCCACGTCTCCGACCACATCTTCGTCCGGGTGGCATAAGCACGTCGGCCTACCCCGCGGGCCGGGTTCAGGCCGAGCGGGGCAGCCGAAGTCTGGGCAACCGTCGCGGGTCGACTCCGCGGGCCAGCGCGGCGAGCAGCAGGTCAGCTGCGCTGTAGCCGGGATCGCTGGCGATGGCCCGCTCGGCGGCGATGCCGGCGAGGGCACCGTCGCCGGCGCGCCACGCGGCCCACCCGAACAGGAACAGCGGACTCGCGTCGTACGGGCTCGGTAGCCGGCGGCCCAGGTCACGCCAGAGCGCCCGACCGTCGAGGCGGCCATCGTCAACGGCCATCCACAGCGCGTCGCGCATCGTCACGACGCTCAGCGCGGCACCGAAGCGCGCGGCGTCAGCGTCGGCGATGCCGGGCCAGCACGGCTCGTCCGCGCCGCGTGCCGCCGCGAAGAGCGCGCGCTTGATCGAGCTGCCATGGCGCTGCGCGTGGCCCTCGAGCGCCGCGGCGACCGTCGCGTTCTCGGCCATGGCGAGCTGAGCACCGAGCCGATCGCGCTCGTCGTCGGGCAGCGGATCGAGTACCGCCGCCAGCGCGGCACGGTCGGGGAGGGCGACGACTCCTGCGTAGGTCGCCGCGGCGGTGAAGGCGGACGGCCCGTCCGGCATCGGGTTCCCGTCGGCCGGACAGCATTCCGGCTCCGTGCAGACGTAGGACCACCACCGGTCGCCGATCACGAGCAGGACGTCGACGGCCTGGCACCCGAGTGCGTCGGCATCGCGGCCGACCGATGCCGCGACCGCGGACCAGGGCAGATCGGCGCCAGCCGCGCCGATCGCCGCATCGTCGTCGTAGACCGCCGCCACGATCGAGGTGCTACCGCCCAGGTGCATGGCCTGGATCGTGCTGGCAACGACATCGGGGGCCTGCGCGTCGACGAGGTCGAGTCGCGCGGTGACGACAAGTAGTCCCGCGTCGAGCCCGACCAGCACGAGGCTGCGCAACGGATGGAAGCCGAGCAGGTAAGGGACGGCTTGCAGAAGCTCGGCCGGCCCGGAGATTCCTTCGGTCGCGGACGGGCGACGGAGGCGGCGTTCGGTGGTCATGCGGCCAGCGTCGTCGCCGGTTCGACGGCGTGCACGGCCGCACGTCAGGCTGTGGACGACGCGACGGGCTGTGCAGAAGCCCGCGGATTTCGTGGGTGTCGTGTGCTAGCGCGGCGTCGCGGTCGGCGATGGCTCAGTGCAGGGTTCCGGCCCGCCAGCGCCCGGCCGCCACCGACAGCGCCGTCGCGGCGCGGTCGTTGCGTTCGGCGAGATTCACCTCACCGAGGACCTCGTCACGCCCGCCCAGGCTGCGACGGCCGGCCGCGACAACCCGGAAGAACGAGGCGGCTCGCTCGAGGGCGACGGCGAGATCTCCCTGGTACACGCCCGCGAGCACGGCATCGGCCACCTGCCGCACCGCCGCGACGTCGGCGTAGTCGGCGACTCCGGCGACGACGGCCTCGGCCGGTGCGAGCGGTTCACCTGCGCGCCAGAGCCGGGTCACTTCGTCGCTCTCGCTGTGACACCACTGCCGCAGCAGGTACAGCGCCCACAGCGAACCCGGAAGGCTCACCGGGTCCGCGTCGCGCCACAGAGCGGCGAGGGTGTCCAGACCGACCCGGTCGGCCAGGCCGACGAAGCGCGCGCCGTCGCCGGGCGAACGTCCGGCCTGGACGACGACCGCGGCCGTGGCGGCGGCGATCTCGGCCCGCGAACTCGGCGAGGTCCCGCCGGCCGCGTCGATCATCTCGGTGAGGTCGGCGAACAGCGCAGGACGATGCGGCCGGGGGTCCTCGCCCGACGTCACGTTCTGCTCCGGTCCCGACGCACCCGTCCACGATACGGCTGCACTGTGGGATGCCAATGACCTGCCTCCAACATCGCGTCTCGTGTCGGGGAGCCGGTAAACTCGAGCACGGCGTCGGCCCGATCCATGGCCCCCGGTCCCACAACAGCCGCTTCGAGCGGCCTTCCGCCGAGAGGCGACCTGGCGGGCCGACGTCAACCTATCCGCGTCGTGGACGACAGCGGCCCACGACAATGCGGTAGGAACTTCAGGTGGGCGACGGCAACGGCTGGGTGCAGTGCTCGTTCGGGCATCGGCACTGGGGACGCTTCGGCGCGGCCGGCCTCCTCATCACCGACGGCGAACGGGTCCTGCTGCAACACCGCGCGCCGTGGACCCACGAGGGCGACACCTGGGCCGTCCCCGGCGGTGCGAGGGACAGTCACGAGGACCCGATCACGGCGGCCCTGCGCGAGGCCGCCGAGGAGACCTCACTGCTGGCCGAGAGCATCGCCCCGTACACCGAGTGGGTCGACGAGCACGGCGGATGGAGCTACACCACGATCGTCGCCAAGACCCACGCGGGACTGCAGGTCACGCCCGCCAACGCCGAGAGCACGGCGATCCGCTGGTGGTCCATCGCGGATGTCACCGGATTGCGACTCCACCATGGCTTCGCCGCCGCCTGGCCGGCACTGCGGCAATTGATCGGCGCGCCTCAGGGGTTCGGCACCGCGAAGCCGCCCCCGCCGCCGAACTGACCGCCTCCGGGCCCGGTAGCCTCACCCGGCGTGCATCTGCTCCTCCCGCCCAGCGAGGGCAAGACCGTTGGCGGGCGGGGACGGCCGTTGCGCAGCCGACCGCCGACGGCCGACCCACTGAGCGCCGCCCGAGGCGCAGCGATCGGCGCGCTGCTCGAACTCGTCGCCGGCGATGCGCACGCCGCGGCGGACGCACTCCTGCTTCCCGACGGCGTCGCCGCGCCGGCGCTCGCCCTCAACGCCGGCGTACTCGACTCTGCGACGACCCCGGCGCTGCGTCGCTACGCCGGAGTTGTGTACGACGGGCTCGGCTTCGCCGGCCTGTCGACCGCCGAGCAGGGCATCGCCGCTCGCAGCACCCTGATCTTCTCCGGACTGTTAGGCGTGGTCCGGGGCGACGAACCGGTTCCGGCCTACCGAGTGCCGGCCAAGGCCGTTCTGCCCGGTCTCGGCGTCGCATCCACGTTCTGGAGGCCGGTGCTCGCCGATGTCCTGCCCTCCCTGGTGCGGCGCGGGCTGGTCGTCGACTTGCGCTCGGGCGATTACGCCGCCATGTGGCGTCCCGGCCGGGCGGTCGCCGATCGTGTCGTCGTGGTGCGGGTTCTGTCGCCGGCGCCCCGCGGTGGACATGCGGTGATCAGCTACAACAGCAAGTTCGCCAAGGGGCGCCTTGCGGCCGCGCTGGTCCGCCGCGTCGCGAGCGGTTTGCCGGTGGCCAGCCTGGACGATCTCGGCGACGCGTGGATCGAGTGCGGTGGCGCGGACCACGTCGCGAACGAGGCCGGGAGCCTGGATCTCTACACCGGTTGAGGCGCAATACCATTTCCCGGCTGCGAGCGAATCGCGGACCCGCGTGCGGGGCCGCGGGCGGGGTGGGTCACCATGGCCGCATGCACCTGGACCACCTGTCCTACGTCGCCGGGCCCGAGGGCCTGGGAGCGTGCGCGCAGCGGCTCGGAGCACGGCTCGGCGCCGCGTTCAGCGACGGCGGGATACATCCCTCGTTCGGCACCCGCAACTTCGTCCTGCCCCTTGCCGCCAGCTGCTACCTCGAGGTCGTGGCACCGCTCGATCACCCGGCCGCGGACCGCGCGCCGTTCGGCCGTGCCGTGTCGGCCCGCAGCCAGGCGGGCGGCGGCTGGCTGGCCTGGGCGGTTCGGGTCAAAGACATCGGGCCCATCGAGGACCGGCTGCAGCGCCCGGCCGCGAAGGGGCATCGCCGGCGCCCAGACGGCTTCGATCTGCTGTGGCGCCAGATCGGCATCAACGAGGTGACCGAGGATCCCCAGCTGCCGTTCTTCGTCCAGTGGGAGAGCCCCGAGCAGTACCACCCCGCGGCCGGCGGATCACGGGTCGCGTTGGCCCGCCTCGAGATCGCCGGCGACGAACCGACGGTCGACGACTACCTCGGGACGTCGGCCCGCCAGCCGCTCGACGGTGTTGACGTCGACTGGCTGTCACCGTTCGACGGCGACACCGGACTGGTGGCCGCCGTCTTCGCGACCCCGTCCGGCGAAGTCCGCATCGACTGATTCACGACGGGCTGATCAACGCCGGGCTGATCGTGGTCGCAGATCGTCACGGCCAGCACCGCTTCGGGCACGGCGCCGTCGGCCGCGGGTCGCTCGTGCCGGGCCGCCAGTACTGACCCGACCAGGATCAGCGGGAAGCCGAACGCGATGCCCAGCGTGAGACTCTCATTGAGGAGCAGAACGCCGAGCAAGACCGCCACCGCCGGATTGACGTAGGTGATCACGGTCGAGCGGGCCGGGCCGATGCCGGCGACCAGCGCGAAGAAGATCACGAACGCGACCGCGGTGCACACGACCCCCAGCCCGACGACCGACCAACCGGCCTGTGCGCTGACGGAGTCCGGCCACCGCAGCAACGCGTACGGCAGGTAGCCGACGGCCGTGAGGAGCAGGGACGCGGACACGACCGGAATGCTCGGCAGGTCGGCCAGCTGGCGCGACATGATCACCGGCCCCACGGCGTAGCCGACGACGACTACCGCGATCTCAAGCAGCGCCCCGGCCCGCACCTGCCCGACGTCGAGGCCCAGCAGCACCACAACGCCGACCATTCCCAGCAGCAGACCGGCGTAGCGAAGCGCGCCACCGCCCCGGTCGTCCGAACCGACCACCCGGGCTACCACGACCCCGACGAGCGGCACGGCCGCGACGAGGAGCCCGGACAGCGAGCTGGAGAGCACCTTCTCGGCGTCGGACAGCAGCAACCACGGGATGGCCAGCTCGATCACGGTGAACAGGAGCAGCGGCCGCCAGCGCCGCAGGACCGGGCCGAAACCACCGGCCGCGAGGGCGAACGGCAGCAGGACGAGGCCGCCGATCGCCGTGCGGGCGAACACGAGCGTGCCGGGCGCGAAGTCGCGCACCGCAACCCGGATCAGCAGGTAGGGCACGCCCCAGATCACGCACATTGCCGCAAACAAGGCCCAGTTACGCCGCGTCATCGAAGTCCGTTCCGGTGTCGTCCGAACTGTCCGGACTCTAGAAGACACGACCGACGCGGTTCATTCCGTTATCAGCAAGTCGCTGCGCGAAGCGGTGCCGACCGGCATAGTTGGCCCGTGCAAGACATCGCGCTGACCTGGGAGCAGGCCGCCTTTCTCACCGGCGGGCTCGCGATCGTCGCCGGCGCGGTCTCCGTCACCCGTCGACCTCGGGTGCGCTCGCTGGCTCCATTCGCGCGCGAGGCCACGATCATCGCCGGGCTCTACTCGCTGTGGCAGCTTGCCGGCACGCTGTCCGTCCTCGGCACCCAAGGCGCCTTCGACCGGGCCAACTGGCTCGAGCGCGCCGAACGCGCCCTGCACCTGCCGTCGGAGGCGAGCGTGCAGGCCGCGCTCACCGGCAACTCGATCGCCGCGCACGCGTCGAACATTTACTACGCGACGATGCATTTCGGCGGGCTGTTCGTGTTCCTCATCTGGCTGTTCATCCGGCATCGCGATCGCTATCGCGAGGTCCGGCGGGTGCTCGCCCTCACCACGCTGATCTGCCTACTCATCCAACTGATCCCGGTGGCGCCGCCGCGGTTGCTTCCCGGGTACGTCGATACCGCGGCGCAGCTCCACGAGTCGGTCTACAGCCTCGGCTTCGGCGCCGACCAGCTCTCGGCCATGCCGTCCGTCCACGTCGCGTGGGCAGTGCTGATCGGGTGGGCCACGGTAACCATCGGACGCGGGCCGTGGCGATGGCTCGGCCCGGCGCACGCCGTCCTCACCGTGGTCGTCGTCGTGGCCACCGCCAACCACTTCTGGGCCGACGGCATCGTCGCCGTGGGCGTGCTGGTCGTCTGCGCGCTGGCCGAGCGCGCGGCCGCCAGGGCAATCAGCCGGCGCCGGACCCCGGATCGGCTTGAGGTCGGCGCCGAACACGAGCATCCTGCGCTCATGGAGGCGGGCTGATGGAGACCACCGGCGGGGTCACACCCGGCAAGGGCATCGCCGCGCGGGTCGTGCCGATCGGCGATTACGGGTTCCTGTCCGACGGCGAGACGACCGCGCTCGTGGCCCCGGGTGGATCGATCGACTGGATGTGCCTGCCGCGAATGGACTCGCCGAGCATCTTCGGCGCGATCCTCGGCCGGCATGCCGGCAGCTTCCGGGTCGCCCCGACCGACGTCACGGTCCCCGTGGCCCGCCGCTACCTGCCCGGAACCATGGTTCTCGAGACGAGCTGGGGTACCGACACCGGCTGGATCATCGTCCGCGACGCGCTCCTGCTCGGCCCATGGCGGCACGAGGCGGAGCTGTCCCGAACGCAGAAACGCACGCCCACCGACTACGAGGCCGAGCACGTCCTGCTGCGCACTATCCGCTGCGTCAAGGGCGAGGTCCAGACGATCATCGAGTGCGAGCCCGCGCCCGACTACGGTCGCGCCGCCCTGCATTGGGAGTACACCGACAAGGTCTATCACCAGGCCCGCGGCACGGCCGACAACGTGAAATCGGCCCTGACGCTGACCACTGACATGCGGCTCGGTTTCGAGGGCAGCCGCGCGAGCGTGCGCACGCTGCTCAAGGAGGGCGACACCCGCTTCGTCGCGCTGTCCTGGGGCACCAAGGAACCCCCGCTCACCTACGACGCCGCGTACCGGCGCCAGGTGTGGACGGCCCACCACTGGCAGCACTGGTTGGCGCGGGGAAACTTCCCCGATCACCCGTGGCGCAGCTACCTGCAGCGCAGCGCGCTGACCCTCAAAGGGCTGACCTACTCCCCCACGGGTGCCATCTGCGCGGCCGCGAGCACGTCACTGCCAGAGACGATCGGCGGCGCTCGCAACTACGACTACCGCTACAGCTGGATCCGGGACGCGACATTTGCCCTCTGGGCCATGTACTCGCTGGGCTACGACTGGGAGGCGGTCGACTTCTTCTCCTTCATCGCCGACCTCGCCGAGCAGGACGAGGACCTGCAGATCATGTACGGGATCGGTGGCGAGCGCGATCTCACCGAGTATGAACTCGACCATCTGCCCGGGTACGCCGACTCACGTCCGGTGCGCATCGGCAACGCGGCCAGCACGCAGAACCAGCACGACGTGTGGGGTGCGCTGCTCGACTCGGTGTACCTGCACAGCAAGGCGGCCGACCACGTCGACGGCCGGATCTGGCCGATCCTCGCCAAGCAGGTCAAGGCCGCGCTCAAGCACTGGCGCGAGCCCGACGCCGGAATCTGGGAGGTCCGCGGGCAAGAGCAGCACTTCACCTCGTCCAAGATCATGTGCTGGGTCGCCGTCGACCGCGGAGCGAAGCTCGCCGCCGTCATCGGACAGGACGCGGCCGCGTCGGAGTGGGAGATGGCCGCCGACGAGATCAAGGCCGACATCCTCGAGCACGGACTCGACGAGCGGGGCGTGCTGACGCAGTACTACGGCACGAAGGCGCTCGACGCCTCGCTGCTACTCGCTCCCCTGGTTCGTTTCCTGCCCCCGGACGATCCCCGGATCGTCAACACCGTGCGCGCGATCGCCGAGGAGCTGACCGAGCACGGCATGGTGCTCCGCTACCGGGTCGACGAGACCGACGACGGCTTCACCGGCGAGGAAGGGTCGTTCACGATCTGCTCGTTCTGGCTGGTCTCGGCCTTGTGCGAGATCGGTGACTACACCGAGGCCCGGGGCCTCTGCGCGCGTCTGCTGTCACTGGCCGGCCCCCTGGAGTTGTACGCGGAGGAGATCGACGTCCACAGCGGGACGCATCTCGGCAACTTCCCACAGGCGTTCACCCACCTGGCTCTGATCAACGCCGTACTGCACGTGATCGAGTCGGTCGATATGGCGGACGGCCAGCTCTACGACCGCGCGATGCGCTGATCGGGCGGGCTGGTTAGCTGGACCGGTGCGCGATCGTGTCGAGCTGGCGCCCGGTGATACCGAGCACGGCGTCTACCCCTGGCTGACCGCATCGCTGATCCCGCGGGCGATCGCGTGGGTGTCGAGCCGGTCCGCCGACGGTGTCGACAACGTCGCTCCGCACTCGTTCACGACCGTCGCCGGCGTCGACCCACCGACGCTGTGCTTCGTCTCGGTGGGCCACAAGGACACACTGGCCAACGTTCGTGCGACTGGGGAGTTCGTGCTCAACATCGGCAGTGGCGAGCTGCTGCACGCGATGAACGACTCGGCGACGAACTTCCCCGACGAGCTCAGCGAGTTCGACGCGGCGCGCCTCGAGCGCGAGCCGAGCGCTGTCGTGGCGCCGCCGCGGGTCAAGGCCGCGCCGATCGTCTTCGAGTGCCGGGTCTCCGGCGAGCACGAGATCGGCAAGTGCGTCATGGTGTTCGGCGAGGTCGTGCACCTGGCCGCCCGACGCGACGTGCTTGCCGCGGACGGCCTACCCGATGCCCGCGCCGTCGATCCGCTGGCCCGGCTGGGACGCGCCGAGTGGGCCCGGCTGGGCGAGGTGGTTGCCCTCAACCGGATCCGCTACGACGACTGGGTCCGCGGGCGGCGCAGCGAGTGAGTCGACCGCTCAGGTCGTGACGGCACCGGCCGGTCCGGTCGGACCCTCACGTTGCGGCACGACCCGGCCGTTGAGCGGCAGGCAGGTGCGCACGAACTCCGCACCGAACGAGGTCAGCCGAATGCTGCGCTGGACGAGCTTCGGTGAGCGTCCGGCCCGCTTCAGCGCGGCGACGACCTTCGGCTGCGCCTCGATGACCTGGTAGCGGGTCGGGTTGCTGACCTGCTCCTTGGAGAATTCGATGAGGCCGAGCCGACCGAGGTTCGTCAGGTACGGATCGATTCGATCGAGGTTACGCAGGCCGGCGTGTTCGGCGATCATGCTCATCCCGGCGGCGATCAGCTCCGAACCGATCCCGAGCGGCCGGAAGGTGCGGATGTCGATCGCCGGCTGCGGTCCCTCGAGATAGACGAAGCGCAGGATGCGCGCCTCGTCCGGAGTGATCTCGGTGAGGATCCGGGCAAAGGCCGGGTGGGTGTCTTCGACGACGTGGACGTCGTTGGACCGGCGCAGCAGTTCCGTCCCTCGCCGCTGCAGGTCCTCCGCCGACGCGCCTCGAGCCGCGGACCGTTCGGCCGATGTGGTGGACGAGATCATCTCGGTCGGCAAGCCCAACGCTCGCCAGGCGACGTTGCGCAGCTCCGACGCGGCCTCCTGCAGGATGACCGGAGCCGATTCGCCGTCGACGGCCCGGCGCGCGACGTAGTTCGCGCCGGCGACCGTGGCGCCCACCGACCAGCTCATGAGGTTCCACGCTGACACCGCGACGACCCGCGCGAGCCCCGGCCCGGCGCGCACGATCGACGGGCTCGGGCGCCGCGCGACGACCTTCGCGGGGCCGGGCCGGCCGGCGATGCCCGGGCTGGGCCGTCGCGTCACGAAACCCGTGGCGTCGCCGGAGCCGGTCACATCGTTGTCGGGCATTGATCAGACTCCGAAGATCGCGAGATGAAGGAACCCGGCGAACAGGCCGAGCGCACCACCGTGGACAAACAGTAGCCATTCGTCCTGCTTGATAGCCGAGCGCAGCATCTCGACGAAGTCGTCGGGGCCCATCTGGCTCATCTGCCCGGAGATGAACGTGTAGATCTTGCTCGACTGGCGCCGGCTGAACTCGGCGTCGTTGAACGCGATCGGAGCGAAGCCGCTGGCCTCGGTGGCCACAGACGAACGGATCTGGTCGTACTCCTTCGTGCCGATCGCCACGCGAACCGCGGCCCGGGCCGGCCCGACCGCGTTGTCGACCGCGGGGCGTAGCGAATCCTCGAGCAGCTGCAGCGTGCGGTCGCTGCGCGGGCCGGTCATCAGCTCGTTGCCGATGTTCTGCAGGGTGATGACCTTGTCGGCGACCATCTGCGAGTACAGCTTGGTGACCTCGGCTTGCCGCTTGATCAGCAGGCCCTGGTGCCACGGCACCCACTTCTTGGGGAACACCGGCTCGAAGATGAGCGTGATGCCGAGGTAGTTGACGACCCAGCCGATGATCACGCCACCGAGCGGCAGCACGTACCACTCGGGGAAGACCTGCAGGATGCCAAAGAGGACGAATCCCATCGGCAGTCCGAAGTAGAACCCGAAGTTCTGCATGAAGGTGAGCTCTTTGCGGCCCATGATCAGGAACAGTTCGTTGAGCAGTTCCGGGTTCTTGGAGAAGTACCTGATCACCATCAGCTTCGCGTCGATCAGCTGGTCGACGTTCTCGCCGATCTCTTCCGTAATGCTCTTGACGATGCTGGGCAGCTGAGACCGCACCCGGGCGAAGACCGCCTCCTTGATGACGGGCGGCAGGTCGTGCCACAGCTGCGGGTTCTCCTGCTGCATGATCGTCTCGACGACGTCGCGGATCTCGTTCTGCGCGATCAAGGTCAGGTGCTCGGCGATCTTGTCCGGCTCGAGCTCGCGGTAGAAGTCCGAGATGCTGCCGAGTTTGGCCAGACCCTTGTCGACACTGATGCTGGCCATCTTGTCCGCGCGTGACGGCACGATGCCCTGCCAGCCGAGCCGGCCGTCGTAGCGGATCAGCGGCAGCACCCGGACGCGGCGCGGGAGCAGCGGGAAGAGCACCCGCAGGCCGGGGACCTTGAACCCGTGGAACTTGACCGGCCGGAACAGCATGAGGACGCCGGTCCAGTTCGTGATGTAGCCGATCACGCCCGTGAACAACGGGATGCTGATCAGGTCGACCAGTGTCTTGTGGTCCATCAATCTCCCTGCCCGGGTGCGCCACGCCGCCAGACCGCGCCCCGAAACGTACCCCAGCGCCGGTGCGGCAACCATCACATCCTGGCCGACCCGGGCGCCCTAGTACCGTGACCGGGGATCGCCCACGCCGCGCGGCACGACCCGTCGGGAGCATGCATGGATCTCGCCCTGAGCAAGGAAGACCGCGCCTTCGCCGAGCGGATGCGCTCGTTGTTCACCACCGAGATCCCGTCCGACCTCCGTGAGCGCATCGCCCGCGGCGAGCACCCCACCAAGGCCGACATCGTCGGCACCCAGCAGATCCTGAACGCCCACGGCTTGGCCGTCCCGCACTGGCCGGTCGAGTGGGGCGGGCAGAACTGGACCCCGATCCAGCGTCATCTGTGGTCGGAAGAGATGGTGCTGGCCCATGTCCCGCCGCCACTCACCTTCAACACCGCGATGGTCGGCCCGGTGATCGCGACGTTCGGCAGTCAGGATCTCAAGGAGCGCTTCCTGCCCAAGACCGCCAATTGCGACATCTGGTGGTCGCAGGGGTTCTCCGAGCCGAACGCGGGCTCCGACCTCGCGTCGCTCAAGACGTCGGCCGTGCGGGACGGGGACCACTACATCGTCAACGGCCAGAAGACGTGGACGACGCTGGGGCAATGGGGTGACTGGATCTTCTGCCTGGTGCGCACCGACCCCTCGGCCAAGAAGCAGGCGGGCATCTCGTTCCTGCTCATCGACATGACGTCTCCGGGCGTCACGGTGCGCCCGATCCACCTCATCGACGGCGGCTACGAGGTCAACGAGGTCTTCTTCGAAGGCGTCCGGGTGCCGATCGACCAGCTCGTGGGTGAGGAGAACAAGGGCTGGACGTACGCGAAGTTCCTGCTCGGCAACGAGCGGACCGGCGTGGCCGGGGTCGGCCTGATCAAGGCCCGGATCGACCGGATCAAGAGGCTCGCCGGTCCCCTCCTCGACGACCCGCTGCTGCGCGCCAAGCTGACTCGCCTCGAGGTCGAGACGACGGCGCTGGAGATGTCGGTGCTGCGGGTGCTGGCCCGGGAGGGCTCGCTGCCGGCCGGCACGCCGGACCCCGTCTCGTCCGTCCTCAAGCTCAAGGGCTCGGAGCTGCAGCAAGACGCCAGCGAACTGCTCGTCGACGTACTCGGCCCGGCCGGCCTGGCCTACCGCGAGCACGCCACCGTTCCGGACGGCTTCGCGGCGCTGCCCGAGGGCGCGGTCGACGCACTCCCCACGTACTTCAACTGGCGCAAGGCCTCGATCTACAGCGGCTCCAACGAGGTCCAGCGCGGCATCATCGCCAAAGCCATTCTGAAGTTCTGAGGAGTCCGCGAATGGATCTCGACCTCACCGACGAACAGCGCATGCTCGCCGAGACCGTCGGTGATCTGCTCGAGAAGCGCTACGACCCCAACGCCCGGCTCGCGCTGCTGTCCTCCGAGGACGGGTGGAGCCGCGACATGTGGCGGCAGTACGCCGATCTCGGGCTGCTCGGCCTCACCGTCGAAGAGCAGTACGGCGGCGCCGGCATGGGCGCCGGCGAACTCGCCGTCGTCATGGAGGGCTTCGGCCGGGCGCTGGTCCTCGAGCCGTTCGTGGCCACGGTTGTGCTCGGCGGCGCACTGGTGGCCGCGGCCGGGTCACCTGACCAGAAGGCCGCCCTGCTGCCGGGCGTGGCGGACGGCTCGACGCTGCTGGCCTTCGCCTACGCCGAGGCGGCGTCGCGCTGGTCTTTGACCGACATCGCCTGCGCCGCCACTCCGGCCGGCGACGGCTGGACGATTGCCGGCGAGAAGATCGCGGTCCTCGGCGGTGACTGCGCCGACCACCTCGTCGTGTCGGCGCGAACCCCGGACGGCGACGTCGGGCTCTTCGTGGTCGACGCGACGTCCTCGGCCGTGCGCCGGGACGGTTATGCGATGCAGGACGGACTGCGGGGCGCCGACGTGCTGTTCTCCGACGCGCCGGCCGCAGCGTTGGGAGCACCCGCCGATGCGCTGGCGCACATCGAATCAGTGCTCGACGTCGCCACCGCGGCGCTGTGCGCCGAAGCGGTCGGCGCGATGGAACGAATGCTGTGGCTCACCGTCGACTACCTCAAAACGCGCGTGCAGTTCGGCCAGCCGATCGCGGTGTTCCAAGCCCTGCAGCACCGGGCCGCGAACATGTACGTCTCCCTCGAGCAGGCCCGTTCGATGGCGCTCGTGGCCCGGCTGGCGCTCACCGACGACGACGTCGAGCAGCGGCGGCAGGCGGTCCGCGCGGCCAAGATCCAGATCGACACGTCGGCCCGGCACATCGCGCAGGAGGCCATCCAGCTGCACGGCGGGATCGGCATGACGATGGAGTACCCGGTGGGGCATTACATGAAGCGCACGACCGTCATCGCCAAGACCTTCGCTGATACGGATCTGCTGATCGAGCAGCTCGGCAGCGGCGGCGGCATCCTCGGCGCTGGCTGAGCCGAGACCACGAGGCAACCCGATGCCAGACGACCTCCTCGCCGGCCGGTATCAACACGTCAAGCCTCTGGGCTCGGGCGCCATGGGCGACGTATGGCTGGCCGAGGACGTCCTTCTGCACCGGCGCGTAGCCGTCAAGCGCGTCCGCCAGTGGGCGGGCGCGACGGACCCGCACGCCCTCGAGCGGATGGTGCGCGAGGCACGGCTGGCCGCCCGGCTGGACCATCCGAACGCAGTCGTCGTGCACGATCTCGTCGTCATCGACGATGTTCCGCACGTCATCATGCAATACGTCCCGGGCCGATCACTGGGCTCGCGCATCGCCGAGGCCGGGCAGCTGCACCCCGACGAAGCCGGCCGGATCATCGGGCAGGTCGCCGGTGCGCTCGCGCAGGCCCACGCGCTGGGAATCGTGCACCGCGACGTCAAACCGGCGAACATCCTCTTGAACGAGCACGGCCAGGCGAAGCTCGCCGACTTCGGCATCGCCCGCAGCAGCGGTGACGGCACCCTGACCCAGACCGGCGCGGTGATCGGCACGCCCGCCTACCTCGCCCCGGAGATCGTCCGCGGCGAGTCCGCCGGTCCAGAAAGCGACGTCTACGCCCTCGGCGCCACCCTCTATACGGCCGTCGAGGGCCGCCCGCCCTTCGGTGGCGGCGAGCAGAACTCGCTGGCGGTCCTGGCCCAGGTGCTCACCCAGGCGGTCCGCCCGCCCGTGCGAGCCGGTCCGCTGGCCGCGCTCCTGATGGACATGCTCGCCGCCGAACCCGCGCGCCGACCTTCGGCCGTCGACGTCGAAACCCAGCTGCGCGCCGGGCCTCAGGTTCACCGGCCGCGCACCGACCCTGAACCTCGCACGCTCGTCGGCCGAGTGCCCTACACCCGACCGCCGGACATGACCGACCCGATCAGGGCTGCGATCGATCACACCGATGCGGCCACGGGAGGATGGTCGGGGGGATTCGAGGAGTGGGAGGACGTCGCCCGCGAACTCGCTCGGCACCAGCTGCATTCACGCGACCAGATCGCGCTCTTCCTGCCGACCCTGTTCGGCCTCGATCCGGCGGAGACGGCGGGCTTCGACAAGCGCATGGCCCGGTCCCTCAAGTCGCTGCGGGCCGGCGCGACGATCGTTCTCGGCGACCGCATGGTGTTCGTCTGGAGCACCTCGAGCAGAAGCCCCGAACAGTTCACGCTTACCATCCCATTTCACGAAATCGTCTCCGTCGACGAGATCGAGTTCGAAGAGGACGGCGAGGACTTCAACAGCCTCGTCATCGGTACACCGCGCTTTCGCTGGCCCGTCCTGTTCAGCAACCAGTACGACCTCAGCCAGTGGCGACACGACCTGCGCGCACATCTGTCCGCGATCGCGGCGGCCAATCGCCGCTGACCGCCTCGCCGGCTTTTCGGCATCCGGGGCCAGGAAAGTTTTCCGGTGCTTCTCGCCGGACTTCTGGAAGGCTCGATACCAGGCCAGATGCGCGGAGGTGCGGTCATGGGCGAGGACGTCGACAGCCGGATATTCACTCGGCACGACCGGCAGCGGTACCGCGAGAAGCTGCACGGCTGCCTCGAGGTCTTCGCCCGGATGCTCGGTGAGTCGAAATTCGACTTCGAGCGACCCCTGACCGGGCTAGAGATCGAGTTCAATCTGA
>JAVHVH010000139.1:0-23300 GCA_032160665.1 Pseudonocardiales bacterium
GCTTGCCCACCGCGGGCTCGTTGAGCGGGAACTTGACGCGGTGGTTGCCGTTGGCGACGACCTTGCTCATCAGCGCGGAGTACTCCGTCGCGATGTCGTCGCCGACGAACTCGGCCATGTTCACGAAGCCCATCACCCGGTTGTAGAACGCCACCCATTCATCCATGCGGCCGAGTTCGACGTTGCCCACGCAGTGGTCGACGGCCTGGAACAGCCGGTTGTCCGGCGGAGTCATCGTCGACGTCCGCTCGACGAACCCCGGGAGGTAGACGCCGCCGTAGCGGGATCGGTCGACGAGGCTGTGGCGCGTCTCGCCGTAGGCGGCGATCGCGGCGGTGCGGACGGTGCCGTGCTCGTCGGTGACGTCGTGCGGTTCGTCGAGGACGGTGGCACCTTGCGCCCGCGCGTGAGCCACGCACTTGTCGACGTCGGGCACCTCGAGCGCGAGGTCGATGACGCCGTCGCCGTGGCGGCGGTGGTGATCGGCGTATGGGCTGCCCGGGTCGACGGCGCCGATGATGACGAACCGGGCCGAGCCGGCGCGCACCACGAACGCCTTGTGGTCGCGGTTGCCGGTCTCCGGCCCGCTGTAGCCGACGAGCGTCATACCGAAGGCGTGCTGGTAGTAGTGCGCGCTCTGGGTGGCGTTGCCGGAGACAAACACGACCGCGTCCATCGACGTGACCGGGAACGGGTCGGTCGACTCGTCGTACTCGACCAGCCCGACAAGCTGCTTGAGCCGCTCGACGGTGAGGTGGGCTTCGCGTTCTTCGAGAGTGAGGTCGACGCTCGTCATGCCGTCAGCCTGCTCTTTCGCCAAACCCTGGGCAAGTGGACGCGGGCCCGCCGAGCAACCTGCACAGACTGTCCAGTCCTCCGGCGATGCCGCTGGACAGGTTGCTTATCCGGCGAACGCAGCCACCCCGGCCACAACCGCGAAGACGGCGAACAGTGCTCCGGCCACGCGGTGGACGAGGTGCAGCGGTAACCGCTTCAGGACCACCCGACCGGCAACGACGGCCAACGCGGCCACGGCCACTAGGGCCACCCACGCGCCGACCCCCGTCGCGATCGCATGCGCCGCGCCACGGTGCCGGGCGACGAGACCCGCAGTGGCGATCTGGCTCGCGTCGCCCCACTCGGCGGCGAACAGGACGCCGAAGGACGTGGCCACGATCCGCCAGAAGGGCGCGTTGATCCGCGCCTCGGCGAGCTCGACGTCGTCGTCGTCCGCCGCGAAGGACTCCTTGATCAGCAGGTACGCGCCGAGCGCGAACATCAGGGCGACGACCGCTTTGACCGCTCCCGAGGGCAGCAACGTGATCACGCCGCCGGCCGCGCCCGCGATCGCGCATTGCACCGCGAAGGCCAGCGCCACCCCGAACAGGACGGGACGCGGCCGGTATCGGGTCGAGAGCACGAGCGAGGCGACCAGCGTCTTGTCGGGCAGTTCGACGAGAAGGACGACGCCGAAGGCGAGCAGGGCCGCGGTCAGAGGAGACATCGGCTCGATCCTGCCGTGTCGTGCCGGGCGCCATGCGTCCGCGCCCATAACCTGTGAGCGATGTCTACTTACGTCGCGGTCTTCGCGCTCGTGCTGGCCTATGTCGCGCTGGTCGCGGCGTACTGCGCGCTGCGCACGCTGGCCAAGCTGCGGCGGGCGACGGCCGTGCTCGCGCGCGGGTCGCGCGGGCCCGAGGGTCAGGCGTCGCTGATCGAGATGACGCACCGCCACGCGGAGCGGACCGAAGTCGTCGCCGAGGAACTCGACGCGCTGCGCGCTCACGTCGATGCCACCCAAGCCGAACGCACGGGGGAGGCGCCGGGCGCGCTGCGCAATGTCGCGCTGGTGCGTTATGACGCGTTCAGCGAGATGTCCGGGCGGCTGTCGTTCTCGCTCGCGCTGCTGGACGAGCACGGCGACGGGGTGACGATCAGCGCGATCGCTGGTAGCGGGGACACCCGCGTCTACGCCAAGGGCGTTGCCAGCGGCAAGGGTGAGCACGACCTCTCGCCGGAAGAGCAGCAAGCCGTGTCATCGGCGCTGGCCCGCCGCCGCGGCCTCCTCGGCCGGAAAGCCGGCTAACGCGCCAGGCCGACGTATCGGCTGGGTGGGTGCGAGAGGATGACTCCGTGACCACGATTGCGTTCCTCGGGCCGGAGGGGACGTTCGCGCACGCCGCGTTGCGCGCGCTCCCCGCCGCCGACGGCGCGGACCTGCTGCCGATGACGAACGTGACGCTTGCGATCGACGCCGTCCGAGACGGGAAGGCCGACGCCGCACTCGTCCCGCTCGAGAACTCCGTGGAGGGCGCGGTGCCGGCCACCCTCGACGAACTGGCCAACGGCGAAGCGCTCGTCATCGCCGAGGAGACCTACCTCGACGTCACGTTCGAGCTGATGGCACGGCCGGGCACCGGGCTGGCCGAGATCGATTCGGTGGCCACTCACACGCACGCCGAGGCCCAGGTCCGCAGGTGGCTGATCGACAACCTGCCGGGCGCCCGCGTCGCCCTCGTCGGGTCGACCGCCGGAGCCGCCCAGTCGGTTGCCGCTGGCGAGTACGACGCCGCGGTCGGGGCCGCGGTGGCCGGCGAGCTCTACGGCCTGGACGTCGTCGCCCATGACATCGCCGACACCGACGGCGCAGTCACCCGGTTCGTGCTGCTCACCCGTCCGGCCCCACCACCCACGCCGTCCGGCAACGACCGCACCACGCTCGTCGCCTACCTGCGCGAGGACCACGCGGGCGCGCTGCTCGAGATCCTCAGCGAGTTCGGCACTCGCGGCGTCAACCTGACGCGCATCGAGTCGCGGCCGACGAAGGGCCGCATCGGCCAGTACTGCTTTTCCATCGATTGCGAGGGGCACATCGACGACGAACGGGTCGGCGACGCGATCGCGGCGCTGCACCGGGTGTGTGGTGACGTCCGCTATCTGGGGTCCTACCCGCGCCGGGACGGCGAGCAGGGGCCGATCCCGGTCGGGCGGCACGACCCGGAGTTCGTGGAGGCCCGGGCCTGGCTGGCCCGCGTCCGAATGGAGGGCACCTCGTGAACGCCGATGACCGCCCTGAGCCGCCGCTCACCGGCGACGAGCGGGCCTCCCTGACCGGCTTCCTCGACTACCAACGGGCCACCTTCGAGTGGAAGTGCTCAGGGCTGGACGCCGAGCAGCTGGCGCGCCGGGCCATGCCACCGTCGACCATGTCGCTACTCGGCCTGATCCGGCACCTGGCCGAGGTCGAGTGGAGCTGGTTCGACCGGTTCACCCTCGACGGCTGGCGGCGGGATCCGCGGTTCTTCACGCTGGACCAGCCGGATCTCGACTTCGAGGGGGCGGTGGCCGATCCGGCCGTCGCGGCTGAGGCCCATGACGCCTGGCGCGAGGCCGTCGAGGAGTCCCGTGCCGTGACCGCCCGGTTCGAGCTGGACACCACGTTCATGCATGCGCGCTGGGGCGAGTCGATCTCGCTGCGCTGGGTGCTGACGCACATGATCGAGGAGTACGCGCGCCATAACGGTCACGCCGACCTGTTGCGCGAGGCGATCGACGGCGCGACGGGCGAGTAGCCCCTACAGGTACAGTCCGGTGTTCTGGTCGTTGCGCTCGGCGGCGACCGCGTGCAGGTCGCGCTCGCGCAGCAGCAGGAATTCGTCCCCGGCGATCTCGACTTCGAACCGGTCGTCCGGACTGAACAGGACGCGGTCGCCGGTCTCGACCGAGCGGACGTGATTGCCCACCGCCAGGACCTCGGCCCACACCAGCCGCTTGGACACCTGCGCGGTCGCTGGGATCAGAATTCCGCCGGACGAGCGACGCTCGCCGTCCTCACGGGGCTCCTTCACCAGCACCCGGTCGTGCAGCATCTTGATTGGCAGGCGGTCACTCACAGGCCCAGGGTACGGGCGGGCGAGCGAGCCCGGATCGCGGTGGTTTGCCTACGTCCTCTACAACGACCTTATTTCGGTCGTCCCGACGACGGCGGCCTGACGATAGGCTCAGCGATCTCTAACCGGGCGGGGGAGATCCCCCATGTTCGGGTCATTTGCGAGGTTTCGCCGAAGAGAGGACGACATGGCGTTTTCATCACGCGGTTCGAAGGCACTCACCCTGTCCGTAGCCGTGCTCACCGCCGTATCCCTGGCCGCCTGCGGGTCGGCCAAGAAGACGAACGGCAGTTCGAGCGGGGCCGGCACGTCGGGCAAGCCGATCACCATCGGCACGACCGACCAGGTCACCGCCCTGGACCCCGCCGGTTCCTACGACAACGGCTCGCTCCTGCTCGAGGACAACCTCTACCAATTTCTGATGAGCGTCCCCGCCGGCAAGACGGCTCCGGAGCCCGACGCCGCGCAGAAGTGCAGCTTCACCTCGCCGACCGAGTACACCTGCACGCTGAAGCCGAATCTGAAGTTCTCCAACGGCGACCCGCTCACCGCTGAGGACGTCGTCTTCTCGTTCAACCGCGTCGTCAAGATCAACAATGCGAACGGTCCCGTGTCTCTGATCGGCAACATGGCCTCGGTCACCGCCCAGGGCACCGACACCGTCGTCTTCAAGCTGAAGAACCCGAACGACCAGACGTGGCCGTTCATCCTCGGCACCTCGGCCGGCCCGATCGTCGACCACAAGGTGTTCCCAGCGGACAAGCTGCTCGCCGACGACAAGATTGTCGGCTCCGGTCCGTTCGAGCTCGGCAGCTACCAGAAGAACCAGCTGGTTCAGCTCAAGGCCAACCCCAATTACACCGGTCCGAACACGGCCAAGACCAGCGACATCACGCTGAAGTACTACACCCAGTCGTCCAACCTCAAGCTCGACGTGCAGAGCGGCGCGATCGACATCGCGTGGCGCAGCCTCACACCGACCGACGTCGACAGCCTGAGCAAGGACAGCAACGTCAAGGTGCTCACCGGCGCCGGTGGCGAATTGCGTTACCTGGTCTTCAACTTCAAGACGATGCCGGGCAAGAACGACGCGCAGAAGCTGGCCATCCGGCAAGCGATCGCGTACTCGGTCGACCGCAACGACCTCGCGACCAACGTCTACAAGGGCACCTACCAGCCCGCGTACTCGCAGATCCCGCAGGGCGTCGCGGACGCGACCACGCCGTTCAAGGACGCCTACGGCGAGAAGCCGAACAAGGCCAAGGCGCAGAGCACGCTGTCCGCGGCCGGGGTGACGACGCCGGTCACGCTGAACATCGACTACACGACCGACCACTACGGCCCGACGTCGGCCGACGAGTACAACCAGATCAAGCGGCAGCTCGAGAACACCGGGCTGTTCAAGGTGAACCTCAAGGGCACCGCGTACACGACCTACAGCCCGGAGCGGGTCAAGGACACCTACTCGATCTACCAGCTCGGCTGGTTCCCGGACTTCGTCGACGGGGACAACTATCTCGGCCCGTTCCTGACCGAGAACAACTTCGTCCACGCCCATTACTGCGATCCGGGCGCGAAGAACCGGCCGTGCGACACCGACAAGGTGCTGCCGCTGCTGACGACGGAGGAGACCCAGTCCGGAGCGGCGCGCACCGCTGCGTTCGCGCAGATCCAGAAGATCCTCGCCACCGGCACGATGCCGCTGCTGCCTCTGCTCTCGGGCAAGCAGGTCGCGGTGACGGGCAAGGGCATCAGCGGCGTCGAGGACACGCTCGACCCGACGTACCAGTTCCGGATGTGGCTGTTCAGCAAGAGCTGACCGTCCGCAGCCCGCCGGGCCCGCGCGCCATCCGTACGCGCGTGTCCGGCGGCTGCTGATCTGAGCGAAGGGCCCACACCCACGTGGCCACGACCAAGTCCGCCGGATCGCTGCGCACCTACCTGATCACCCGGCTGCTGCTGGTGATCCCGATGGTGTGGATTCTCGTCACGCTCGTGTTCTTCGTGCTGCGCGTCGTCGGCGACCCGATCGAGTCGGCGTTCGGGGGGCGGCTGTCGGCGGCCGAGATCGCGTCCCGTCGCCATGCGGCCGGGCTCGACAAGCCGATCCTCTCGCAGTACTGGAACTACTTGCTCGGCGTCTCGCACGGCGACTTCGGCAAGTCGCTCACCGACAACACCCGGATCAGCAGCATCCTGATCGTCAACGGCGCCGCCACGCTCGAGCTGACGTTCTGGGCGCTGGTCGTGGCGCTGCTCGTCGGCATCCCGCTCGGCCGGGTGGCGGCCCGGTACCGCGACCGGCTGCCGGACATGGGTCTGCGGCTGTTCGCGGTGCTCGCCTATGCCGTCCCCGTGTTCTTCCTGGGGCTGCTTCTGAAACTGCTCTTCGCGATCAAGCTGCACTGGTTCTTCGCCAACGGCCGGGCCAGCCCCGACGTCGAGATCGCGATCAACAACGTCGCACCCAACACGCATATCTACATCATCAACGCCATCCAGTACGGCGACAGCGCCGACATCTGGGACGTCGTCCGGCACACCGTGCTCCCCGCCGTCACGCTGGGCCTGCTCGTCGCCGGCATCTTCCTGCGGCTGGTCCGGGTGAACCTGCTGCAGACGTTGCGCGCGGACTATGTCGAAGCCGCGCGGGCGCGAGGCATCCGCGAAGGGCGGGTCGTGCGCAAGCACGCGTTCCGCAACGCGCTGATCCCGGTGGTCACGGTGATGGGGCTGCAGGTCGCATCGCTGCTCGGCGGCGCGGTGCTCACCGAGGAGACCTTCGAGTGGCAGGGCATCGGCTACAAGCTGGTGTACTACCTGCAGCACCAGGACTACACCGCGGTGCAAGGCATCGTCACTGCGATCGCGGTGATCGTTGCCTTGATCAGCTTCGTCATCGACGTCATCGCGGCGATCGTCGACCCGCGAGTGAGGTACTGACATGGTCAACCTGCCAGAACTCGAGGGCACCGAGCTCGCCGTCGCGCTGCCGGCCGGCCGAAAGCGCAGCCGGATTCCCGGCATGGACGCCGTCCGCGCGACGTCCGGGTTCCAGCGGGGCATGCTCGTCGCCGGCGCGCTCATCGTGCTCTTCTTCGCCGTGCTCGCCGTGTTCGCCAAACTGATCGCGCCCTACGGCTTCAACGACGACCGCACCGGCAACGGCAAGGTCTTCGGACGATTGGAAGCTCCGTCGAGCGCGCACTGGATGGGCACGACCGAGGGCGGCGCGGACGTCTTTTCCCGCGTGGTGTTCGGGGCACAGACCGCACTCGAGGTGATCCTGCTCGCGGTGCTGCTGTCCGTGGTCGTCGGTGTCCCGCTCGGGCTGGTCTCCGGCTACTTCGGCGGCTGGCTCGACCGGATCCTCGTCCTCGTCACGGATGCGCTGTTCGCGTTCCCGTCGCTGCTGCTGGCGATCATCGTGTCGATCGCGGTCGCCGGCGGATCCAGCAGCGCGACCGGTGGCATCCTGTCGGCCGCGGTCTCGATCACCGTCGTCTACGTCCCCCAGTACTTCCGTGTCGTGCGCAACGCGACGGTCGCCGCGCGGGCGGAGCCCTATGTCGAGGCGGCACGGGCCCTCGGCGCGCCGTCCCGGGTGGTCATGACCCGCTACATCTTCGGCAACGTGGTCCAGACCGTCCCGGTGATCGCGACGCTCAATGCCGGCGACGCGATCCTCACGCTGGCCGGCCTGGGCTTCCTCGGGTACGGCATCGAGCCGTCGGCCGGCGCCGAGTGGGGCCACGACCTGAGCCAGGCGGTGTCCGACACCGCCGCCGGCATCTGGTGGACCGGCGTGTATCCCGGCATCGCGATCGCGCTCATCGTCGTCGGGGTCACCCTGGTCGGCGAGAGCCTCAACGACGTGCTCAACCCGCTGCTGCGCACGGCCAAGCTGACCCAAGTGGTCCTGCCGGCGCGGACCTCGGAGGACGGGGCATGAACACCACGACGATGAGCGAGCCCGTACTCGACGTCCGCGACCTGCGCGTCTGGTACGCGGGCGGGCACAATCCCGTACGCGCGGTCGACGGCGTGTCCTTCGCGCTGCGACCCGGCGAGGTGCTGGGTTTGGTGGGCGAATCCGGTTGCGGCAAGTCGACGCTCGGCCGCGGGCTGATGGGCCTGGTACCGCGCGGCGCCGCCGTCGACGGGTCGATCACCTTCGACGGGCAGGAACTGCTGACGATGCCGCGGCGCGAGCGCGACCGGCTGCGCGGTGCCGGGATGGGCCTGATCTTCCAGGAGCCGATGACGCGGCTGGACCCACTCATGCGGATCAACGAACACTTCGATGAAGCGATCAAGACGCACGAGAAGGACCTGTCGAAGCGGGAGCGTGAAGCACGCGGGCTGGAGGCGCTGCGGGCACTCGGCATCCCGCCGACCCGCTTCCGCAACTACCCGCACGAGTTCTCCGGTGGTATGCGCCAACGGATCATGATCGCGCTGGCGCTCGCACTGCGTCCGAAGTTCATCATCGCGGACGAGCCGACGACGGCCCTGGACGTCCTGGTCGAGGCACAGATCCTGCGCATCCTCACCGAAATCCGCGAGCGGTACTCCCCGGCCATCCTGCTGATCACGCACAACCTCGGCATCGTCGCCGAGGCGTGCGACCGGGTGGCGGTCATGTACGCGGGACGGATCGTCGAGCAGGGCCCGGTACGCGACATCTTCGCCGCGCCGGCGCACCCGTACACGAAGGCGCTGCTGAGCTCGACGATCTCGTTGACCACGCAGGAGCTGCACTCGATCCCGGGCGCTCCGCCCGACCTCGTCGCGCCGCCGCCGGGCTGCCGGTTCCACCCGCGTTGCGAGTATTCGATGCAGGTGTGCGCGCAGACGTCGCCGCCGCAGTTCGGACCGCAGCGCGCCGAGTGCTGGCTGCTGGACCCGTCGTTGTCCGACGCGGCCAAGGCGCCGCTCGACCGAGCGGAGGTGTCCATTGCCGACGAAGCCTGATCCCGCCGCGGCGCTCGCCCCGACCGCGTCGCCGATCGTCGAGATCACCGACCTGAACGTCCACTACGCGCTGCGCACGAACGCCGTCGCCCGGCTGATCGGCCGCTCGTCCGGCACGGTCCGCGCGGTCGACGGGGTGACGGTGTCGCTGGCGCCGGGCGAGGTGCTCGGACTCGTCGGGGAGTCCGGGTCGGGCAAGTCGACGCTCGGACGTGCGCTGCTGGGGCTGGTCCGGCCGACCAGCGGCAGCATCCGCTACGACGGGCAGGAGCTGGCCGGTCTGCGCGAGTCCGCACTGCGTCCGCTGCGTCGCAAGCTACAGATGGTGTTCCAGGATCCGCATGCCTCGCTCAATCCGTCGATGACGGTGGGCCGCGCGATCGGCGACGCACTGCGCATCCACAAGATGTATCCGGACGCGGACGAACGGCGGGCCGCGGTGGCCGCCGCCCTGGAGCGGGTCGGGCTCGCGCCGGCCGGGCGGTTCATCGACAAGTACCCGGCCGAGCTTTCCGGTGGGCAGAAGCAGCGGGCGGTCATCGCGCGGGCAATCGTCCTAGGGCCATCGTTGCTGGTCGCGGACGAGCCGATCTCGATGCTCGACATGTCGGTGCGCGCGAAGATCCTCGGGCTGCTCGACGAGTTGCGCGGCGATCTCGGCCTGACCTACGTCTACATCACCCACGACCTCGCGTCGGCCCGGTTCTTCTGCGACCGGGTCGCGATCATGTACCTGGGCAAGATCGTCGAGATCGGGCCGGTTGCCGAGATCTTCGAGAATCCGCGGCACCCGTACACGAAGGCACTGCTGCGCGCCGTCCCCGACCCGGACCCGTCGCGGACCGTGGCGCGTGACCTGCCGCGCGGCGAGATCCCCGACGCCGCCGACCCGCCGCTCGGCTGCTCGTTCCACCCGCGCTGCACGGCGGCGTTCGCACCGTGCGGCTGGGAGCCGCGCGACGTCCGGATGGTGCTCGAGCAGCGGTGGACGACGGTGCCGGCTGAGCAGTTCGAGACCGAATCGCGGCTCGTGCACGACGGCCCGCGGTTCGCCTCGGCGTCCTCCGTGCACGCCGCGTCGGGTTCGCCGGGTGAGGTGCTACAGCTGCTCGAGGACGAGCGCTCGGCGCGGCCCGAAGACCCGTTGTGGACCGGCGTCCGTGGGATGGCGGTGTCGGAGCGGTCGGTGCAGCTGGATCTGATGCCTAGGGCGACGCCGCACCTGCAGCAGGTGCCGGACTCGGACGTCGCAGTCTCGTGCCACCTGTATCACGAACCGGTGCCCGACCAGGGGACGGACGCGAAGTCGTAGCGCTGTCGGCGCGCGCTTCATGATCAATCCGTGGCGTCATGCTTCGTAGCCGGCGCGGCGAAGCAATTCGACCGCCCTGTCGCGAAGCTCCTCAGGCCCGATGCCATCGGACGTCTTAGCGCGGAGCGCCGCATCACCAACGTAGGCATCGACTTCGGCAAAGAATCCATCGACCACTTTGAAGACCTCGTACGAGCAGTCCGACGTGTCATTGAGATAGATCCCGAGGTACTCGGTCTCAAAGTGGTCGGCTGACACGTGCCCGGCCGCGAAGGACCTGAGCAGGTCACGATATGGCTGGATCGCCGCGGCCACAGCTGGTCGAAGATCTCGGTCAGTCACCACCCAGACTCCTCTTCTGCATCACGTATCGGAGCTGGACCGGTTGCATCCGCCACGCCGACACGAATTCTCCGCCCGGCGACTGCACGACCACCAATCGCGATTCCCTGTTGAAGTTCAGGATGACGCGCCGACCACGATAGGTCCCTAGCACCCTGACTGTGTCCGATCGAGCAACAAACGCTCGAAGTGCGGAATCGAAGGCCTGGAAGCCGGCTCGACCTCGTGAGGTCGCAACGCCGAACTCTGCCGCGTGTTTGAACTTGCTCTCCAGTTGCATGGTCCTCACGGTCAGACCTGGAAGGGGTCTCGCAAACTCCTCCAGTCGTTTCGTAGCCACGAGCTCGCGAATCTCGATCACGCCATGGAGTTGACGAGCGACGCTGAGCGATGCCGCCGCGAGCTTCATTTCGAGTACTGCTCGTAGCCGCCCGGCCGCGGCGGTGGCCCGCTCGGCGACGGCCGCGATGGACTGTGCCGCAGTACGGGCGAGCGCCATGAACCGCTGGATGAGCTCGCCGACCTTCGCCGCGGTCCTGGCGATCCGCGCGGCCTCGACAGCCTGGGTCGGCGCCTCGGCCAGGCCCAACGTGAAGATCGACGCGATCGCTCCGGCCGTCTCGATCACCGCCGTCCATTCGACGAGGCTCCACAGCTCGTGCTCCACCTCGGAGTGCATCTCGTCGAGGTGATGGGCCAATTCGTCGCACGCGTCGGCCATCGCGAACTGGGCATGAGCCACCTCGCGCAGGTGCTGGTACATCGACGTGCACACCGCCGACATGTCGTCGAACTCGGGCAGGTGATCCCCCATCGCCGGGACCGCCGCCACCGCGACGTACTCGCTGCGCCACCACAGCGTCTCCCCACACGTCCGCCACGCACCTGCCGCCGCCCGCAGCCGGTCCTGGTGTCCGTCCGGCCAGACGTAGCCGACGAGCCCGGCGATCAGCCCCCAATGAGCCGGCCCGCCACCAGTCCCGCCGGCCGCAGTCGGCACCCGGGTCGGCAGGCAGACGGTCGAATCGGGAGGCAGAGAAGAGGTCGCGGCCGGCGAGTGATGCCGGGCGCCCGGCGTCGAGGCGGCATCAGCCTCGGCGTAGTTACGCGCGGTCTGCGCGAACATGGCCGCCAGCTTGTAGCAGGCGTTGATGGCGTCCTGCGTCGCACCGATCGTGGCCGCGGCCCCGCGATCGTACGACGCCGCCCAGTCGCGACCGGCCGGATCGGTTCCGGCCATCCCGCCGGACTCCTGAAGGCGACTCGTGAGACGGGACGCGGCGTCGCTGAGCGGATCGCCAACATCCCAATACAGCGAACGGGACGCATAGCCGAAGTCATCGGTCTCGAGTTCGAGCAGGCCGGTCACCCCGACCACATCCGTCGGTTCGCGATCATCGCGGCGGTGTAGTTGGCCCGGGCGGTCGCCGCGACCGAACGCAGAGCCGCCAACGCTTCGTGCACCTCATGCGCCCCCGCGTCCCATCGGGCGTGTGCAGCCGCCGCCGCGACCGCGCCGTCACCGGTCCAGGCGACGTCCCGTACGAGCGCGTCCACCCGCGAACGCGCCTGCGTCAGCTGGGCGTGGAACGACGCCATCTGGTGGATCAGGTCGGCGAGCCGGTCGAGGTCGACCGCAACGCGCGTCATGTCGCCGTCCGCACGATGCCGGCCCGGATCGCGTTCTCGGTCGACTGGTAATCCCCACCGGCCAGACCAACGGCCGTCGCCAGCTCGTCGAGCGCGTCCAGCATCGCCTCGGTGCCGTCGAGCCACTGTTCCCACCCGAGACGGAACGCTGCCGCCGCTCCGCCACGCCACCCGCCGCCGAGCAGTTCGTCCGCTGCCGCCTGAAGTCGGGCCAGCGCGGCGCGCGACTGTCCGGACACCTCGCCGATCAGGGCGTCCCAGCGCTGCAACTCGGCCGGATCGACTGCGTAACCGCCCACTGCATCGCACCTTTCGTCCGCTCTGCGGCGAAAGCGTAGGAGCATCGGGACGTCCGCGGCGGACCCCTGTGGACAACGTTGGACTGCCGGCGCGGACTACGCGCCGGACCAGCTGCACATCGGCCCTCAGTAACCTGACCAGGTGATCGACCTGAAGTTGGTGCGCGACGACCCGGACCGGGCTCGCACCTCCCAGCGCACCCGCGGTGCGGACGAGAGTCTCATCGACGCCCTGCTCTCCGCCGACGACGCCCGCCGCGCCGCGGTCAGCCGCGCCGACCGGCTCCGCGCCGAGCAGAAGACGATCAGCCGCGAGGTCAAGCAGGCCGGCCCGGAACACCGCCCGGCCGTCCTGACCAGAGCCAAGCACCTGGCCGACGACGTGAAGGCCGCAACGGCCGACGAGGCCGCCGCTGACGAACGGCTGCGCGAGGCTCAGCTCGCCGTCCCGAACCTCGTCGAGGACGGCGTCCCGGCCGGCGGAGAGGACGACTTCGTCATCCTCGAGACGGTCGGCACCCCGCCACAGGTCGACGCGCCCAAGGATCATCTCGAGATCGGCACCGCGCTCAAAGCGATCGACACCGAACGCGGCGCCAAGGTCTCGGGCGCGCGCTTCTACTTCCTCACTGGGATCGGCGCCCAGCTCGAGTTTGCGCTCACGAACCTCGCGATGGCCCAGGCCACCGAAGCCGGGTTCACACCGGTCATCGCGCCCGCCCTCGTCAAGCCCGAGATCATGCAGGGGACGGGTTTCCTCGGTGCCCACGACGCGGAGGTCTACCGCCTCGCCGACGACGACCTCTACCTCGTGGGGACCTCCGAGGTCGCCCTCGCCGGCTATCACGCGAACGAGATCCTCGCCGACCTACCCGTCAGGTACGCCGGGTTCTCGTCATGCTTCCGCCGTGAGGCGGGCAGCTACGGCAAGGACACGAAGGGCATCATCCGGGTGCACTGGTTCGACAAGGTCGAGATGTTCTCCTACGTCTCGGTGGACGAGGCGCGCGACGAGCACCAGCGGCTGCTCGCGTGGGAGCGCGAGTTCATGGACAAGCTCGAGTTCGCCTACCGCGTCATCGACGTCGCCGCGGGCGATCTCGGCTCGAGCGCGGCCCGCAAGTACGACATCGAGGCGTGGTTCCCGTCCCAGGGCACGTATCGGGAGCTGACGTCGACGTCCAACTGCACGACGTTCCAGTCGCGCCGCCTCAACATCCGTACGCGCGGAGCCAGCGGGAACGAGCCGGTCGCCACGCTCAACGGCACACTGTGCGCGATCAGCCGCACGATCGCCTGCCTGCTCGACCACCACCAGCAGCCGGACGGCTCGGTGTACGTGCCGGCTGCGTTGCGCCCGTACCTCGGCGGCCGCGAGCTGCTCGTTCCGTGATCAAACTGGTCGCGACCGACCTCGACGGGACGCTGCTGCGCAGTGACGGGACGGTGTCGGACCGCAGCCGGGCTGCCCTGCGCGCCGCGGCGGCCGCCGGTCTGGTGGTCGCCTTCGTCACCGGCCGCCCGCCGCGCTGGCTCGACGACCTCATCGGAGCGACCGGTCACCTCGGCGTCGCCGTCGGCGCCAACGGCGCCGTGCTCTACGACCTGGCCCGGGAGCAGATCATCTCGGCGCACACGATCGAGACGACGCTGATGGTCGAACTCGGGCACGAGCTGCGCTCGGCGTTCCCCGACGTCCAGTTCGCTGTCGAGTTCGGGCAGGGCTTCGCCGCCGAGCCCGGCTACGTCCACGACTGGGCGGTGAATCCGCCCTACGACCGACACGGCGACCCGATCGCCGCTCCCCGCGTCGGTGACCTTCGCGAGATCGCCGACCGCCCGGCCGTGAAGCTGCTCGCCAAGAACCGCGGCGCGGACGCCGATGCGTTCATGGGGGCGGCCATCGCCTTGATCGGCGATCGCGCCACGATCACGCACTCCTCCTCGTTCGGGCTGCTCGAGATCTCGGCTCCGGGCATCACCAAGGCGACCGGCCTCGCCGAGCTGGCGCAGCGCCACGGCGTCGCCTCGCATGAGGTCCTGGCGATCGGCGACATGCCCAACGACGTGCCGATGTTGCTGTGGGCGGGACGCTCGTACGCCGTCGCCAACGCCCACCCGGCTGTCAAGGAGGCCGCCGACGAGGTGGTCGGCAGCAATGACGATGACGCCGTCGCCGTCCTGATCGAGAAGCTCGTGAGCAGCCGGTCCTAGCCTCGCAACGCCGCCCGGTGGATCTTGCCGCTGGTGGTCTTGGGCAGCGCGTCGACGAACCAGATCTTGCGCGGGTACTTGTACGGGGCCGTCTCCGAACGGACGTAGTCCTGCAGCGCCCCGATCAGCTCGTCGGTCGGCTCGAACCCGTCCCGCAGGACGACTGCCGCAGCCACGATCTGGCCCCGCGACTCGTCCGGCAGGCCCAGCACTGCGCACTCGCGCACGGCCCGATGACCGAGCAGCGTCGACTCGACCTCGGTCGGTCCGATCCGGTAGCCCGAGCTGATGATGACGTCGTCCACCCGCGCCTCGAAGAACAGCCAACCCTCGTCGTCCGCCCGGACCTGGTCACCGGTGTGCCACATCCCCTCCGGTGCCGGGCCGCCGTCGTACCCAAGGAAGAACGTCGGGACGGTCGCCGGGTCGACCACCAGCTCACCCTCGACGATCTCGGCACGGACGCCGGGCAGCGGCCGTCCCATCGAGCCGGGCGGAGCCGACTCACCGGGCCGCACGCCGGTCACCTGGCCCGTCTCGGTCTGCCCATAGCCGTCGGCGATCTCCAGCCCGGTTTGCGACCGCCACGCGTCGAAGGCCGGAACGCCCAAGGCCTCACCGGCCGTGATCGATCGGCGCAGTGACGGCAGCTCGCCGATCGGCCCATGCGCGGCGATCAGTCGGTATTCGGTCGGCGCCATGCACAACACCGCGACGCCCTCGGCCCGGATCGTCGCGAGCCGCCGCGCGGGGTCGAACCGCTCGTCCTGAAGTAGGGCGGCCGCCCCGCCGAGCCAGGGGGCGATGAATGAGTTGCGCGTTGCCTTCGACCAGCCCGGCGCCGCGGTCGACCACACCAGCTCGCCGGGCCGGGCGGCCATCCACTCGGTTGCCTGCAGGTGCTGGCCCCAGACGTAGCGCTGGCCGTGGGTGACCAGCTTCGGATCTCCGCTCGTCCCGGATGTGAACAGGATGAACGCCGGGTCGAGGTCGGTCAGCTCGGCGTACGGCGGTGCCAGACGGTCAGCGAGCAACGACTCGTCGGGGACGAACGCCACCGGGCAGTCCGGGCCGGCGGACTCGACGACGTCTCGATTGCGTTCGTCGCAGACGACGAGGGTCGGACGGGCCCGAGCCAGCCGCAGGGCGAGGTCCTTCGCCCGCAGCTGCTCGCTGCACGGGAGCATCGCGGCTCCGATGCCCAGGCAGGCCAGCATCGTCAGCGCGTACTCGGCACGGTTGCCGAGCATGGTCAGCACCACCGAGCCGCGCCGAACGCCCCGTTCGGTGAATGCGGCCGCGAACCGTCCGCTCGCCGAATCGAGCTCGCCGAAGGTCCACTGCCGGCGTTGCTCGCCCGGCGCGAGCGTGACCAGGGCGAGATCGTCGGGCGGGCGGGTGGCGACGAAGTCTCGGACGAAGTTCAACTGGCCTGGGTGTTGATGTTGGTGGTGATGAACTGGCAGGTGCCGGGCTTGGTCATGACGGGGTCCGGGACCGGCCCAGCCGGCGTCGGCTGCATGGCCGGCGAGGACACCGCGAAGGACGCCTGGAAGGTCGCCCCCTTGAGGATCATCGCCTTGCCGTTCACTGTCTTCTTGCTGAGGTTGGTCGGCGCCAGGATGATCGTCAGCGTGCCCATGCCGGGCGTGACGAACGGCGGCGCGGTGTAGGGCATCGGCGCCTTCAGCGAGGGCGGCAGCTCGTCACCCATCAGGCAGATCGGGACGTTGCCGATCATGACGGTCGTGCCGGTCCCGATCAGCGGCACCGGAGCCATCAGCATGGGCACGATGGCTGGCGGCGTGATCGTGATCTGGATCATGTCGTTGGTCTTGATGACGAAGTCACCCACACCGGTCTCCAATCGCCTGCGCGGGCCATCGTAAGTGCCGGCCCGGCGACCGGCGAACCTCGCCCGCGAGATCTGCCCCTACAGGTACTGGCCGGTGCTCGGCGGTTCGCCGTCCTCGTCCGACGTCGGGGTCAGCCGAATCCCCGGCGGCATGATCATCTGACCACCCGGCCCCACGATCACCGGCTGCCCGCCGTCGCGGCCGGATCCGCCCGGCAGCGCCTTGCGGCGCATCTCCTCCAGCTGGGCGCGGGCCGCCATCTGCTGGGCGAACAACGCGGTCTGGATGCCGTGGAACAGGCCCTCGAGCCAGCCCACGAGCTGGGCCTGAGCGATCCGCAACTCGGCCTCGGACGGCACGTCGCCACCGAAGGGCAGCGTCAAGCGGTCCAGCTCTTCACGCAGCTCCGGCGCCAGGCCCGCCTCGAGCTCACGGATGGACGCCTCGTGGATCTCGCGCAGCCGGGCGCGGCCGGCTTCGTCGAGCGGAGCTGCCCGGACCTCTTCCAGCAACTGCTTGATCATCGTGCCGATCCGCATCACCTTGGCCGGCTGTTCCACCTGCGCGGCGAGGGATTCGGTGTCGTCCCCGGCCTCGAGGACCTCGGTCGACTCCGATTCCGGCGCGACCGGTTGGCTGTCGTGGTTGTGCTCAGTCACCCGTCCAGTCTGCCCTAGCCCGGTCGGTTGCCAAGTGCGGGCGGCTATCCGTTGACCCGCAGGACCACCTTGCCGATGTGCTCGCTGGAATCCACGAGCCGGTGGGCCTCGGCGGCGTCGTCCAGCGTGAGGACCCGGTCGACGACCGGACGCACCGTGCCCGCCTCGATCATCGGCCACACGTTGGCCGCGGTCTCGGCCACGATCCGGGCCTTCTCGGAGGCCGACCGGGCCCGCAACCCCGCCGCGTGCACGCTCGCGCGCTTCGTAAGCATCGCGCCGAGGTCGAGCTCGCCCCGCGTCCCGCCCTGCAGGCCGAGCACGATCAACCGTCCACCGAGGGCGAGCGCGCCGATGTTGCGGGGTAGGTAGGCGGCGCCCATGTTGTCGAGGACCACGTCGACGCCCGCCCCGTCGGTAACGTCGCGGATCCGGTCGTCGAAGACCTCCTCCCGGTAGTTGATCGCCACGTCGGCGCCAAGCTTTCGGCAGTACTCAACCTTGCGCGGCGTGCCGGCGGTGGTGATGACGGTCGCGCCGCGCCCATGCGCGATCTGGATCGCCATCGTTCCGATGCCGCTCGACCCGCCGTGAATGAGGATCCTCTCGCCCGGCTGCAGGCGGCCGGCGTGCGGACCGAACACCATGGACCACACCGTGCACGTCACCTCGGGCAGCGCCGCCGCGTCGATCAGCGGCACGTTTTGGGGGACGTGCATCAGCTGGCCCATCGGAGCCGCGACCCGTTCCGCATAGCCGCCGCCGGCCAGCAGTGCACAGACCTCGTCGCCGACGGCCCACCCGGCCACCGTGTTGCCGACGGCGGCGATCGTGCCCGAGCACTCCATCCCGAGGTAGGGGGACGCGCCCCGGGGCGGCGGATAGTTGCCCTGCCGCTGCAGCAGGTCGGCGCGGTTCACCGCGGTGGCGGCCACGTCGATGACGACCTCGTCGTCCTTCGGCGTCGGATCGGGGACTTCCTGAACCTCCAGCACCTCGGGACCGCCGGGTGAGGTGATGACGACAGCGCGCATGGGGCGACCGTACTGTCCTGCCCAGCTCAGCCGTAGGGCGGTCCGAGCTGCCCGGCGGCCGACGAGTGCGTCGTCTGGGATACCAGACCGGATCGCGTCGCTCTGGCGAGAGCCAGGGCATGCGCGGCACAGTGACGCGCATGGAGCGCATCGCAGTGGGAACCGGCCCCCTCACCGAGACCGAGGTCGTCGCCGTCGCCCGGTACGGCGCCGGCGTCGAGCTCACCCTCGAGGCACAGGGAGCCATCGCATCCTCGCGCGCCGTCGTCGAGAGCCTCGCCGACGACGTTGAGCCGCACTACGGGATCTCGACCGGATTCGGCGCGTTGGCCACCAAACACATCCCGACCGAGCAGCGCGCCCTGCTGCAGCGCTCGCTGATTCGTTCGCACGCGGCCGGCAACGGGCCGGAGGTCGAGCGCGAGGTCGTGCGCGCGCTCATGCTGCTCAGGCTTTCGACACTGGCCACGGGTCGCACCGGCATCCGGCTGCGGACCGCGACCGCCCTCGCTGCCCTGCTCGACATCGGCATCACTCCGGTCGTGCACGAGTACGGCTCACTCGGCTGCTCAGGCGATCTGGCACCGCTCTCGCACGTCGCGCTGGCGCTGATCGGCGAGGGAACGGTTCGGGATCCAGGCGGCCAGCGGGGGCCGGCCGCCCACGTCCTGGCCCGCTACCAGCTCGACCCCGTCGACCTGCGCGAGAAGGAGGGACTGGCGCTCATCAACGGCACCGACGGCATGCTCGGCCAGCTGATCCTCGCCTGTTCGGACTTCGATCTGCTGCTGCGCACTGCGGATATCACCGCGGCGATGAGCGTCGAGGCGATGCTGGGCACGTCGCGGGTCTTCGCCGCCGATTTGCAGGCGCTGCGTCCACAACCGGGTCAGGCCGTGGCCGCAGCGAACATGCGCGCCCTGCTGGCCGGGTCCCCGATCATGGCCTCGCATGCCGGTCCCGATTGCGTCTACGTCCAGGACGCGTATTCGATGCGCTGCGCCCCGCAGGTGGCCGGCGCGGCCCGGGACACGCTCGAGCACGCGCGCCGGGTCGCCGGTTATGAACTCGCCTCGGCCGTCGACAACCCCGTCATCACGGTGGATGGTCGCGTGGAGTCCAACGGCAATTTCCACGGGGCCCCGGTGGCCTACGTCCTGGACTTCCTGGCGATCCCGGCGGCCGACGTCGCGTCGATGAGCGAGCGCCGCACGGACCGGATGCTCGACGTGGCCCGCTCGCGGGGGTTGCCACCGTTCCTGGCTGACGATCCCGGCGTGGACTCCGGGCACATGATCGCCCAGTACACCCAGGCGGCTCTCGTGTCGGAGCTCAAACGGCTCGCCGTGCCGGCTAGCGTCGACTCCATCCCGTCCAGCGCCATGCAGGAGGACCACGTCTCGATGGGCTGGTCGGCCGCGCGCAAGCTGCGCCGCTCGGTGGACGCGCTGACCCGGGTGCTCGCCGTCGAACTGCTGACCGCCGCCCGCGCCCTGGACATGCGCTCGCCCCTGCAGCCGGGGCCAGCGACCGGGGCGGTGGTCGCGGCGCTGCGCGAACGCGTCGAGGGCCCAGGCCCGGACCGGCACCTCGCGCCCGAGATCGAGGCGGCCGTCCAGTTCGTCCGGTCCGGCGCCGCCGTACTGGCCGCGCAGTCCGCGCTCGACGGTCCGCTCGGCTAAGAGTTACGGCGGAGGTGAGCGGCGACCGCCGCGAGGAGTTCAGCGTCGATGGGTAGCCACCTGACGTCGCCGAACTGGTCGGGGCGCAGCCAGCGCAGTTCGTCGTGATCCTCGCCGCTCATCGGCTCACCGGCGTCAAGGCTCGCCGCATACAGGGCGAGCCTGATCGCTTGGTCACGCGCAACGCCGACGCGGGGGCCGACGGCAACGTCCACGCCGAGCTCCTCGTGACATTCCCGGACGAGAGCGGCCGACTCGTCCTCGCCGGGCTCGACCTTGCCGCCGGGGAACTCCCAGCCGCCGGCGAGGTCGGCCGGCCGGTTACGCCGCGCAGCGAGAACGAGGCCGCCCCGGACGATGGCCGCGGCGACGACGTTCATGCCGCCATGTTGGCAGCCGGGAGCGCGGCGGCGGATGCGCCACTCAGGGGACGCGCCGCCAGGTGTAGCCCGGATAGGCAACCGCGACGCTCCAGGCCGCTTCGAAGCAGGACGGCGCGCACGTCGGAGCGACCGGCGTGAAGGAGATCGTGTCGCCGCTCGTGATTCGGTAGTGGAACGTCACCCGGTTGATCACCACGACATCGTCGCCGACGAGCCGATACGGCCCGTCGTCAACCTGCTGCCCATGGGCATCCCGCGATCCGAACCGGCCTTCGGCGGTGAAGAAGTGCGAGTGTCGGCGCGCGACCGCGCCACGGCAGGGGTGTGCCGGGTCCTTGATCTCTGACGGCTTCGTAACCCCAGGAATCCAGCCGTCGCTGGCGATGCTCGCAAGCAGCGCAGTGCGCAACCCGGCGCGCATCATCACCCGCTCGAGCTCGGAGCAGCGCTGAAGCCGCTGCCATTCCCCCACGATCGCCGCGGCCGGGGCGGCCGTCGACGCGGTCGCCGGCCCGGACGTGGTCGGAGCGGTGCCTGAGTCTTGCGGCGCCGTCCCGCTGTTTCCAGAGCTGGACCCGCACCCGGAGAGGAGGGCTCCGACTGCGGCTATCGCCAAACCTGTACGGATGCTGCGTCGCATGGGCTTCAGAGTGATCGCAGCCGAGGATCCGCTCCAGGGTGTTGGCCTGCGTCCTCAGGGGACACCAGCCCCCGGCGAAGCCACAGAGGGTGCCGCGACGTACAGCGCCTTCATCAACAGCTCGACCACCGAGGTCTGTGGTCGTTGAACTCGCTCGAGGCTCGACCGTACGTTCTCATCCATCTGGTGGAGGACATTGCCCGCACCGGCGTGGCACCGTAGGCAGGCGTCTCTCTCAGTGACTGAGAACTGACGGGTAGCGCGTAGACCGGCTGGGTCGGGGGACCCGGCCGGTCCGCGTTCGTCCGCTAGCCGGGGCCCTACGCGTGGTTGTTCAGCCCGGGCTCCGGTCCGCAGGTTCGGGCGAGCGCACGACCGCTCGGTGCGCGACGGACCAAATCGGATCTGCCGATGGTCGCGTGAGTTGAGCTCGACCGTTCTTGATCATCCGGACGTTGCGTCGCGGCCGCGCGAGCATGATCCACACAGAGTTTTGGCTGTGGGGGCAGCCATAAGTCTCCGTGGATCAAGGCGCCAGCCACGATCGGCCGAACGCGATCCCGGGCGTGTCGCGCTCGACCCGAACGCACTGATCTGCCGCTGTCGCGGTGCAGCACGACAAGCAGCCGCTGGCAACGTGCACCGTAAGGACCCCGCGTCGGCCGATGCGACGTTCGGGCCTTGCGCGTGTTTGCTGGCCTGTAGTGACTGCGGTTGACTGCGGTTGGGTGCGTTCCGCGCCATTGCCTGCGGTTCGATCCGCCAGAATCCTCCGGCCCGGCTGGGCCCAATGAACTCTGGAGCGGTCCGCGGTTGGGCGGAGGCCGGCTACGCGGTGACGTCCTTGTTCTCGGGGACGAACTGGCTGGCGATGAAGCTCGCCCCTTGCGGGTCATTGATCACTGCCAGCCTGGCCCATGGGGCGTCGAGTGGCCCGGAGGCGACCTCGCCGCCGAGTTCGCGCGCCTTCGCCGCTGTGGCAGCGACGTCGTCGACGGCGAAAGTCACGCTCCACTGCGCGGAAGGCTCTTCGCCGGCGGCGATCAGATTGAGCGCGGCGACCACGTCGATGAATCCGTCGGGAGCCGCCATCTGCGCCATCTGCTCGCGAAGGCCCGGCGTCTTCTCCTCCAGGTGATCGCCGTAGCCGGGCAGCGTCCACATCACACCGGCGGGGATCGTCAACTTCCGCCAGCCGAACACAGCACCGTAGAACGCCTCGGCGGCGTCCGGATCTCGCGTGAGGAGGGTGTTGAAGTTCAGCGAGCCGTGTTCGTTGACGACCTGCGCCCCTTTGTGATTGCCCGGTTGCCAAACGCTAAACGCCGCACCCTCAGGATCAGTCAGGACCGCCATCCGCCCCGCGTCGATGACGTCGAAGGGCTCGCTCACCACCCCGCCACCGGCAGCGCGAGTCTTGGCCACCGTCTCGTCGGCGTTCTCGACCCAGATATAGGTGTTCCACGTCGCCGCAGCAGGCGCGCCCTCAGGGATCGACGCGACCGCCGCCACATCCCCACCCCGAATACGGCCGATGAAGTAACTGGCCGGGGAGCCCTGCGGCATCACGTCCTCGAACTCCCAACCGAACAAGCCGCGGTAGAAGGCGCACGCCGCGTCGGGGTCGGGCTGGCTTGTGTCGATCCAGCACGGAACGCCGGGGATGTAACCGTCTCGCTCAGCCATGATCGCCTCCATTGCCTCCGGGTGCGTTCCCCGAAGACTACGAAGCAATGCCGACAACGCAGCAGCGACGAGCCACGGGCCGTTGCGATCCAGCGCGCAGCGCCAGGCAGCGGCATCCCGCGATCCGAGATTCGGCGTTCCGGCGGTGCCTTGGACCGCGACTCCGACGATCATGGCGGCGAGCAGGTCGGCCCTCGAGCTGTCGCCTTGCTCGCGGCCTTCGATAGTGGGGAAGTCGCCGGGAGATGGCGCCCTACCGGTTGTCGGGCCGGGCTGGCTGGCGGTCAGCGCGTTTGCGTGCGCGGAATGCCGCGACGCTCTGGCGATGTGCGCAGGTCTGGGAGCAGTAGACCTTGGACGTGTTCTTGGACAGGTCGATGTAGACGGCGCGGCAGGAGTATGCGGTGCACGTACCCAGCCTGCGTCCGCCGTACTCGCTCAGCATCGCCGCCACGCCAGTCAGTGTCGTGGCGGCCAGCCAGCTCGCGCAGTCCGGCCGGGTGGAGGTGAAGTACCGGTACGGCCACCCGTCCCGGTGGCTCATCCGTGGTGTCGCACCGCTCGCGATCAGGCCGGCGTCGAGGGCGGCGACGGCACGTGCCGGTTCGGTGGCGGCGAACTCGAAGATCACCCGCAGCGTGTCCCGCAGCTCCCTCGTCTCGCGCACCTGTGCTGCGTT
>JAVHVH010000161.1:0-8105 GCA_032160665.1 Pseudonocardiales bacterium
GACGCGACGAGGACGATGCACGTGCCGGTAGGCCGGTCCGGATCGACGCTCACCCTGACGTCCACTCCGAGAGCGGTCAGATCCTCCACGGCGCGGCGGCCCAGGGGATCGTCGCCGATGCGTCCGACGAACGTGGCCGACGCGCGGCAGCCCGTCAGCCAGGCCGCGACGTTGGCGGCGGCGCCGCCGCCGTGGATCGAGATGGGTGCCGGCGTGTCCGAGCCGGGCGCCAGCGGCCCGGGCAGCGCGGCCACTACGTCGACCATCACATCGCCGACGCAGACGACGTGGGTCATGCGCCGGCGTAGGCGGCAGCGACCTCGGCGGCGAGGCGCGCGTTCGACACGACGAGCGCAATGTTGGCCGCCAGCGACGCTCCCTGCGTCTCGCGGTGGAAGAACTCGAGCAGGAACGGCGTGACGTCCTTGCCGCGGATGCCGGCCGACTCGGCTGCGGCGAGCCCGGCCTGCAGGGTGCGATCGTGCTGCTCGCGGTCGAGCTCGGCCTCGGCGGTGATCGGGTTGGCCAGGACGAGTCCGTAGAAGGCCGTGCCCAGCGCGTCCTGGGCGCGCAGGATCTCGGCCACGAATTCGGGGGAGGTCGCCGTCCAGTACACCGGTTGGCCGGAGTCGCGCAGGTAGAAGCCGGGGAACCGATCCGTGCGGTACCCGAGCACCCCCACGTTGAGCGTCTCCAGACGTTCGAGTGTGGCGGCGACGTCGAGGATTGACTTCACACCGGCGCACACGACCAGGACGGGGGTGCGCGAGATCGTGGTCAGGTCGGCCGACTCGTCCCACGTGTCGCGGGCACCGCGGTGCACGCCCCCGATCCCGCCCGTGGCGAACACCCGGATGCCGGCCCGGGCGGCGAGATGCGCGGTAGCGGCCACCGTCGTCGCCCCCACCCCGCCGCGCGCTGCGATCACGGCGATATCGCGCACGCTCACCTTCGCCACGTCGGGGTCACCGGCCACGCGTTCGAGCGCCGCGTCGTCAAGGCCGACGCGGGGCTGACCGTCGACCACCGCGATGGTCGCCGGGACGGCGCCGCCGTCCCACACCGCCGCTTCGATCTCGCGCGCGATGCGCAGGTTGTCGGGGCGGGGCAGGCCGTGGCTGATGATCGTGCTCTCGAGCGCGACGACCGGTCGGCGCGCGGCGAGGGCGGCGGCGACCTCGGGGTGGATCAGCACTCGGCAACCTTTCGTCGATGGAGCAGGCCGACCCCGACCGTAGCGAGCGCAGCGACCGCGAACGAGATCAGGGACGCGCTCATCCAGGTTGCGGGCGTGAAGTGCAGCCAGGACCGCACGTGCCCCCACATGCGCGTCCACCACGACAGGTACCCGGGGTTGACGAGTTGGTAGGCGACGAATCCGAGCGCCCACGGGATCAGCGTCGACCACCGGGCCCGCACGTTGTCGCCGAGATCCCACTGGCCCCGCGAGAGCACGAACCAATCCACGACGAGTACGCCGAGCAGCGGAACGAACACCGAGCCGATGAGGATGAGGAAGTTCTCGTAGTCGGTGATGTTGAGGGCGAGCGCGCACACCGTTGCCACCGTCCCCACCGCAAGAGCGAGGACGCGGCGATCCCAGTGCGGACGGAAGTTCTGCAGCGACACCGCCGTGGAGTACGTGTCGGCGAAGGACTGGTCGAGCTCGCGGACAGCGAGGACACCGAAGGCCACGGTGCCGAGCGGCACCGCCATGAACGAGCCGAAGATCTGCTCCGGATCGCTGTGGGCGACAGTCACGAGCGCGACGAGGCCGAGCGCGTAGCAGGCGACCTGCGTGATCGAGTAACCCAGGAAGGTGCCGACGAATGCGGCCCGGGTCGAGCGAGCGTGCCGCGAGTAGTCCGAGACGAGCGGAACCCAGGAGACCGAGACGCCGATGACCGTGTCGACCGCGATCCAGAAGCCGTTCCACGAGCCGTGGCCGAAGGAGGGCAGCGGGTGCCGCAGCAACTGCACAAACAGGTACAGCAAAGCGATCAGGACTACGACGGTCACGTACTTGCGCAGAACCCGGATCCAGCCGAGCGGCCGCAGCGCCAGCAGTGTGGTGAGCGCGCCGCCGGCGAGGATGTACGTCCAGCGTGGGACGCCCCCCGCGATCTCGTGCATCGCGGTGCCGATCGTGACGAGTTCGAAGGTCGTCCAGCCGACGAGCTGGACGATGTTGAGCAGCGTCGGGAGATAGGACGGCTTCGTACCGAACAGACCGCGCAGCAGCACCATCGACGGCGCGCCGGTCTTCGACCCAGCTATCCCGGCCGCTGCGACCCCGAGGGTGCCGAGGACGGTCCCGACCAGCAGCGCCGTGACAGCGGCGGCCAGCGACATCGGCACGGCGACGGGAACGAGAACGAAGATCGCGCCCGTGAAGCCGAGCAGGCTGACGCCCAGATTTCCCCATAACGCGCCGATGTCCCACGCCCCGAGGGCGCGCGGTGTCGGGTCGGCGAGGGTCAGCCCGACTTCGTTGGCCGGTGTTCCGCCCTGCCGTTCTTCGGTTGCGGTCATCGTTCTCCCTACGCCGGCATTACCCGGCGGGTCTGGCGGTCGGCGCTCAGAGCTGCGCCCTCTCAGCCCGGTCACCCGAGCTCCCGCGGGTGCGTTACAGGACAGCCATCCCCTCGGTCGGGGAGGACGCTTGGGCGTGGAACCGCTTGGGGATCCGGCCGGCGTTGCGCGCAAGGTGACCGGCACGGACGGCCAGGGCCATCGACTCCGCCATCGCCACCGGGTCTTGGGCGCGGGTAACCGCCGACGCCAGCAGCACGGCGTCACATCCAAGTTCCATCGCCAGCGCCGCGTCGGATGCGGTGCCGATCCCGGCGTCGAGGATGACGGGGACGGTGGCCTCGCTCACGATCAGTTCGATGTTGTGCGGGTTGCCGATGCCGAGACCGGTGCCGATCGGGGAGCCGAGGGGCATGACGGCGACGCAGCCCGCCTGCTGCAGGCGCCGGGCGAGCACGGGATCGTCGTTCGTGTACGGCAGCACGTGGAAGCCTTGCGCCACCAGGGTTTGCGCCGCGTCGAGCAGTTCGATGGGGTCGGGCAGCAGGGTGCGCTCGTCGGCCACGACTTCGAGCTTCACCCAGTCGGTTTCGAGAGCTTCGCGCGCGAGTTGCGCGGTCTGGACCGCTTCGCGCGCCGTGCGGCAACCGGCGGTGTTGGGCAGGATCCGCACCCCGTGCCGATCGATGACATCCAGGATCGAGCCGTCCGTCGACGTGTCCACTCGGCGCATGGCGACCGTGCACATCGCCGCCCCGGAGGCGGTGAGCGTCTGATCGATCACCCGCAGGCTCGGCGCGCCGCCGGTGCCCAGAATGAGCCGCGACGACAACTCGATCCCGGCGATGACAAAGCGGTCGGTCATGTCGAACTCAGCCTCCCTGCACCGCAGTGATCAACTCGACGGACTGGCCTTCGCGCAGCGCGACTTCGGACCACGCGCTGCGCGGCACCACCTCGCCGTCGATGACCGCCGCGCTGCCGCGCGCAGAACCGGTGACCGAAGTGATCAGCCCGGCCACAGTGGTGCCGTCGGCAAGTTCGTGCACTCGCCCGTTCAGCTCGATCCTCATGCCGTCACCGTCGCGAAGCGCTGGGGGCCAAACGGGGTGAGGACGTCGGGCAGCGCGCCGTCGACGATCAGCGCCGCTACGCCGTCAGCGGTCACGGGGGTCAGCAGGATTCCGTTGCGGTGGTGGCCGGTCGCGTGGATCAGCCCGGCCACACTCGTCGGTCCCACGATCGGCGCGTTGTCGGGCGAGCCCGGCCGGAGCCCGGTGCTCACCTCCTCGAGCACCGCCTCGCCCAGCTCGGGCAACACGGACTGGGCGTCGCGCAGCAGTTCGTACACCGCGCCGGCGCGCGGCTGCTGGTCGAAGCCGACCTCCTCGGACGTGGCCCCGACGACGATCTGCCCGTCTGCTCGCGGCACCAGGTAGACGGCGGTTCCCTTCACCGCGGCGCGGACGACGTGGTTCAGCCGGGGCGGCCCCGGCAGCCGCAGTCGCAATGTCTGACCCTTGACCGGGCGCACTGGGGCGACCGCGTCCGGCGGGATGCCCTCGACCCGGCCGGACCAGCACCCGGCCGCGACGACGACCCGCGCCGTGTCGATCGTGGTGCCGTTGTCGAGACGGACGCCGCGCACCCGGTCCCGGTCGACGAGGACCGACGCGTTGGCCTTCTCCACCCGCACTCCGCAGGCCTGCCCCGCGCTCAGCAACGCGGCCCGCAGCAGCCGCGGGTCGATCTGGTGATCCCCGGGAGCCAGCAGCCCACCCGGAAGTCCGGGCGCGAGCGCCGGCTCCGCCGCGCGCAACTCACGACCGGTCAGCAGGTGCGCCTCGCCGCCGAGCCCCAGCGCGAACGCGTGCAGATCGCGCAGCGCGGCGAGATCCGCGGCGTCCCAGGCGACCGCGATCGTGCCGCATTCCTCGAAGCCGAGCGGCCGCCCGGACTCCGCCGTGAGTTCGGCGGCGAAGGCCGGGTAGCGCGCGACCGAGTCCAGCATGAGCCGCAGCAGGGGAGTCTCGGTGTAGTGCAGCTCGGTCATCGGGGCCAGCATCCCGGCCGCGGTCATCCAGGCACCCCGGTCCGGTGCGGCATCGACAAGGGTGACCGACAAGCCACGCTGAGCGCAGCGCCACGCGACGCCGGTGCCGATGGCACCCGCGCCGATGACGACAACGTCGCGTGCTGGCATTGCTCCCTTACGCCGGTATGACCCGGATCAGGTTCTACGGTCGGCCTGTCGGCCCTCTCAGCCCGCCCCGCGGCGGACTCCCGTGCAGCGCCCACCCTACGCTCGCGGTGTGCCCGATCTGCGTGCCGCCCGGCTCTACCTCTGCGTTGATTCGCGTTTCCGGCAAGGCGACCTCGCGGACTTCCTCGAGGCAGTGCTGGCCAACGGCGTCGACGTCGTCCAGCTCCGCGAGAAGGGGCTCGAGGCGCGTCAAGAGATCCGCGTGCTCGAGGTCTTCGCCGAAGCAGCCGAGCGGCATGGCGCACTGTGGGCGGCCAACGACCGCGCCGACATCGCCAAGGCGGTCGGTGCGCCGATCCTGCATCTGGGCCAGGACGACCTCCCCGTGCCGATCGCGCGTCAGATTGTGGGGGAGAACGTTCTGATCGGACGCTCGACGCACTCACCGGCTCAGACCGACGCCGCCCGCGTCGAGCCGGGCGTTGCGTACTACTGCTGTGGGCCGACCTGGACGACCCCGACGAAGCCGGGGCGCCCGGCGGCGGGTCTGGGCCTCCTCGCGCATGCGGCCGCGCATCAGGACGAGCGTCCGTGGTTCGCGATCGGCGGCATCGAGACCCTCGCCCGGCTCGACGAGGTGCTGGCCTGCGGCGCCCGCCGCGCGGTCGTCGTCCGCGCGATCACCGAGGCCGAGGATCCGGGCGCGGCGGCCGCCGCGTTCGCGTCTCGACTCGCCGCCTGGGCTTGACCTGGTCGTCCGGGCCTCGAAAGCTGGAGATGTGCCCACCTTCGATCTTGTCGGTGTCGTTCTCGATGCGCCGGATGCCCAGCAACTCGGCGGCTTCTACCAGCGACTGACGGGCTGGCCGGTGAGGTACGACGAGCCGGGGTGGTACAAGATCGTTCCGACCGAGGACGCGGACAGCGGAATCTCGTTCCAGAGCGAGCCGAACTACGTCCCGCCCGTCTGGCCGTCAGATCCCGAGCACCAACAGATGCAGCTGCATCTCGATCTGCTCGTCGACGACCTCCCGGCGGCCTGCGCGCACGCGGAGGAGTGCGGCGCGACCATCGCCGAGTTCCAGCCGCAGGACGCCGTGCGGGTCTACCTCGATCCCGTCGGCCACCCCTTCTGCCTGTTCGAGCTGGGCGGTTAGAGCCGCTCGCCTGCTCGTATGGCGGCGTCGATGCGGTTGCCATCCGGTGCGAGCGGGCACTCCCACCGGGGGTTGTAGCGGCAGGACGGGTGATAGGCGAAGTTCAGGTCGACGACGATCGTGTCGCCGTCCCCGCCCAGGTCGGCACTCTTCGCGGTGTCGAGGAGGTAGCGACCGCCGCCGTATGACTCGCGTCCCGCGGTGCCGTCGCGCAACGGCAGGAACAGCCCACCGGCGTACTGGTCCAGCCACCACACGTCGAGTGTCGCGTTGACCGGCGCTGGTAGGCGGACGGACCCGATGCGGTGCATGTGGATCGTGCCGTCCGTCGAGGTCGGCACGCCCAGTTCGGCGGGTGCGGTTTCGAGGAGCGAGCAGGTGAAACGCCGGGCCGGGTCGTATGGCCAATAGGGCAGGCCGGTCGTGCGAAGCGGGTCGTCGGCCGGCAGGGGCGACTGCGGGTGCGACCGGAACAGCTCGTCGCGACCGGCGCGCCACACGGCGTGGCCGTCGGCGGGATTCGCGCTGGCCCGGACTCGTGCGTACAGCGCCGCCGTCGCTCGTCGCCAGGAGACCAACTCCAGCCGTTCCACGCTCACGACGCGTCCTCCGGCCACTCCCGCACCCGCCAGAAGTGCCCGACCGGGCCCAGGCCTTGGCCGAGGGGGAACGAGGCGGCGACGGCCCCGCTGATGAACGCCTTGCCCTCGCGCACCGCCTCAGGCATCGGGACGCCTCGAGCCAGCGCGGCAGTGATCGCCGCGGCCAGCGTGTCGCCCGAGCCGTGCGTGTGCGCGGTGTCGTACCGGGGCGAGGACAGTTCCTCGAAGGTCGACCCGTCGTACAGGACGTCGACCGCGTCGCCGCCGGGCAAGTGCCCGCCCTTCACGAGGACCCACGTCGGCCCGAGCGCATGCAGCGCCCGGGCGGCCTCGTCCATGTCTGCGCGCGTGTGCACGTCGATGCCGGTGAGCAGCCGGACCTCGCCCAGGTTCGGCGTGACGAGGGTCGCCAGGGGCACGATCGTCGAGCGCAGCGCTTCGATGGCGTCCGGACGCAGCAGCGGGTCACCGTGCTGCGAGGCGGCCACCGGATCGACGACGAACGGTGTGATCGCGAGCCGGCTGACGACCTCGGCGACGGCGGCCATGATCTGCGCCGACGCGAGCATGCCGGTTTTGGCCGCGCCGATGCCGATGTCTGTTGCCACGGACTCGATCTGCTCGGCCACGGCATGCGGCGGGAGTTCGTAGAACCCGGTCACGCCGAGGGAGTTCTGCACGGTGACGGCCGTGATGGCCGACATCCCGTGCACTCGGCAGGCGAGAAACGTCTTCAGGTCGGCCTGTGCCCCGGCGCCACCCCCGGAGTCCGAGCCTGCGATCGTGAGGGCCGTCGGTGGCTGCTGGGCGGGGACGGTCACCGGGCAAGTATTGCCGGACGGGAGGCATGGCGAGTGAGCGACGCTTGCGGAGCGAACCGAGGCACAGCGCCGACGAAGCCGCTCTCCGAGCGCAGCGAGGACCTGGGATGAGCGCGCTCGATCAGGTGACGATCACCGCGTCGGACTTCGCCGCGAGCCTCGCGTTCTACGACGCGGCACTGGCAGCGCTGGGCCTGGTCCGGCTCGATGAGCTCGTCGACGAAGAGGAGGCAGACGCCGAGGTCGAGGCCGCGGCGTGGGGCGCCCCGGATGGCCACCGAGCCATCTGGTTGGTCTCGGGCGCGGTGACCACGGCCGGTGTGCACGTCCGCTTTCAGGCCGACTCTCAAGCCCAGGTCGCGACGTTCTTCCAGCGGGCCGTGGCATCCGGAGGTGCGCCGCACTCAGCGCCGCGGCGCTGGACGGTCTACCGGCGCGGCGAGTTCAACGCGATCGTGCGCGATCCGGACGGCAACCTCATCGAGGCCGTGGCGGCGGAGCAGGGCTAGTGGTTCCGGCCGTGGTCCTTCGGCGTCAGGTTCATGCGGTGGGGTAGAGGCGGTAGGAGTGGTCGGGGGGTCTTGGGCGTTGCCGGTGAGCGCGCCGGTGGGTGGGACTGGGCTGGGTCTCGTTTCTCGACTGGTTCTCGTTTCTCGACTGGTTCTCGTTTTCGGCTTTCTGTTTCGTTCTTGATTGGGTTTTCTCAAAGTCGCGGCGAAGAGGAGTTTGGGTTCTCGGCCGGGTCGCGGTGTCCGGCTTACTGTTTCGGGCTGGTCCGGTCTTTGCCTGT
>JAVHVH010000194.1:0-13496 GCA_032160665.1 Pseudonocardiales bacterium
ACAGAGATCGCGGGCCCGCTGGACGGCAGCCTGAATCTGTTCTGGTGTGGCGGTCGTGCGATCCACGCCCTGCTCGCTCAGGAAGTCGTCCGCGAGCCCGGCCGGGTTGCCGCCCAGGAGGATGTCCACGCCGCGCCCGGCCATGTTGGTGGCGATGGTGACGGCGCCCTTGCGACCTGCGTTGGCGATGATCGCCGCTTCCCGTGCGTGCTGCTTGGCGTTGAGTACCTCGTGCGGAATGCCCTTGCGCAGCAGCAACGACGCAAGCCGCTCGGACTTGGCAACGCTGGCGGTACCGACGAGTACCGGCTGGCCCTCTTCGTGCCGCTCGGCGATGTCGTCGATGACGGCAGCGAACTTGGCGTCCTCGCTCTTGTAGATCAGGTCGGTCTCGTCGTCGCGGATCATCGGCATGTTCGTCGGGATCGGGACCACGCCGAGCTTGTAGATCTGGTTCAGTTCGGCGGCCTCGGTCTGCGCCGTACCGGTCATGCCGGCGAGCTTGTTGTACAGGCGGAAGTAGTTCTGCAGCGTGATCGTCGCCAGCGTCTGGTTTTCTTGCTGGATCTGCACGCCTTCCTTGGCCTCGATGGCCTGGTGCATGCCTTCGTTGTAACGCCGGCCCTGCAGCACGCGGCCGGTGAACTCGTCGACGATCATCACATTTCCGTCGTTGACGATGTAGTCGCGGTCGCGCTTGAACAGCTCCTTCGCCTTCAGGGAGTTGTTCAGGTAGCCGACCAACGGCGTGTTCGCGGCCTCGTAGAGGTTGTCGATGCCCAGCTGGTCCTCGACGAACGCGACGCCCTCTTCGGTGACGGCGACGGTGCGCTTGCCCTCTTCGACCTCGTAATGGACGTCCTTCTTCATCCGCGGCGAGATGCGTGCGAACTCGAGGTACCAGCGCTGGTTCTCCTCGGCCGGCCCGCTGATGATCAGAGGCGTCCGGGCCTCGTCGATCAGGATCGAGTCGACCTCGTCGACGACGGCGTAGTGATGCCCGCGCTGGACGAGGTCCTCGAGCGACCACGCCATGTTGTCGCGCAGATAGTCGAACCCGAACTCGTTGTTCGTGCCGTAGGTGATGTCGCAGGCGTAGGACGCGCGGCGCTTCTCCGGCGGCAGGTCATTGAGGATCTTGCCGACCGAGAGGCCGAGGAACCGGTGGACACGTCCCATCCAGTCGGCGTCGCGGGCGGCCAGGTAATCGTTGGTTGTGACGACGTGCACGCCATCGCCGGCGAGCGCGTTGAGATACACCGGGAGCGTTGAGACGAGAGTCTTGCCCTCACCGGTCTTCATCTCGGCGATGTTGCCGAGGTGCAGCGCCGTCCCGCCCATCAGCTGGACCTTGTAGTGGAACTGGCCCAGCGTGCGCCGCGCGGCCTCGCGGACGACGGCGAACGCCTCCGGCAGGATGTCGTCGAGCGTCTCGCCGTCACCGAGGCGTTCTTTGAACGTGTCGGTGAGCGCCCGGAGTTCGGCGTCGGTCAAATCGACGTAGTCGTCCTCCAGGGTTTCGATGTGACTGGCGATGGCGGAGAGCCGGCGGACCTGTTTCTGTTCCCCGGCGCGCAGAAGCTTGGCAAGAACCACGCAGGCCATGGTACGGGCCGTTCCAGTAGCGCCACCGACAGCTCACATCGGCGCCGTGTCGCTCTGGCAAGCTGACCATATGGGGCAATTCCGCGGCGTCGAACTCGACGACCTGCGGCTGGCTGGTGATCGAGTCCTGCTGCGGCGCTGGTGCCTTGAGGACGCCGATCGGGTCCACGACGTCATGCAGGACACCTCGATGTCGCAATTCCTGGCCCTCCCCGACCCGTACCCGCGCGCCGCGGCCGTCCAGTTCGTCACCGAGCTGGGCCACGAAGGGCGTGGGGATGGCACCGGTCTGGGGTCCGCGGTCGTGGAGAAGGAATCGGGTCGAGTCGTCGGGTCGGCCTCGCTCCGCCTGACCGGCGATCCCGAGATCGGGTACTGGATCGCGCCGGACACGCGCGGGCAGGGCTATGCCACGGAGGTCACCCGGGTGCTCGCCGATTTCGGCTTCGCTCTGGGCCTGCGCCGGGTGCGGGTGGCGTGCGACGTGCGCAATCTGGCGTCGGTCCGGGCGGCGCTGGCCGCCGGATTCGCCTTCGAGGGGGTCTCCCGCGACGGGGTCACCGGCGGCGGCGGGATCGTCCCAGCGCGATATGGCGATCTCGCCCGGTTCGCCCGGCTGCCCGATGATTCCGGCGACCGAGTGCCGCACGCGTTCGCGCCGCTGCCACCGGGTGGCCTGACCGATGGCGTGCTCACCCTGCGCGTCATGGAGCCCGACGACGCGCAGGCGCTGGCCGACACCGACGACCGGGAGACCGTGCGCTGGGGCTTCACTGGCGAGCCGCATACCCCGCAGCACACCAGACGGACCGCTCTGTGGGCCGGGCTCGAATGGCTCGTGGGTGGCATCGCAACCTTCTCGATGGTCGACGTGTCCAGCGGCCGGGTTGCCGGCGTGCTCAACCTGCGCAAGGCCGGCCCGCCGCAGATCGGCGGGATCGGGTATGTCGTGCATCCCGAGTTTCGTGGGCGCGGCTATACGGCGCGGGCGCTCAGATTGCTGGTGCCGTGGGCGTTCGAGACGGCCGACTTCGCCCGTCTGGAGCTGGGGGCGAAGGCGGCGAACGCGCCTTCGCAGCGGGCCGCCTTCTCGGCTGGGTTCGTGCCCGACGGGACCCGCCGGGCACGGCTGCGCAACCCGGACGGGACGTTCAGCGACGAGGTGCGCTTCACCCTGGTCAACCCCAAGTACGGCTGACCGAAGGGGCGCTCCGCCGTTAGTTCGCGAGCCGGATCAGGCCGTAGTCGTAGGCGTGGCGCCGGTACACGACGCTCGGGTGCCCGGTATCGGCGTCGCTGAACAGGAAGAAATCGTGCCCGACGAGTTCCATCTCGAACAGCGCCTGATCCACTGACATCGGGATCGCGGCGTGGACCTTCTCGCGGACGACCCGACCGGGACCCTCGGGTGCAGCGTCGTCGTCCAGCTCGGTGGACGCACTGTCGGCCAGCCCGTTGGACAGTCCGGCGGTGACCTCGGCGACCGAGCGCGGAGTGCGCCGGCCGTGGTGAATCCGTCGGCGATCGGCCGCTTGCCGGAAGCGCCGCTCGAGGCGGTCGGCGGCGAGATCGAGTGCCTTGTAGAAGTCCTCGGCACAGGCCTCGCTGCGGACGACCGGACCGCGGGTACGGCAGGTGATCTCGACGTGCTGGCAGCTGCCATTCTGTCGCGGGTTCTTCTCGTGTTGGAGTTCGACGTCGGTTCGGATGATCTTATGGTCGTAACGTTCGAGCTTTCCGAGCTTTTCGGCCACGTGCTGGCGATAGTGATCGGGAATGACGACGTTGCGGCCTCGGACGACGATCTCCATGCCCGCGACAGTGTCCATGCGACCTCCACCATGCTCCCGGCGAGACGGCCGCTGCACGGGAGTTCTCGGGGCCCGTGCCTGGACCGAGATAACGCCTTCTCCGGCTAGGTCATCCCCACGCTAGACCGCCGACGTGGGGACTGCCAATGGGGGCGGCGACGCGCCGAGCTGCCGCGGAGTCGCCGCAACCACAGCCGCGCCGACGACGGGCCAGCCGGCCGAGACTAGTGCCCGCCGCGCCTCACCGAGGGTGGCGCCGGTCGTCACGATGTCGTCGACGAGCACCGCCGCCGAACCCGCAGGCGGCAGTCGGGCGACCATTGCGCCGCTCAGATTGGCCCGCCGCTCGGCCGACCCGAGACCGGCCGAGTCGCGGACCGCCCGCGTCAGAACCAGAACGTCGAGTGCCGGCCGGAGCCCGGTGGACGGTGCGACCCGGCGCGCGAGGCGCGCCACGTGATCACCCCCGCGAGCGGCGGCGACGGCGTGGGCCGAGGGGACCGGCACGAGCACGGTGCGCCGAGGCGGCGCGCGTTCGGCGTCGAATCCGCCCAGCGCGCCGAGCACGGCGCGGGCGAGCAGGGCGCCGAGTGGCCGGGCGAGGTCGCGGCGGCCGCGCTCCTTGTACGCGATCAGCGCGGCCCGCACCGCGTCAGCGTAGGGCGCCGCCGCGACCGTGGGCGGCACGCTACCGACCCGCACCAGTTCGCCCGCAGGCATGCACAGCGGGCACAGGGCGGCGATGGGGCTCCCACACCCGACGCAGCGGGTGGGAAGCACCAGATCGAGAAGCGCGGACAGCGGCGGCATGCGGCTACCTTGCCGACCGGTGCGGACCTGCCGCGCGACGGCACGCCGACCTGTGGACAACGGGCGGATCTGGGTTCGTCCGGTGGAAAACCGCCGTCTCAGCGACCGACATGCTAGCCGAGGTACACCGGATTGACGCCCGGCGTCTGCCCGCTGGCGCCCGGGCTGACCCAGGCGTTTCCGCTCTGCGTCCACACGTTGCCGTCGGACGACACCCACAAGCCGTAGGTCGTGACGGTCAGGCTGTCGGGAGGCGCAGGCAGCGTCCCGATGCCGCTCGATGTCCAGGCGGAGCCGTCGACGCCCATGCTGAAGATCCGGGCGTCCTGCGAGCCGGCAAGGTAGCCGATCGCGAACAGCTTTAAGGGGCTGTTCCACCCCACATCAGTGATGACGACGCTCGCTGGGCTGATGGGTGTGAGCGCGGAGACGTATACCTGCCCGGCCCCTCGCACGACCGAGCCCACGTAGAGTTGCGCGGATCCGGGACTGGCGCCCGAGACGACGAGAGCGATGCGCGATCCGTCGGGACTCAGCCGGAGCGCGACGATGCGGCCACCGCCCACCGTCGGGGAAATGGCGACGGTGCGGACCAGGCTGGTCCGCCCGTTGGTCGTGACGAGCTTGACGGCCGAGCCGGCGCCGATCCAGATCTCGGCGCGGCCGGGCGCCCACGCCGGACGCGAGAGCGTTCCGCGGACCGTGGTCGCGCGCAGCCCGCCGGCCTGCGTTCCGACGTACAGTCGCGCGTTGGCGCCGCTGCCTTGGACGGCGGCGACGGCCAGGCTGCCGATGCCGGGGGGGCGCGCCATCGCGATCGAGTTCAAGAAGTAGCTGCCGTCGCCCAGCGGTCCGCTGAGCGGCTTGCCGCCCTCGTCGATCACCCTTCCGCCCAACAGGTAGTAGACGTTGGAGGGCGGCGTCGGGGGGCCGGTCGCGCCCGCGAAGGTCGACGCGCTGAAGATCGTGCCGCCCGTGCTGGGGATGGTCACCGGCGTCCCGCCGTCGGTGATCGAGACCGTGCCGCCGGAGAGCGGTCCGTCCAGCGTCTGCGCGATCTGCGCCGCGAGTCGGTCGCGGACGTCGGGATCCAGCTGGCTGCTGCCCGGAATCTCGACCTCGGTGGGCGAGCCGAGCTTGACGGTGACGCCGCGCGCATCGGCCTGGGCCGGCAATGTGCTCGTGGTGACGACGTTCTGCAGTTCCGGACGCGGCCCGTTGACGAGCTCGCTGGCAAGCAGGGTCGCGATGGGCTGGCGCTCGGTCGGCGGTAGCGAGTTCCAGCGCACGTCCGGCACGAGGTACCGCTCGGACAGGTCGTAGAAGTACAGGACGTGCTCCTGGTAGGACTCCTTGAACTGCGCGTCGGTGATCAACAGGCCGTTGCGCTGCGGATCGATGCGGTACTCGCCACTGACCTTGGTCACCCGATACACGAAGGGAACCTTGGCCCCCCCGCTGCCGATCAACGGCGTGTAGGTGCCAGCGGCGCTCAGCGTCCCCTCGACCCGGCCGGTGACGGTGAGCGTGCCCTTCTTCGCGTCGTAGGTACCGAGGGTCTGGTCGGTGACGATGGTCGCGGTCTGATCCGACCACCGGTTTCGGGCCTGCCGAGTCAGGTAGGCCCGAGCCGACGCGTGATTGACCGAGGCGGCCGCGTTCGCCTCGAGAAACAAGGCGACCATCGTCCGCGGTCCGGCCCCCCGCGGTGGCTGGGCCTGCCCGCCGCCGCCGTCGCCGACCTGGATCGGCTCGACCGTCTGGGGCGCCGAGGACGAGGGGACTCCGGTGCATCCGGCCAGCAGCATCGCGAGCGCGGCCAGAAACAGCGCAGCGCGACGGCTCATCCCTCGTCCTCCGCGTCGTCATCGGCGTCGTCGGGATCCAGGGGCAGCGGCGACTGCATCAGCGTGTGTCCGGCCCGGCGGGGCAGGGTAAGCCGGAATTGCGCACCCCGCCCGGGCGCCCCCCACGCCTGCAGCCACCCGTCGTGCAGCCGGGCGTCCTCGAGCGAGATCGCGAGTCCGAGACCGGTCCCGCCGGTGAGCCGGCTGCGGGATGGGTCACCGCGCCAGAAGCGGTTGAACACCAGACCAGCCTGACCCGGTCGCAGCCCCACGCCGTGATCGCGAACGGTGATCGCGACCGCGTCGTCGTCGAAGCCGACGGTGATCACCACGGGTTTTCCCTCGCCATGGTCGAGCGCGTTACCGACGAGGTTACGCAGGATCCGCTCGACCCTGCGCGAGTCCATGTCGACGGTGACGGGCACGTCCGGTCCGTCGAAGATGAGCTCGCTGCCATGCCGCTCGGCGAGAACCCGGTTGCCCTCGACCATCGCCGCAATGACGACGCGAATGTCGGCCGGCTCGGATTCGAGGTGCGCGACGCCGGCGTCGTAACGCGAGATCTCGAGCAGATCGGCGAGCAGACTCTCGAAGCGATCCAACTCGGCATGCAACAGCTCGGCCGCCCGGGACAGTTCCGGGGAGAACTCGTCACGGCTGCCATGCAGGTACTCGGCCGCCATCCGGATCGTGGTCAGCGGCGTACGTAGCTCGTGGGAGACGTCGCTCGTGAAGCGGCGCTGTAGCCGCGAAAGGCCCTCCAAGCGACGGATCTGGCGCTGCAGGCTGTCGGCCATCTCGTTGAACGACCGCCCCAGGCGGGCGATGTCGTCCGTGCCGCTGACCTTGATGCGTTTGGACAGGTCGCCGGCGGCCAAGCGGGATGCCGTTTCGGCCGCTACGCGCACCGGCTTCACCACCTGGCGGGTCACGAGCAAGGCGATGCCGAGCAGCAGGATCACCAGCGCGAGCCCGGCGACGATCACGGTGCGCTGGATCAGCGCGATCGTCTGCTCCTCGGCGGTCAACGGGAACAGGTAATAGACCTCGAACAGCCCGGTACTTGCTCGTACCGGTTCGCCGACGATCAAGCCCTTGGCGAGGGTCTTCGAGTTCGGGGCGATCGGGACGGGCGCGTACTGCACGGCGAGGTTGCCGCGCTGGACGACCCGGCGGAGCGCCTGCGGGATCGTCGGGGCGTTCGGTTCGTCGCTGAATCCGCTTGCGGTCGACTGGATGACCGTGCTGAACGTGCCGGCGGTCGCGCCTCCTGCGGTCAGACTCGCCGAGAACGATTGCCGCGCTTCGGTGAGGTCACGCACGACTCCTGCATCGGTGGTCTGCAGGATCGCGCTCGCGGTCGGCAGGCCGATCTTGGCCTGGTTGATGGCGGCGTCGCGTTTGGCGCGCAGCACGCCGCCGGACACCTTGTCGACGAGGAAGATCCCGATGACGAGGACGACGACGCCCGCGACCGCGACCGTCGTCGCACCGACGCGCAGCTGCAGCGACCGGCGCCAGGCGTCGTTCGAGTGCTGGGCCAGGTGTCCGAGACGCTCTCCCGCGACGCGGATCCAATGCGCGCCGCTACGGGCCGCCACAGCCCACCCGGTAGGACGCTCCGGGGCGCTCAAGCGCGGCTCACGGTGGCCCGGCTTTGTATCCGACGCCGCGGACGGTGAGCACCACCTCTGGACGCTCGGGGTCGCGTTCGACCTTGGCGCGGAGCCGCTGGACGTGGACGTTCACGAGCCGCGTGTCAGCGGCATGCCGGTACCCCCACACCTGCTCGAGCAGGACCTCGCGGGTGAACACTTGGCGGGGCTTGCGGGCCAGGGCCACAAGCAGGTCGAACTCCAACGGCGTCAGCGCGATCGCGGTACCGCCCCGCGAAACCTGGTGTGCTTGGACGTCGATCTCGACCGGTGAATCGGCCGGCCCAATAGCGAGGGTCTCGCTGGCGATATCCTCGTGATGGCGCAGTCGAGCCCGCATCCGGGCGACGAGTTCTTTCGGCTTGAACGGCTTCACGACGTAGTCGTCCGCGCCGGACTCGAGGCCGAGCACGATGTCGACGGTGTCGGTCTTCGCGGTCAGCATGATGATCGGCGTGCCGCTCTCGGCCCGGATCGCACGGCACACGTCGATGCCGGACATCCCCGGAAGCATGAGGTCGAGCAGCACGATGTCCGGCTTCGTCTCGCGGAACGCCTGAAGCGCGCGCGCACCGTCGGCGACGAACGCCGGCTCGAACTGATCGGTGCGCAGGACGATGCCGAGCATCTCGGCCAGCGCGGAGTCGTCGTCGACCACCAGAACGCGGGGTTTCACGCGTCCATCGTGTCACTCCTGACCTGTGGGCGTTGGGATCTGGGGCATCGACGAAGCGGCGTCGCGCCCGAGCCTGCAAGATGGGAGCGATCAAGGACCGGCACTACGCGGGAGGTGACATGACGCAATCGCGGACGAGCACCGTTCCGTTGCGCCCGCTCGGCACCGCCGAGATCCTCGACGGAGCCGTCCGGGCGGTCTGGGCAAACGCGCGCACCGTCCTGGCTATCGCGGTTCCCTTCGCCATCGTGCGGGCCGGACTCGATGCCCTGATCCAGCTCGCGGCCGTGAATTCGAAGGACGCCGCCACCCTGCTCCTGCTGGGCAGCCTGCTCATCTCCATCGCCGCCGGCACACTGCTCACCGGGATGCTCGCGCCGGTGTTCAGCGGGCACCTGGTCGGCCGTCGGCTCACCGCCCGCGCCGCGCTCTCGGCGGTAGGACGCACCGCGTTCGGCCTTCTCGTGCTCGGCGTTGTCATCACGGTCGCCGAGGGCGTGGGCCTCGCCCTGTTCGTCGTGGGCGGCGTGTGGCTGTGGGGCATGTGGGCGGTCGCCGCGCCGGCGCTCGTCCTGGAACGAACGGGTGTAGTCGGGGCCTTGCGCCGGTCGTGGCAACTCGTCGAGGGGCGCTTCTGGCGCACGTGGGGAATCCGCGCCCTCGGCTGGGTGCTGACGTCCGTACTCGGGCTATTCATCAGCCTGCCCTTCGAGGTGCTGGCCGACCTGATCACGCACGCGAATCCGCTCGACACCGCGAACGGCGTCTCGTCGCCGACGCTCTACGTCACGATCACCGCCATCGGGACACTGTTGGGCGGCATCGTCCTGGGACCGATCGCCGCGGCCATCGACGTGCTGATCTACACCGACCTGCGCATGCGCAAGGAGGGCATGGACATCGTCATGGCCCTGCCTCCCGCTCCTCCGGTCGGGTCGGCCCAGCGACCGGCGGTCACCGCGTGGTGATCGCCGGCGCGCCGCCCGACCCGGTGGGTGGAGCAGCCGCGCGCGAGGCGGCGCGGGCCGAGCTACGCCACCGTGAGTACCACCGCGACGACCCCGGTCTGGTCAGCCGCTTCCTGCATTGGGTGGGCCGGCAGATCGGCGCGCTGTTCACGGGAGGGGGCGGCGCGCACGCCCTGCTCGTCGTGCTTCTCATCGTGCTGGCCGTCATCGTGATCTTCGCCGTGCGTGCCGGTGCGCCGACCCGGCACGTCCGCAACGCCAGCGAGGACCTCGACCCGCTGGCCCCAGTGGCGGCTCGGGACCACCGCCGCATCGCTGAACAGCTCACCGCCGAGGGACGCCGGGCCGAGGCCGTGCGCGAGTGGCTGCGGGCCACCGTCGCCAGCATCGAGGAACGCGGCGTGCTGCCGCCGCGTCCCGGTCGGACGGGCGCCGCCACGGCCCGCGAGGCCGGCCCGCTGCTGCCCGCCGTCGCCGCTGATCTGCACGCCGCGACGACTGCGTTCGACGAGGTGTGGTTCGGCGGGCGCGAGGCCCGTGACACGGACGTAGCCGTCGCTCGCGCGGCGGCGGACGGGGTCGCGACGGCCCGGGTGGCGGGCAGCGCGGCCGCGCCGGCCGGGATCGCTGTGCCGTGGTGACGTCACCGGCGCCCGAGATCGCGCCCGACGGCCTGGTCCGGCCGTTCTGGCAGCGGACGCGGTACTGGCTCGCCCTGGCCGGTTTCGTGATCGTCGGCGCCGTTCTGGTCGCGACGTTGTCCGACCACCCCGGTCGGCCGCTCGACCCGGCGTCCGCACACAAGGACGGCAGCAAGGCGCTGGCTCGGCTGCTCCACGACTACGGCACCCCGGTGTTGACGACGACAAGCCTCGATACCGCGATGCAGGGCGGAACCGGCCCGGCGACGGTCGTCGTCACCGCACCGGACGACTACTCCAGCGACCAGTTGCGGCGGCTGGCGGGCGTTGCCGCCCGGGTGGTCCTCGTCCGTCCCGATACCCGCGCGGTGGCGGCGGCGTCGCCGCAGATCACCCCGAAGGCCGACCCGGCGTTCGTCACGTTCCCGGACTGCGCGGAGCCGGGCGCTGCGGCGACGGGCCCGATCTCGCTGCCCGGGGACGCGCGCGCGTACGACCCCGGCGCCAGCGGGGCGACCAGCTGCTTCGGCGGCGTCCTGCTCGTCGCGCCCCGGCTCGTCATTCTCGGCTCGGCGGAGGCCCTGCAGAACGACCACCTCGCCGAGCCGGGAGTCGCCGCCCTCGACATCAACGCCATTACCGACAGCCGGCGCGTCCACTCGGTCGTGTGGCTCCTCCCCGGGGGCGACACCGAAGGACCCGGGCCAGCCTCGCTGTGGGCGTTGTTCCCCGACAGTGCGTACCGCGCGTTCGGCTGGCTGATCGCCCTCGGCGTGCTGATCGTGTTGTGGCGCGCACGGCGGCTCGGCGGGGTCGTGACCGAGCCGCTGCCTGTGGTCGTACGGTCGGCCGAGCTGGTCGAGGGACACGGCCGGCTCTACGCCCGCGCGGGCGCTCGCGATCGCGCCGCGGCGGCCCTCCGGCACGCGACGTCGGTACGACTGGCCGCCCGCCTCGGCCTGCCGCGGGGCGCCCCGGCTGACCAAGTCGCGGTCGCTGTCGCCCCCGTCGTCGGCCGCAGCCCGGCTGAGACGGCCGGCATCCTGGCTGGTCCACCGCCGGCCGACGACGCCGCGCTGATGAGGTTGGCGCACGACCTGGATCATCTGGAGGCCGCAGCGAGCGGCGCCCGCAACGAAAGGACACATCAGTGACAAGCCCGCGGGACGGACTGATACGGCTGCGCGCCGAGGTCGGCAAGGCGGTGGTCGGGCAGGACGCCGCGGTCACCGGGCTGCTGATCGGCCTGCTGTGCCGCGGCCACGTCCTCATCGAGGGAGTCCCGGGCGTGGCCAAGACCCTGCTCGTCCGCGCGCTGGCTGCCGCCCTCGACCTCAAGACGACGCGGATCCAGTTCACCGCCGACCTCATGCCCGGTGACGTCACGGGTTCGCTGATCTACGACACCGGGACGAGCAACTTCGTCTTCCGCGAGGGCCCGGTCTTCACCAACCTGCTGCTCGCCGACGAGATCAACCGGACGCCGCCGAAGACCCAGTCCGCGCTGCTCGAGGCGATGGAGGAGCGGCAGGTGTCGGTGGACGGCGCGCCTCACGCACTACCTGATCCGTTCTGCGTGATCGCGACGCAGAATCCGGTGGAGTACGAGGGCACGTACCCGCTGCCCGAGGCCCAGCTGGACCGCTTCCTACTGAAGGTCACCATGCCGCTGCCGGACCGCGACACCGAGACGCGAGTGCTCGCCGCCCATGCCGCCGGCTTCGACCCGCGTGACCTCGCCGCGGCCGGAATCGGTGCCGTAGCCGCTGCGGCCGACCTGCGGGCTGCGAGTCAGGCCGTCCGAGGCGTGCGCATCGACCCCGCCATCATCGGCTACATCGTCGAACTCGCCCGCGCCACCCGCGCCGCCCCGTCTGCGGCGTTGGGCGTGTCGCCCCGCGGCGCGACGGCGCTGCTTGCCACCGCGCGCGCCTGGGCGTGGCTGGCCGGTCGGGAGTTCGTGACCCCCGACGACGTCCAGTCGCTCGCGCGCCCGACCTTCCGGCACCGCATCCAGCTCCGTCCCGAGGCCGAACTCGAAGGCGTCTCGGTCGACGGCGTGCTGGAGACCGTCCTGGCCTCGGTGCCGGTTCCGCGCTGATGGTCCTCACCGGGCGGCTGGTCGCGCTGGCGGCGTTGGGGCTGCTGCTCGCCGCCTGGTCGGCTCCGGCGATGCTCGTCTACGCCGGCGTGCTGGCGTTGGCCGCGCTGGCCGACGTCGCGCTCGCCGGGCGGATCGCCGACCTGCGGCTGGACCGTGCCATCAGCACCCCCGTGCGGCTCACCGAGCAGGGCGAGACCGTGCTGACGATCGCCAATGCCGGCCGCCGGCCGCTCCGCGCCCTGGTCCGCGATGCCTGGGTGCCGTCGGCGGGAGCGGCACCGCGCAGCCAGCGCGTGATCGTGCCGCCGCACGAGCGGCGCCGCGTGGTCACGGTTCTGCGGCCGACGCGCCGCGGCGAACGGCGCAGCGGACGGGTGACCGTCCGCTCCCACGGCCCGCTGGGGCTGGCCGCCCGCCAGCGTCAGCTCACGGCGCCCGGGACGGTGCAGGTGCTGCCCGCCTTCGCATCGCGGCGATTCCTGCCCGAGAAGCTGTCCCGGCTGCGCCAGATCGACGGCGCGACGCTGGTGCGCCAGCGCGGTCAGGGCACCGAGTTCGATTCGCTGCGCACCTACGTCATCGGCGACGACGTCCGCGCGATCGACTGGCGGGCGACTGCGCGTTCCCGTGATCTCGTGGTGCGCACGTGGCGCCCGGAACGGGACCGGCACATCGTGTTGGCCATCGACACCGGACGGTCGTCCGCGGCCCGCCTCGGTGACGAGCCGCGCTTGGACGCAGCGCTCGACGCCTCCTTGCTGCTCGGTGCGCTCGCCGCCCGGGCCGGCGACCGGGTGGCGTTGATCGCGGCCGACACCCGGGTCCGGGCCCGGCTGGGGCTGGCGTCCGGACGCGACGTGCTTCCGCGGCTGGTCGGAGCCCTCGCGCCGCTCGAACCGGCCCTCGTCGAGACCGACCCGCAACTGCTCGCCGCCGAGGTCCTGCGGCAGGTCTCCAAGCGCTCGCTGGTGGTGTTGTTCAGTGCTCTCGACACGGCGGCCGACACCGGGCTGCTGCCGGCGGCGCGGACGCTGGCCGCCCGCCACGAGGTGATCGTCGCGTCGGCGTCGGATCCGGCGTTGGCCCGGCTGGCCGCGGCGCGCGAGGATGCGGCGGACGTCTACACGGCGGCCGCGGCGGAACTCACCGTCGCCCGCCGCGCGGCGGTGGTCGAGCAACTCGGCGCGCTCGGCGCGCACGTGGTCGACGCCCCCACGGACGTGTTCGCGTCGAAGGTGGCCGACGCCTACCTCGACCTCAAAGCCGCGGGCCGGCTCTGACCCTCGGGCCCGCACCCCCCAGATCGACCCTCGCGCTTTGCACCTTTCAGCTCCCCAAATCGGGCCGATTTGGGGAGCTGAAAGGTGCAAAGCGCGAGG
>JAVHVH010000195.1:0-12869 GCA_032160665.1 Pseudonocardiales bacterium
ATCCGTGGGTCATCGGTCCCCGCGCCGCCAAGGAGATCCTCTTCACCGGCGACCGCTTCAGCGCCGAGCGCGCGTACGAGTGGGGCATGGTCAACCGCGTCGTCCCGCGCGACGACCTCGAGGCCGAGACGCTCGCCATCGCCGGCCGGATCGCCGAGATGCCGCGCTTCGGGCTGGCCCTCACCAAGCGCGCGGTCAACCAGTGCGAGGACGCGATGGGCATGCGCAACGGCATGGACTCCGTGTTCGGCCTGCACCACTTCGCGCACGCGCACAACGCCGAGGTCGGCGCCGACTCGCTCGGCGGCATGGACGCGAAGAGCATGAAGGCCTCCGCCGGAAAACCGCCGGCCGGCCCGACGATGCCCGCGGACAGCTAGTGGACCTCGATCTCGACGACGACACCTGCGCGTTCCGCAGCGAGGTGCGGGCGTTCCTGCGCGGGCACGTCCCGTCGCCGGCGCTTCCGTCCATGGACACGCCCGAGGGTTTCGCGGCCCACCGCCAGTGGGAGCACACCCTCGCCGACGCGCGGCTCTCGGTGGTGTCCTGGCCGCACGCGCTTGGCGGGCGGGACGCGTCCTTGACGCAGTGGGTGGTGTTCGAGCAGGAGTACTTCGCCGCCGGCGCCCCGCTGCGGGTCAGTCAGAACGGCATCTTTCTGCTCGCGCCGACGCTGTTCGCCCACGGAACGCCCGAGCAGCTCGAGCGCATCATGCCGGCGATGGCGTGCGCCGACGAGATCTGGGCGCAGGCCTGGTCCGAACCCGAGGCGGGCAGCGACCTGGCCGGCATCAGGTCCCGGGCCGTGCGCGTGGAAGGGGTCGGGGAGGTGGGTGGGGGCTGGTTGCTGTCCGGTCAGAAGACGTGGTCGACACGGGCGACGTACGCCGACCGTGGCTTCGGGCTGTTCCGGACCGACCCGGACGCCGAGCGGCACCGCGGCCTGACGTACTTCTTGTTCGACCTCAGCGCGGATGGGGTGACGGTCCGCGGGATCCCGCAGCTCGACGGCGAGCCGGGCTTCGCGGAGATCTTCCTCGACGATGTGTTCGTGCCCGACCATGACGTCCTGGGCGGGGTCGGCGACGGTTGGAAGGTCGCCATGTCGACGGCATCGAACGAGCGCGGGCTGTCGCTGCGCTCGCCCGGACGGTTCCTCGCGGCCGCGGACCGGCTGGTCACGCTGGCCGATGGATGCGACGACAGCGCGTTGACCGACCGCGTGGTCGACGCCTGGATCGGCGCCCGCGCGTACGAACTGCACACCTGGGCCACCGTCACGCGCCTGAACGACGGTGGCGAGCTGGGCGCCGAGTCGAGCATCGGCAAGCTGTTCTGGTCCGAGCTCGACGTGACCCTGCACGAGACCGCGCTCGATCTGCTCGGCGCGAGGGCCGAACTCGCCGGCGACTGGATGAGTGGCTACCTGTTCTCGCTCGCCGGACCGATCTATGCCGGGACGAACGAGATTCAGCGCAACGTCGTGGCCGAGCGGATCCTGGGGTTACCGCGATGAGGTTCGCTCCCGCGCCGGAGCAACGCCAGTTCGCGGCCGCGCTCGCCGAGCTGCTCTCCGACGCCGACACCCCGTCCGTCATCCGCGCCTGGTCGCGCGGCGACACCGCTCCGGGCCGCAAGCTCTGGTCCCGGCTCGCCGAGCAGGGCGTCCTCGCGCTCGGCCTGGGCGCGGAGCACGGTGGGTTCGGCGCCGCGCCCGTCGACCTCGTCCTCGCGTTCGAACAGCTCGGTCGAGCCGGGGTGCCCGGTCCGTTCGTCGAGTCGGTCGCCGTGCTCCCCGCGCTGCTGGCGGCGACATCGGACGCGGGACAGCTGGCCGCGATCGGCGCCGGTGAGGTGATGGCTACCGTCGCGATGCCGCCGAACGTGCCGTTCGCACTCGATGGCGCGGCGGCGGACGTCGTCTACGTCGTGGACCGGACGACGTTGGCCGTCGCGACGGTGACCGGGGCGGCCCAGTCGGTGGACGCGGCGCGGCGGCTCGCCGTGGTCGGCACCGGCAACGTCATCGGCACGATCGACCCGATGCCGGCCTTCGAACTCGGCACGCTGGCGACGGCTGCGCAGATTCTCGGTGCCGGAACGGCTCTGCTCGAGCGCTCCACCGGCTACGCCAAACAGCGGATGCAGTTCGGCCAGCCGATCGGCTCGTTCCAGGCCGTGAAGCACATGCTCGCCGATGCCGCGGTCGGTCTCGAGCTGGCCCGGCCGCTGCTCTTCGGCGCCGCGATCGCGCTCGGCACCCCCGGCGCGGCGCGCGACGTGTCGGCGGCGAAGGTCGCGTGTACGGACGCCGCGTACCGGGCGGCCCGGGCGGCGCTGCAGGTCCACGGCGCCATCGGTTACACCGCCGAGTACGACCTCGCGCTGTGGCTGACGAAGGTCCGCGCGCTCACGTCGGCGTGGGGCACCCAGGCCTTTCACCGGGCCCGGGTGCTGGAGGCGATCCGGTGACACTGAGCGACGAGCAGCGCGGGCTGCGCGACTCCGTCCGCTCGGTACTCGAGAAGCGGTCGGACAGTTCGGCCGTCCGGCGCGCGATCGACATGCCGAAGGGTCACGACGAGGAGTTGTGGCAGGTGCTGTGCGAGCAGATCGGCGTCGCGGCGCTCGGCATCCCCGAGCGGTTCGGCGGCGTGGGGGCCGGGCGCCGGGAGACGCAACTGGTGCTGGAGGAACTCGGTCGGATGCTCACGCCGTCCCCGATGCTCGGCTCGGCCGTGCTGACCGCGTCGTTCCTGCTCGCGCTCGGCGACGAAGACGCCTGTGCGCGACTGCTCCCCCGCATCGCCGCGGGCGCTGTCGGCGCGGTCGCCGAACTCGACGACCACGGGACGGCGCGGTACGTCCTCGACGGTGACACGGCCGAGATCCTGCTGGTCGTCGACGGGATGAACGCCTACGAGGTCGATCCCGCTGCGGTCGCCACGGCGCACACGCCGACGATGGACGCGACCCGCCGCCTCGCGACCGTCACCGTTGGCAGCGCGGACCGATCCCGGGTGGACGGCGACGCGGCGGCGGCGCTAGAAGCGGCCCGCGAGAACGCCGTCGTCGCCTTGTCGGGCGAGCAGGTCGGCGGCGCCGCCCGGATCCTGGAGATGACGGTCGAGTACACCAAGGTGCGGCACCAGTTCGGACGGCCGATCGGCAGCTTCCAGGCGCTCAAGCACCGGATGGCCGACCTGCACGTCCTGCTGGAGGCGGCCCGGTCGGCGTCGTACGCCGCCGCCGATGGCGCGGTGCACCCGTCCGTCGCGAAAGCGTTCTGCTCGGAGGCGTTCCAGACCATCGCGGGCGAGGCGATCCAGCTGCACGGCGGCATCGCGATCACCTGGGAGCACGACGCCCACCTGTACTTCAAGCGGGCTCACGGCAGCGCCCAGCTGTTCGGAGCGCCGCGAGAGCATGTGGCGCGGCTGGCCGCAGTCGCCGGACTGAGTGCTGACGAGGGAGCAGGGCATGGCTGAACGATTCGACATCGCCGGGGCGCGGGCGCTTGTCACCGGCGCGACGGGCGGCCTCGGGGCTGCGATCGCGCGCGCTCTCGCCGCCCGGGGCGCTGAGCTCGTGCTCACCGGGCGGCGCACCGACATCCTCGAACCGCTGGCGGCCGAGCTCGGGGCCACCGCCATCGCGGCCGATCTGAGCGCCACCGAGGACGTCGAGCGGCTGATGACGGAGGCCGGCCGCATCGACGTGCTGGTGCTCAACGCCGCGCTGCCCGGGTCCGGTGCGGTGCTGGACTACACGCCCGACCAGATCGAGCGGGCCGTCGCCGTGAACATCCTGGCGCCGGCGCTCATGGCGCGGCGCTGTGCGCTAGAGATGGTCGAGCGGCGCCGCGGACGCATCGTGTTCATCGGGTCGCTGTCGGGCAAGGCCGCGACGGTCGGCACCGGCATCTACAGCATGACCAAGTTCGGGGTGCGGGGCCTGGCGCACGGGCTCCGCCAGGACCTGCACGGGACCGGGGTCGGCGTCTCGATCGTCCAGCCCGGCTTCGTCCGCGACGCGGGCATGTTCGCCGACACCGGTCTCGCGCCGCCGCCCGGCGCCGGCACCGTGACCCCGCAACAGGTCGCCGACGCCGTTGTCTCGGCCATCGAACGGGACCGGGCCGAGGTCAACGTCGCGCCGCTGACCCTGCGGGCAGCGTCGCATCTGAGCGGTCTGGCCCCGGGGTTGTCCGCCGTCCTCGGCCGCCGGCTCGGCACCGAGAAACACGCCGCCGAGTTCGCCGAGCGGCAGCGGGACAAGCGATGACCCACTCCGTCGAGGAGTTGTCGGACCGTCTCGACATCCAGGATCTGATCACGGCCTACAGCTACGCGATCGACTTCCACCGCTTCGACGACTTGGACGCCATCTTCACCCCGGAGGCGACGCTCGACTTCACCGCCACGGGCGGCGTCGCCGGTCCCTTGCCGGAGATCAAGACCTGGCTGGCATCCGTGCTGGTCAACTTTGCCGGACACCAGCACCTCGTCGCCACCAGCCAGGTCACCCTGGACGGCGACGTAGCCGCGGCCCGCACGCTCTGCCACAACCCGATGTACCTGCCGGAGAAGGACGGCGTGCAGCAGGTGCTGTTCGTCGGGCTGTGGTACCTCGACACGTTTACCCGCACTCCGGACGGCTGGCGCATCACCACGCGCGTCCAGCAGAAGGGGTACCTGCACGGGTTGCCCGGCCGCTGAGGCGATCTCGGTGAGGCGGCTATTCCGTGCCGCTCAACTCGCCGGACCGGTAGGCCGGGGCGACACTCGCGCCTAGTTCTCCGGTTGCGACGACAGGTTGAGGTCCGATATGCGTCTGCGATTCATGGCTGGCTGCGCGGCTGCCTGTCTGGTGTTGGTCGGCTGCTCCTCGTCCGGTGGTAACGCGCCGAAGTCATCGTCGTCGTTGGGGAACTCGCCGGCCGCGACTGCGGTGGCGACTGAGGTGGCCTCGTCCAGCTCCGCACCGCTCAGCTCGACGGCGGCCGAGTCGTCGACGCCGGCGACCGGCGCGTCGGCGCTGGCCGGACGGTGGCAGGGGACCTATCAGAGCAAGAAGTTCTCGTCCACCGCCGGTGACTTCACCGTGACGTTCACCCAGCAGGACTCGACGATCAATGGCTCGATCGTGATTCACCCGAGCTGCATCACGGCCGGCACCGTCTCCGGCACGATCACCGGCACCACGATTGCGTTCGGCCAGGTGCAGGGCTCGCGGCGCGCGGTCGCGTTCAGCGGCACCGTCAACGGCAACAACATGCACGGCACGTACCACTCGGACGCGGCGTGCGGCGACGACAACGGGACGTGGACCGCCGCCCGATCCTGACGACGGGAGCCGCGGTCTGCGGATCCGCAGTTCAGAACCAATCGTCGGCGCGCGACCAGGTGATCAAGTTGTCCAGGATGCCAGGGGTCGGCTCGGCGTCCTCGGTCGCCGAGTAGGCCCCGCGGTAGAACAGCAACGGTCGGCCGTCTTCGGCGGGTTCGCCGAGGGTGGTCACCCGGCCGATGACGATGTGATGATCTCCCCCGTCGACCACCGACTCGATCGAGCAGTCGATCCAGGAGAGCACCCCGTCCAGCTTCGGAGCGCCCGAGGGGGCCGGCGTCCAGTCGACGGCGGCGAACTTGTCCGAGCCGGCGCGGCCGAACACCATGCTGACGTCGCGTTGGTCGTGGGCGAGCACGTTGACGCAGAACGAGCCCGCCGCCTCGATCAGCGGCCAGGTCCGCGAGGACTTGCCCGGGCAGAACAGGACCAGCGGCGGATCGAGCGACAGTGCGGCGAAGGACTGGCAGGCAAAGCCGATCGGCTCACCGTCCTCGCCGACGGCGGCCACCACGGTGACGCCCGTGCAGAAGTGCCCGAGCGACCTGCGGAAGGCACCAGCGTCCACGTTCATCGAGCCTCGTCTGGACCTCTCGCGCGAGCGCTCGTCACGTGTACTGAGCGCCGAGCGTGAAGTCGTGGCCCCAGAGCGAGACGGCGGTGGACTCGCGGGCGATCCAGGACTCGTCGTCGACCTGGCGGCCCTCGCAGCCGAACTCGATGTCGAAGCCGCCCGGCGTCTTCATGTAGAAGCTCAGCATCAGGTCGTTCACATGACGGCCCAGGGTGGCCGACATCGGCACCTTACGGCGTAGGGCGCGGTCGTGACCCAGGCCGACGTCGTCGGCGGCCTCGACCTCGATCATCAAATGGACGATGCCGGACGGAGTGGGCATCGGCAGGAACGCGAGGCTGTGGTGGCGCGGGTTGCAGCCGAAGAAGCGCAACCACGCGGGCGGCCCGTCGGCCGGGCGGCCGACCAGCTGCGGGGGCAGTCGCATGGAGTCACGCAGCCGGAAGCCGAGGACGTCGCGGTAGAACCGCAGCGAGGCCTCGTCGTCGGTCGTGGACAGGACGACGTGTCCGAGACCCTGTTCGCCGGTGACGAACCGGTGCCCGTAGGGCGAGACGACCCGGCGGTGCTCCAGGGCCACGCCGTGGAAGGCCTCGAGCCGGCTGCCGCACGGATCCTCGAACGAGATCAGCCCGTCGACGCGGCGGTCGGCGAGTTCCTCCGCGGCGCCTTCCTTGTACGGCACCCCGGCATCGTCGAGCCGGGCCCGGATGTCGTCGAGTTCGCCGGCATTGGCCGTCTCCCACCCGGTTGCGGACAGGTGGTCGCGGTCACCGGGCACGATGACGAGTCGGGCCGGGAAGTCGTCCATGCGCAAGTACAGCGCGTCGGGGTTGGCGCCCTTGCCCTCGACCATGCCCAGCACCTTCAGGCCGTACTCGCGCCACGCGGCGACGTCGGTCGCCTCGATGCGCAGATATCCCAGCGATCGCAAGCTCATCAGACACTCCCGAGGAAGTCGGCGGTGAGCCGGTTGAACTCGTCGAACCTCTCGAGCATTGCCCAGTGCCCGCAGCCGCCGAACACGTGCAGCTGGGCGCGCGGGATCAGCTTGAGTGCGACGAGCGCGCCGTCGAGCGGGTTGACGCGGTCCTCGCGGCCCCACACCAGCAGCACCCGCTGCCGCAGCTTGTACGCCTCGCGCCAGAGCATTGCCTGCTCGGCGGCGCCGGGACGCAGGAACGACCTGCCCATGGCCGTCATCGACGCCAGCGTCTGCGGGTCGGCGGCGGACTCGAACCGCTCGGCGACGAGCTCGTCGGTGATCATCGACTGGTCGAAGACGAGGGTCCGCAGGAAGTCGGCAAGCTTCTCCTTCGTCGGGCCGGGTGGCGCGGCGAAGGCGTACAGCTTCTTGATCCCCTCGGTGGGGTCGGAGGCGAACACGTTGAGCCCGAGCCCGCCCGGCGCCATGAGGACGAGCCGGCCGGCCTTGCCGGGGTGATCGAGCGCGAGCCGCACCGACGTGCCGCCGCCGAGGGAGTTCCCCACACAGTGCGCCTGCTCGATGCCCAGCCCGTCGAGCAGTTCGGCGAGCGAGTCCGCACTCGCCGCGAAGAACTGCTTCTCGAACTCCGCGGGCTTGGACGACAGGCCGAAGCCGACCTGGTCGACGGCGAGTACGTGGAAGCGCTGCGCCAGCACGCCGAGGGTGCGGCCGAAGTTCGACCACGCCGAGGCCCCGGGCCCGCCTCCGTGCAGCAACAGCACCGTCTCGGCCGCCGGGTCGCCGGCCTCGTGGTAGTGCAGGCGCAGGCCGGACGGCAGGTCGGCGAACCGGCTGGTGGTCTCGGCGTCGAGCAGTGCAGTCATCGAGCGTCGCTCACAGCCACGCGTCGTGGATCTTCATGCCGAGTTCGTACTGGCCGAAGAGCACGCGCGCCTTCTCGGGGTCGTTGATCGCATGGACGCGGCCGGCGTGGGCATCGCGCCAGAAGCGCTGGATGGGAGTGCCCGAGCGCAGCGCCCGGCCGCCCGCGCTCTCGAACAGCCGATCAACCGCGGCGATGCCGGCGCCGGTTGCGTTCACCTGGTCGCGGCGCACACGCACGCGCAGCGAGGTCGGGATCTTCTCGCTCCGGGCGACGTACTCGAGCTCTTCTTCGATGTTGCGCTCGATCTGCAGCACCGCGGCGTCGAGCTGGGCGGCCGACTCGGCGATCCGGATCTGGTTGAACGAGTCGTCGGCGGCCTTGCCGCCGGTTGACGCGCGGACGCGTTCCTTCGTCCACCCGACGTAGGCCTCGTACGCGCCCTGGGCCATGCCCAGCACCGGCACCGCGATCGAGCAGGAGAACACCGACGCGAAGGGCAGCTTGTAGATCGCGGCGTCGTTGGCAGCCTGACCGGGGCCGAAGCACCGGCCGGTGTCGATGAAGCTCAGCGTGTGGTACTCGGGAACGAACGCGTCCTTGACGATGATGTCGTTCGAACCGGTGCCGCGCAGGCCGATGGTGTCCCACACGTCGTCGATCTCGTAGTCCGAGCGCGGGAGCAGGAACGTGCGGAAGTCGGTCGGCGTGCCGTCGGGACCCATGACCAGGCCGCCGAGGAAGATCCACTGGGCGTGGTCGCAGCCGGACGAGAAGCTCCACCGGCCGGTGAACGTGAAGCCGCCATCGACCGGGGTCGCCCGCCCCATCGGTGCGTAGGACGACGAGATCAGCGTCCCCGAGTCGTCGCCCCACACCTCCTGCTGGGCCTGGTCGTCGAAGATGCCGAGCTGCCACGGATGCACGCCGAGCACCGAGGACACCCAGCCGGTCGAACCGCACGCGCTCGCGATCAGGCGCACCCCGCGGTAGAAGTCGACCGGCGAGGCCTCGATACCGCCGAAGCGAGCCGGCTGGAGCAGGCGGAAGAACCCGGTGTCCTGCAGGGCCTTGATGTTCTCGTCCGGGATCCGGCGCAGATCCTCGGTCTCTTGGGCACGCTCGCGCAGAGCCGGAAGAAGGTCGCGCACGGCGTCGAGGACGCTGGTCGCAGTCAAGGCAGTCGCGGTCATCGGATTCTCCCGTTCGCCCCGAATCAGGGTCTCATTCGACGACGCAAGACTAGAACAAGTTCTCGTCACTGTCGAGCAGGCCGGAAACGCACTCGAAACCAGAGATCTCCTCGAAGAACCTGGCGCGTCCGCCGCCATTTCTGTAACGTGTTCCAGTATTCGGTTCACGTGCTGGAGGGGATTCATGCAAGCCAGTGCACCGCCCGGCGAAAGCGCCGTTCGCACCATCGATACCGGCGCCCTGCCCGAGCGGTATGCGCGTGGCTGGCACTGCCTCGGCCTGCTCGACGGGTTCCGCGACGGCAAGCCGCACGCGATCGAGGCCTTCGGCACGAAGCTCGTCGTCTGGGCGGGCGAGGACCACGCAGTGCACGTCCTCGACGGGTTCTGCCGGCACATGGGTGGCGACCTGACCCAGGGCACCGTCAAGGACGGCAACCTCGCCTGCCCGTTCCACGACTGGCGTTGGTCCCCCGAAGGCCGCTGCGTGGGCATCCCCTACGCGAAGCGGGTGCCGCTGCGGGCCCGCACCCGCGCGTGGATCACGCTGGAGAAGAACGGGATGCTCTTCGTCTGGAACGACCCCGAGGGCAACCCGCCACCGCCCGAGGTCGAGATCCCGACGATCGAAGGCGTCGGGTCCGAGGACTGGAGCGACTGGATCTGGACGACGCTGCTGATCGAGGGCTCCAACTGCCGCGAGATCATCGACAACGTCGCGGACATGGCGCACTTCTACTACGTCCATTTCGCGTTCCCCACCTACTTCAAGAACATCTTCGAGGGCCACGTGGCCACCCAGTTCATGGAGTCGCGCGGGCGTCCGGACATCGGCCAGGGCAGTCAGTACGCCGGCGAGGACAACCTGCTCAAGTCCGAGGCGTCCTACTTCGGCCCGTCCTACATGATCAACTGGCTGTGGAATGACTTCCGCGGCGCCACGGTCGAGTCGATCCTGGTCAACTGCCACTACCCCATCGACCAGAACTCCTTCCTGCTGCAGTACGGCGTCATGGTCAAGAAGCTGCCCGGCATCGACCGCGAGATGGCGAACAAGATCGCCGGCAAGTTCGCGAAGAGCTTCAAGGTCGGCTTCGAGCAGGACGTCGAGATCTGGAAGAACAAGAGCCGCATCGACAACCCGCTGCTGTCCGAGGAGGACGGCCCGGTGTACCAGCTGCGACGGTGGTATCAGCAGTTCTACGTCGACGCGGCCGAGGTCACCGAGGACATGACCGCCCGCTTCGAGTTCGAGATCGACACCTCGCACGCCGTCGAGTCCTGGGAGAAGGAAGTCGCGGATAACCTGCGGCGCCGGTCCGAGGTGCAGGCGGCCGCCGAGTCGTCGCCCGAGCCGGCCGCGGCCGCGCCGGAGTCCGCCGAGGCGGGAGTCTCGTAGCGATGGCCACCGACGCGCCGGCGCGTCGCTGGACGAGCGAGACCGCCGGGCTCACCGAGCGCGAGCGGGAAACCGCGGCCGACAAACGCCGGTACCTCGAAATCGGGCTGAGCCCCGTGACCTGCGAAACCTGCGGTGTCCAGGCGCTGGCCAAGAAGAACAGCCGCACGCACACGAGCGTCCAATGGACGGCCGCCGCGGTCGCCGGCTGCCCGGAGATTTCGGCCGTGCGCGCCGCTGATCGCAACGCGCTCGTGCTCGGCTGCCCGCGGATGATGGCGAGCATCGAGGCCGCCGTCCAGCCGGACACGGTCGTGGTTCCCGATGCCTGACGGTGCCGGCGCTTACCGGCTCACGGTCCGCGAAATCGTCCGCGAGACCGAGGACGCCTGCTCGATCGTGCTCGACCCCCCAGCCGAGGCCGCGGATGCGTTCACGTACGCGCCGGGGCAGTTCCTGACGCTGCAACTCCCCCACGCCTCCGGCGCGGTTGCCCGGTGTTACTCGCTGTGCAGCTCCCCGCACGTCGACGACGCGCTCCGGATCGCGGTCAAGCGGGTTCGCGACGGGCCCGGCTCCAACTGGGTCAACGACACGCTCGCAGTCGGCGACGAGGTCGAGTGCCTGCCACCGGGCGGCGTCTTCACCCCGAAGTCCTTCGATGACGACCTGCTGCTGTTCGCCGGAGGTAGCGGCATCACGCCGGTCATGTCGATCCTCAAGTCGGCGCTCGCGGTGGGCTCGGGCCGCGTCGTCCTCGTCTACGCCAACCAGCACGAGAACGCGGTGATCTTCGCCGAGCAGCTCCGCGAGCTGGTCGAGAAGTTCCCCGACCGGCTGCACGTGCTGCACTGGCTCGAGTCGGTTCAGGGCCGACCGAGCCGGGCGCTCCTCAAGGCGTTCGTGGCGCCGTACAGCTCGTACACCGCGTTCATCTGCGGGCCGAGCCCGTTCATGGAGACAGTCACTCACGCGCTGCGGGACTGCGGCGTGCCGCCGGCCCGCATCCACATCGAGCGGTTCCAGTCGCTGGTGGAGAACCCGTTCTCGATGGCGCCGCCCGCGCCGTCGGGCGACGACGGCGGTGAGACAACCGACCTCCAGGTCGACCTCGACGGCGAGACGCACCGGTTCAGCTGGCCGCGGCAGACCAAGCTGCTCGACTTCCTGCTCGAGAAGGGCCTCAAGGCGCCGTACTCGTGCCGGCAGGGCCTGTGCAGCGCCTGCGCCTGCATCCTGGACGAGGGCGAGGTCAAGATGCTCATCAACGAGATCCTCGAGCAGGAGGATCTCAACGAGGGTTACATCCTCGGCTGCCAGTCGTTACCGCTGACCGACACCGTCAAGATCCGCTACAGCTGACGTGTCCGCGTGAGCGCCCGATTCGAGGAACTCTCCTGGTGCGAGACACCGATGGGCGCCATCAGTCTGCGGCGACGACTGGAGCCGTCCCTCAAGATCGATGTGTACGAGGTGAAGCTCGGTGACGACTTCCTCATGTCGAGTCTTTTCACCGTGGCCGAGATCGAACTCGCGCGGCTCGGCCTGGTTGACGTCTCGGGTAACGACCTCGATGTCGTCGTCGCGGGACTCGGACTGGGCTACACCGCCCGAGCCGTCCTGGACGATCCGCGCGTCCGTTCGCTGGTCGTGGTGGAAGCGCTGGATGAGGTTATCCGGTGGCACACGGACGAGCTGCTTCCCGACACCGCCGGCCTGGCGTCGGATTCCCGAACCCGGCTGCAGAACGGCGACTTCTTCGCGATGGTCGACACCGATGTGGGTTTCGATCCGGCGACACCAGGACGGCGGTTTCATGCCGTCCTCGTGGACATCGACCACACGCCACGCCACGTCCTGCGCCCCAGCCATGCCGCGTTCTACACCGTGGCCGGCCTACGTCGTGTCACCAGCCATCTGCACCCCGACGGCATCTTTGCGCTGTGGTCGGACGATCCGCCCGACCCCGACTTCCAGGCCGTGCTCGCGGAGGTCTTCACTCGCACGCAGGCACACGTGGTCACGTTTCCCAACCCGCTTACCGGCGCAACGTCGGCCAACACCGTCTACGTCGCCCGGTGACTCCTAGTCGAAATCGCTGATCACCGGCCGCCGAAACCTACTGATGGAAACCGCCGGAAACACCGTTAGCGAGATAGACCCTGATCACACGCCGACGGGGTCTGGTGCGGGGTCGTGGATGGTGTTGCGGCGTGGTGTTTGGTCGGGGTCGATCCAGGGTGGGGGGATCCAGTGGGGGGTGCCGTGGATCATGACGCCGGTCCAGCCCATGCGGGTGAATTCGCGGTGGTGGAAGGCGCACAGCAGGCAGCCGTTGTCGACCGCGGTGGGTCCGCCGTCGCCGTAGTCGGTGATGTGGTGGCTTTGGCAGTGCTGGACGGGGGGCGTCGCCGCGGGGGAAGGTGCAGCCGTTGTCGCGGGCGGCCATGGCCAGGCGTTGGGATTGGGTGAAGAAGCGGTGGATGCTGCTGTAGCCCCAGATGGAGCGGGCGCGGTCGAAGACGGCGGCGATGACGCGT
>JAVHVH010000198.1:0-20425 GCA_032160665.1 Pseudonocardiales bacterium
CCGGGTCTGACAATTCCGCCCGTTATCCACACGCGAGGTTTGAAACCCAAAGAATTGGAGTCATCTGTCCCCAGCCAAAGCACCCCGAGCGAACCGTACGACGAAAGCGGAAACCCGCTCACAAGCCCAACCCCCCTCGTCGCCGCGCCTGGGAGACGACCCGCCGAAACAGAAGACGAACATGGAAACCCAGGGACGCTGCCAACTCCTCGTCGCTGCGCATTGGGGTTTACGAGCTCGAACCGAAGCCTCAACCCCGCCGCCGAGAGCCGGCGACTGACGCCGCGCGCAGCCGTGAGTACAGCGGGTACGTCGTGAGTACAGCGGGTACGTCGTGAGTACAGCGGGTACGTCGTGAGTACAGCGGGTACGTCGTGAGTACAGCGGGTACGTAATGACGCAGTCGCCCAGTCGGCACGACAACCGACAGCGCCGCCGCGACAGAACCGATCGACCCCGATCCTCCGTCCTTCTGAGCCGGGAGGCGCGGCGGCGTTCCGTCGCTCCGCTAAGGTCCGGTCGTCGAAGCAAGGAGCGACGAGAGGATGCAATGCGAATCGGAGTACTCACCGGTGGCGGCGACTGCCCCGGGCTTAACGCGGTCATCCGCGCCGTCGTCCGCAAGGGCGCCGGCATGCTCGGTCACGAGTTCGTCGGCTTCCGCGACGGATGGCGTGGTCCCCTCGAGAACATCACCATGCCGCTGGGCATCTCGGACGTGCGCGGCATCCTCCCTCGCGGCGGCACGATCCTGGGGTCGTCGCGGACGAACCCGTTCAAGGTCGAGGGCGGCGTCGACCGCATCACCGAGAATCTGCACAGCCTCGGCATCGACGCGCTGATCGCGATCGGCGGCGAGGACACCCTCGGCGTCGCGACCAAGCTCGCCGAGCGCGGCGTGCACGTCGTCGGCGTTCCGAAGACCATCGACAACGATCTCAATGCCACGGACTACACGTTCGGATTCGACACCGCGGTCAACATCGCGATGGAGGCGATCGACCGACTGCACACGACGGCCGAGTCGCACCACCGTGCGTTGATCGTCGAGGTGATGGGTCGCCACGCGGGGTGGATCGCCTTGCACGCGGGCCTGTCCGGCGGTGCGAACGTCATTCTGATCCCGGAGTTCCCGTTCTCGCTGGAGCGTGTCTGCGCCTACGTCGAGAGCCGGTTCCAGGCGCATTACGCACCGATCATCGTTGTGGCCGAGGGCGCTACGCCCGACGGTGGCGAGAACGCGATCGTCGACCGCGGCGTTGACGCGTTCGGGCACGTCCGGCTCGGTGGCATCGGGGAGTGGCTGGCCCGCGAGATCGAGAAGGACACCGGCAAGGAAGCCCGCACGACCGTGCTCGGCCACATCCAGCGCGGCGGCACGCCGACCGCCTTCGACCGCACCCTGGCCACCCGGTTCGGCCTGCACGCGATCGACGCGGTCACCGATGCGGACTGGGGCAAGATGGTCGCCCTGCGCGGCACGGACATCGTGCGCGTCCCGCTGGCCGACGCGACCATCGAACTGAAACTCGTCCGGCCCGAGCTGTACGCCGAGGCCGAGGTCTTCTTCGGCTGAGCAACGGGGGACGCACTGGCGGATGCGCTTTCCCGCGGCGAATACGCTGTCCAAGTGACTGCACTGCCTGACCTCGGATCCGCGCCCACCTCGCCCGAGCCGGATCTGGACGCGTGGCGCGCCCTGCCCGCGGCGCAACAGCCCGAGTGGCCCGACGAGATCGTCCTGCGTGAGGTCGCCGCCACTCTGGCCGGGATGCCCCCGCTCGTCGTCGCCTCGGAGGTCGACCAGCTTCGCGAACGCCTCGGCGCGGTCGCTCGGGGTGAGGCCTTCCTGCTGCAGGGCGGCGATTGCGCAGAAACCTTCGCGACCAGCTCGCAGGCCGACATCGCCGGCAAGGTGCGCGTGCTGCTGCAGATGTCGGTTGTGCTCACCTACGGCGCGTCGATGCCGGTGGTGAAGCTCGGCCGGGTCGCAGGGCAGTATGCGAAGCCGCGCTCGGCGGCGACCGACGCCTCAGGCCAGCTGTCCTACCGCGGCGACATGGTCAACGAGCTGGTGGGCGAGCGCACCCCAGATCCGAGACGGATCCTGCGGGCCTACTCGACTGCCGCGTCCACGCTGAACCTGCTCCGCGCCTACGCCGGCGGCGGGCTGGCCGCGCTCGATCGGGTGCACGCCTGGAACACCGCTTTCGCCCGCAACACCTACACCGGCGCGCGGTACGAGAAGCTCGCGTCCGAGATCGATCGGGCCGTGCGGTTCATGCGCGCGTGCGGGGTCCACGACTCGGCGCTCGAGGGGGTCGAGCTCTACGCATCGCACGAGGCGCTCATCCTCGAGTACGAGCGGGCGCTGACCCGGATCGAAGAGGGCCGGGCCTACGACCTTTCGGGGCACTTCGTGTGGGTCGGCGAGCGCACCCGGCAGATGGACGGCGCCCACCTGGACTTCGTCTCGCGAATCGCGAACCCGATCGGCGTCAAGCTCGGCCCGACGACGACGCCCGAGTTCGCCGCCGAGCTCGTGGAGCGCCTGGACCCGGACAACTCGCCGGGCCGGCTGACGCTGATCAGTCGCATGTCGAACGTCCGCGTCCGCGACGTCCTCCCGGCCATCGTCGAGAAGGTGACGTCAACCGGGCATCTGGTCGTGTGGCATTGCGACCCGATGCACGGCAACACCGAAGAGACTGCCGACGGCGTGAAGACGCGTCACCTCGACCGGATCATCGACGAGGTGGACGGGTTCTTCGACGTGCACGCTGCGCTCGGGACGCACCCGGGCGGCCTGCACGTCGAGCTCACCGGCGACGACGTCACCGAATGCATCGGCGGCACCGCCGACCTCACCGCCGCCGACCTGGGCCGTCGCTACGAAACGGCCTGCGATCCGCGGTTGAACATCGAGCAGTCCTTGGAGCTCGCGTTCCGCGTCGCCGAGCGCCTTGTGGCCGACCGCCGCTCGCGCAACGCCGAGGACTGATCGGCGCATGATCGTCGATCTTCGGTCGGACACTGTCACGCGCCCGACGCCTGCCATGCGCGCGGCCATGGCCGAGGCCGTCGTCGGGGACGACGTCTACGGCGAAGACCCCACCGTGGTCGCGCTGGAGTCGCGGGTCGCGGCATTGCTGGGTCACGAGGCGGGGCTGTACGTCCCGTCGGGTTCCCTGGGTAACCAGCTCGGGATCCGGCTGCTTGTTGCGCACGGTCAGGAACTCGTGTGTGACTCGCTCGCCCACCTCGCTCGCGCCGAGCTCGGTGCCGCCGCCGTGTTCTCGGGCATCACCTTCCGTACTTGGCCGGCGACCCGGGGGCTCCTCGACCTCGACGCTGTGCAATCGCTGATCGCCCCGGACGCCGGCCCGTACCTGGTCTCGACCGCAGCGATCGCGGTCGAGAACACCCACAACTTCGGCGGCGGCACGGTGCAACCGGCCGCCGAGGTGGCGGCGGTGCAGGTCCTCGCGCGTGCGCGCGGTCTGGGGCTGCATCTGGACGGCGCGCGGTTGTGGAATGCGCACGTGGCTACCGGCACGTCACTCGCCGAGTTGGCCTCCGGGTTCGACACGGTCTCCGTGTGCCTGTCCAAGGGTCTCGGTGCACCGGTGGGTTCGGTGCTCGTGTCGACGGCCGCGCGGATCGCCGAGGCGCGGGTGTGGCGCAAGCGCTACGGCGCCGGCATGCGCCAGGTTGGGATTCTCGCGGCGGCCGGGCTCTACGCGCTCGACCACAACGTCGAGCGGCTTGCCAACGACCACGTCCGTGCCCGACGGCTGGCCGAGGCATTGGGCGCGGATCCCGCGAACGTCGACACGAACATCGTCGTGCTGGACGCCCCCGACGCCGCCGGAGTTGCCACGCGCGCGGCGCAGAGCGGCGTGCTGGTATCGGCGCTCGGCCCGCGGTTCCTGCGGCTCGTCACGCACCTCGACGTTGACGACGACGGGATCGACGCGGCGGTTCGGGTGTTGGGTCCGCTGATCGCGACGCGCTGAAGCGGCATTTTCGCGCACAAACGCCCGATAACCAGGCACACTCTGCGCATGAGCTACCCGCCGCCGCCCGCCGGCCAGTCGCCGTACCCGTCCGCTCCGTCCCCCGGTTCGGGCTACGGAGGACCGCCGCCGACGCTGCGCGGGCGCATGCCTCGCCGGCTCGGGTGGATCTTCCTCGCCCTCGCGGTCGTCGCCTTCGTCATCGGCGGCATCGTCATAGGGACGAAGTCGCTCGGCAAGGTCAACAGCTTCGACCGGGTGTCCTTCTCGAGTGGTACCGGCCAGGTGACGCTCGACGGCACGGGCAAGTGGATCGGGTACTACGAGGCGAGTGACGTCGGCACCTCGATAAGTCGCATCCCGCAGTTCCGAGCCGCCATAACCAGCCCGTCCGGCGCGAACGTGCCACTGACGCCGTACGGAAACCGTAGCGACGGCAAGGTCGACAAGTTCACCTACGACTTCAATGGACACAAGGGCGCGGCCGCGTTCGAGTTCACGGCGGACGAGAAGGGCACCTACACCGTCCAGCTCCAGCCGGTGGACACGCTTCCGTCGGGCGCCGACGTCGCGATCGGCCGCGACATCACCGGCGGAACCATTGCCGGCGGGCTGATGATCGTGCTGGGTGTGCTGTTCCTGATCACCGCGATCGTGTTGTTGATCGTCGGATTCGTGAAGCGGTCCCACCACAAGAAGGAGATCGCGTCGGGCAATTACGGCTTCGGCGCCCAGCCGTACGCGTATCCCCAGCAGCCTCCGCAGGGCTTCCCGCAGCAGCAGCCCGGCGCCTGGCAACCACCACAGGAGCAGCAGCCGCCGCCTCCGAGCTGGCAGCCGCCGCAGGGCTGAGCTTGGTCGGTCAGCCGGCCAGGTGAGCCGCGGAGGTCCGACCCAACAGCGGCGGGATCGTGGCTACGGCCTGGGCGAGCTCGTCGAGCGCGTCGCCGAACAGCGCCTGCGCACCGTCGCAGAGCGCGGCCTCGGGATGCGGATGGACGTCGACCATGACACCGTCGGCGCCCGCGGCGATCCCGGCCCGCGCCAGCGGCACGACGAGGTCGCGCCTTCCCGCCGCGTGCGAGGGATCGACGATGACCGGCAGGTGCGAGAGCCGCTGGACCATCGCGACCGCCGAGACGTCGAGCATGTTGCGGATGGCCGGCTCGAAGGACCGGATCCCGCGCTCGCACAGCACGATGTCGAGGTTGCCGCGCTGAGCGATGTACTCGGCCGCCATCAGCCACTCCTCGTACGTGGCGGTGAGCCCGCGCTTGAGCATGACCGGCTTGCCTGCGCTGCCCGCCGCTTGCAAGAGCCCGAAGTTCTGCATGTTGCGGGTGCCGATCTGCAGCATGTCGGCGTACTCGGCGACGACGTCCACTTCGGCGACGTCCATGACCTCGGTGACGAACGGCAGTCCGACCTCGTCACGGACCTCGGCCAGGATGCGCAAGCCCTGCACGCCGAGCCCCTGGAACGCGTACGGCGAGGTGCGCGGTTTGTAGGCGCCGCCGCGCAGCAACGTCGCGCCGGCCCGTTTCGCCATGTGGGCCGCCTCGAGCGTCTGCTCCGGCGTCTCGACCGCGCACGGGCCGGCGATGAAGGTGAACGTTTCCGGGCCGATGGGCACACCCCCGACCCGGATGGTCGTGCGCTTCGTGTGATTCTGGGCCGACACCAGCTTGTAGGGAGCCGTGATGCGCATCGTCTCGGCCACCCCGGGGAGCCCATCGGCGTCGAGGGTCTCGAGCACGTTCTCGGTGCCGACGACGCCGACGATCGTGCGCATCACACCGCGGCTGACGAAGGCCCGCCCACCGTGCGCCTCGATGTGCGCGACGATGCCGCTGACGTCGGCGTCCGTGGCGCCGGGCGCCATCACGATGACCATGCCGGGCAGCCTAGCGAGCGCTACGCAGCGCCTTGAGCGTGGCGATGTCGGCGGCGTGATCCGCGTCGGCGGTCTCGACCACCATCGGCACCCGCCGCGTGGCCGGCGTGCTGAACAGCGCGGCGAAGGCGTCCCGCCCGATCGTGCCCCGGCCGATCGCCTCGTGCCGGTCGCGTTTGGAGCCGGCGCCATCGCGGCTGTCATTGACGTGGATCAGCCCGATGCGTCCTCGTCCGGCGGCGGCGCCGTACGCCCGCAACGCCCGGGCGAAGGAACTGGGCGTCGACAGGTCGTGCCCCGCCGCGTGCATGTGGCAGGTGTCCAGGCAGACGCCGATGCGCTCGTCGCGCCCCAACGCGTCGAGATAGGCGGCCAGTGATGGTGCGTCCGAGGCCAGCGCCGCGCCGCCACCGGCCGTCGGCTCGATCAGCAGCCGTGGCGCGGAAGGCACCGAGTCCAGCACCCGCAGCAGTGTCTCGCGCGCCTGCGTCATCGCGTCATTCCGCCGATTGCCGAGAACCGCCGACCCGGCATGCACGACCACCCCACGCGCGCCGATCGCGGCACCGCGCACCAGCGAGAACGCGAGAGCCTCGGCCGACCGGGCCAGCGTCTCCGGCGACGGCGACCCCAAGTTGATCAGATACGGCGTGTGAACGAACACCGGCAGGCCGCACGCGGCGGCGAAAAGCTCGTCACCCGCCGGGTCCATGACGGGCGGAGCCCACGCGCGGGGGTTGGCCACGAAGACCTGCAGCACCTCCGCCTGGACATCGACGACGCGCGGCAGCGCACGAGCCAGGCCGCCCGCCACCGAGATGTGGGCCCCGACCGGAGCCCGCGGCCGCACGTCCCCCGAGGTCAGGGTTTGTGCTGCGCGCGACGCGTCTGCCCGCGGCCACCAAGGAGCAGCACGAGGCCGAGTACGCACAACCCGACGCCGATCCAGATCGACGCCCGCACCTGCTCGTGGGGACCGGTCACGGCGATGACCGGCGAGGAGCTGGACGTCGGCGTGAGGACCACCGGGTCGGTGATGACGATGGCGGTCGGCGTGGGCGTGGGCGTGGATCGTGTGGTGCTGGTGGACGGCACGAACGTGTTCGTGAGATCCACCGCGAGGTCGTTGCCGGTCTGTTGGCTCAGGGCGAACGGAAGCGTGACTGGTGAGGCCGGATCGAACTCGGGGTTGAACACCCCCGCGGCCTCTTCGGTCAGGATGTAACTGCACTTCGTTCCGTGGTTGAAGTCGGTGTACACGAACAGCGGATCAGTCGTGGCGCTTCCACCGTCCGCGATGGTGAGGGTGATGTCCACCGGGCTGTCGGTGGGGTCGAGGCAGTTGGATGACGTGACGTGGACGATCCAGCCGCCGGCGGGTGGCGTGGCCGAGGCCGGCACCGTCGTCTCGTTGACGGTGATCGTCCCGGTCGGGCAGGGAACAGTGATGCCCGAGGGACTCTGGCAGGCGACCGCGACACTCCCGACCGCCGCACCGCCGGATGTCAGCCCGGTGGTGATGAGGACGGCCCCCAGGGCCAGGCACAGAAGGGCACCCAAGCGCTGCATCATCAGCCGACTCCCACCCGTTTGAGGCCTGTGACACAGACCAGCAGGTGCGTACGCTAGCGCAATGTCCCGGCCGGCGGCGTCCTCCGTGCTCGTGGCGCGCGGCGTGGACGGACTGCTCGTCGGGTGGCTGGCCGTCCTGGTGTGGCTCGCGGTCTTCGCGTCCGACAAGCTCGGCCTGAGCAGCGGGATGCCCAACCTCGCGGTGATCTACTGGGTCGGGGCGGTGATCACGGCGGCCCATTTCGGGCTTTCGTACCACTTGGCCTACAGTGGCGGCGCCCCGGCCATGCGGGCCCGCCCGGTCGCGCTCGTGATCGGCCCGCTGGTGCTGGCCGTCGTGCTCGGCGCCATCGTCCTCGTCACGCTCCACGCCGGCGCCCACACGACTCGGCAGGCGACCAGCGCGCTGATCACCAGCGTCTATTTGATGACCACGTGGCACTACATCAAGCAGGTCTACGGGGTGGGCCGGGTGGGCGCCGCCTTCGCCGGCGTCAAGCTCACGACGTGGGACGTCCGGGTGCTGCGCTTCGGCCTCTATCCGCTGTGGTTCCTCGGCGCGGCCCAGGTCCTGGTCCGCGGCGCGAGCTACAACCTGGGCGGGTACCCCGTCGGCTTCTCCGTCCTGCCTTACGACGCGTACGTCGCTTTGCGGGTCGTGGCGGTCTGTTCGGTGCTGCCGGTCGTCCTCGTCTTCGTCGCCATCGGGCGGCGAACCCGCCGCCTCCCGCCCTCGCTGTTAGTTGCTCCCTACGCCGCGGCGTTCGTGTGGCTGGGCCTGCCGACCGACCCGGTGCTGACGCTGCTGCTGCTCGCCCCGTTCCACGCCCTGCAGTACCTCGCGGTCGGGCACCGCGCGGAGGTAGCGGTGGCCGCGGATCGGCCCGGCCGGCACGGCGTGCTGTGGTGGCTCAACATCTTCGCCGGTGCGGCGTGCGGTGGACTGCTGCTGAGCCGTTGGGCGCCGCAGTTCCTCGACGCCCACATCGGTGCGGCCCGCGGGCCGCTGCTGTTCACCGCCGCGTTCTTCGTCTTCCTGAATTTGCACCACTACCTGATCGACGCGTCGATCTGGCGCTCGAAGGGCGAACTGGTGAAAGCGATGGTGCGCAAGCCGGCCGCGCCGGTGGTCGCGCCCGCGGGTGAACTCGTCGCCGGCTGACGGCCCGAATCAGACGATCTTCAGCGTCACCGTCGAGCCGACGGGCACCAACGTGTCCGGGGCCGGGTCGACGGACAGGACCCGATCCAGGACACCGCCGTCGATCGTGTTGTCGATGTTCGGCACCAGGCCGACGGCTTTCAGAGCGGCGACCGCATCCTCGGTCCTGGCCCCCTGATTGATCTGCGGCACCTTCACGAACTCCGGACCCTTGGAGACCGTGATCGTCACGGTGCTGAACTTGCGCGCCTTGTCGCTCGGATCGAGCGACAAGACCGTGCCCTTCTCGACGGTGTCGCTGTACTGCTCGACGGTTGTGTACTTCAGGTGCGCCTCGCGCAACGCCTTCTCGGCGTCGGCGAGCGGCGTGCCTTCGGAGATCGACGGGACATTGACGATCGGTGGGCCCGTCGACACGTAGATCGTGATCATGTCCCGGCTCGTGACCGTCGCGCCCGCGGGAGGGACGGTGCGGGTGACGTTGTCGGCCGGGATCCTGTCGTTGGACTCGGGCTTGAGAGTGTCGTTGATCTGGACGTTGCCGACGCCGGCGAGCATCGCTCGCGCATCGGCCACCGACTTGCCCGTGACGTTCGGGAGCTTGTACGTCTGCGGGCCCGCCGACAGAGTCACGGTCACGGTGCTGCCCCGGCTCAGCCGCTCCCCGGTACCGGGTTGGGTGCGGACCACGTGATCCTTGGGCACGGTCTCGTCGAAGACCTGCCCGGGCAGGAAGTGGACCTGGTAGCCCGCGTCCTTGAGGTGGGCCGCCGCCGCGGACCTGGACTCCCCGACCACCTTGGGCACATGCGCAAAGAAATGGTCGGCGATCAAGTTTCCGCCGATCCCCGCCAGCGCGCCGAGCAGCAGGAACACGATCAGCACGATGAGCGCCTTGCGGCGCTTGCGCGCCCTCTCGGACACCGGTCGCCGCTGCTTGGGCGGCGGGATCACGATCGGTGGTGGCGGGCCGGTGTCCTCGCGGCGTGTCGATGGCGGCGCCGCGCCTGGTCTCTGGCCGTTGTCGCCGCGCCGCGGGACCACGGTCGTGTCATGGATGCCGGACCCGCGGATCTGGTCGGTGGTCGCGGTGTCGGGGGTGTGATGACGGTAGTCACGCGCCTCCGCCCGCGTCGGGCGGCCGCGGGGACGCGCGCGCGGCGGCACCGCCACCACCGGCAACGCCAGATCGGTACGCACGTCCGCGATCTCGGCCAGGAACGCCCCGGCGTCGGCGGGTCGCCCCTCGGGATCGCTGTCAGTAGCGGCGATGACGAGCTCGTCGATCTCGTTGGGGATGCCCTTGACCCGCGAGGACGGTGCGGGCACGCGGCTGTGGACGTGCTGGTATGCGACGTTCATCGCCGAATCGCCCTTGTACGGCGCCGAACCGGTGAGCAACTCGAAGAACACGACGCCGGCTGAGTACACGTCCGAGCGCGGATCGGACGCGCCCTCGGTGATCTGCTCGGGGGCGCAGTACGCCACCGTCCCCATCATCAGACCGGTGCGCGTGGCGGCGGCGTCGGCCTCGACGGCGCGGGCCAGGCCGAAGTCGGCGACTTTCACGATGCCGTCGTCGGACAGCAGAATGTTCTCGGGCTTCACGTCGCGGTGCACGAGCCCGGCCCGGTGCGCGGCGGACAACGCGCTCAACACCGGCTCCATGATCGAGACGGCCTCCGCGGTGCTGAGCCGACCGCGCTCGCGGAGCAGTTCGCGCAGCGTGCGTCCTTCGACGAGTTCCATGACGAGGAAGACGTGGTGCCCGTCCGGTGCGACTTCCTGGCCCTGGTCGTAGACCGACACCGTGTTCAGGTGCGTGAGCCGGGCCGCGGCGCGGGCCTCGCGGGAGAAGCGGTCGCTGAACGCCGGATCGGCCGAGAGCGCCGACGACATGACCTTGACGGCGACAAGCCGATCCAGCCGCTCGTCGACGGCGGCGTACACGGTGGACATACCGCCGCGGGCGATACGTTCCAGGATCCGGTAGCGACCCTCGAGCGAGCGGCCGACCAGAGTGTCTGGGGGCGCCGTCTGCACGCGGTGATTCTACGGTCGACTTGTTGCATCGCCGGGTGCCGCACCGGACGCTGTCAGGTCGGAACTGCTCGCAGGCCCCGTACCGTGGACGGTGTGACGCGTGCGGAATCCGCCTCTTTGGGCCGCGCGGAACTGCTCGCGGACGCCGACCGGCCCGGCGGCTGGCTGCTTATCGTGGACCGGATCCGGCAGTCCTACGTCGATCTCGATGACCCCACCTATCTCGATTTCGAATACGTGCAGGCATTCGCGGACGTGATCGACGCGCTGCCAGCCGGACCCCTCGCGGTCACCCACGTCGGGGGCGGGGCGTGCACGCTGGCTCGCTACGTCGCGACCGAACGTCCCGGCTCGCCCCAGATCGTGCTCGAGCCGGACGTCGCCCTGACCGCCCTCATGCGGGCCCGGCTGCCCTTGCCGCGGGGCAGCCGGATCCGGATCCGGCCGGTCGGGGGACGCACCGGGGTAGCCGCGCTGGGCGACGCGAGTGCCGATGTTGTCGTTCTCGACGCGTTCCACGGCGGGCGGGTGCCCGCCGAGCTCACCACCCGCGAGTTCGTCACCGACGTCGCCCGCGTGCTCCGTCCCGACGGCGTCCTGATCGCCAACGTCGCTGACGGTCCGCCGGTGGTCTACAGCCGCCGCCTGTTCGCCACGGTCCGTTCGGTGCTCTCCGACGTGCTGGTGATCGCCGAACCGGCGGTGCTGAAGGGCCGCCGGTACGGCAATGTCGTCCTCGCCGCGGCCCGCGCCGGGCTGCCGACCGACGAGATCCGCCGCGCCTCGGCCCGCGCAGCGTTCCCCCGCACCGTCACCGTGCGCTTCAGCGGAGACGAGAAGCCACTGACCGACGCCGACCCGATGCGCTCGCCCCAGCCACCGGACGAACTGTGGCGCGTAGGCGATTGGCAGGATGACTGAATGCCCTTGACCGGCCCCTCTCACCTGCAGCGCTCCCGCGCCGAGTCGTTCGGCTCGGTGGCTGAGGACTACGACCGTTACCGCCCGAGCTACCCGGCTGCGTTGATCGACGATCTCGTTGCGCTGCAGCCGGGCCGCGTGCTCGACATCGGCTGCGGCACCGGCAAGGCCGGGCGGGTGCTCGTCGCCCGTGGACTGCCGGTACTCGGCGTCGAGATCGACCCGAAGATGGCGGCCGTCGCCCGGACTCACGGTCTCGAGGTCGAGGTCGCCAAGTTCGAGGACTGGGACGACCGCGGCCGCCGCTTCGATCTCATCACCGCGGCGCAGGCGTGGCACTGGGTCGACCCGAAGATCGGAGCGCCGAAGGCCGCCGGCCTGCTGCGCCCGGGCGGAACCGTCGCCCTGTTCTGGAATCACTTCCAGGATCGCGACGATCCCACCCGGTCGGCCTTCGACGAGGTCTACCGGCGCGAGGCGCCAGAACTGTTCGAGGCCGGGGTCAGGGAGCGGGTCGCGCACGCGGATCGGCCCTATGCGTCCAATCTCGAAGCGAGCGGCCAGTTCGCCTCGATCGAGGTCAAGGACTACGCCTACGAGGTGACGCTCACCAGCGACGAGTGGGTGGGCATGGTGCAGACGCACAGCGACCACCTCGCGCTTGAGCCGTCCCGACGGGCGGCGCTGGCCGGTGGGCTGCGCGACCTGATCGACGGGATGGGCGGCTCGGTGACGGTCGCCGCGGGCACGTACACCATCTACGCGCGCCCATGACCGACGATGGCAGGCTTGCGCCCATGGAACTGCTGACGATGCCGGCGGTCGCCGAGGCGCTGGGCGTACCGGTGACCCGGGTGCACCAGTTCGTCCGCGATGGGCACCTGCTCGAGGTCCGCGACGAGAACGGCGTCCGGTGCGTCCCGGCCGACCTCCTTCAGGACGGCGCGATCGTCAAGTCGCTGTCGTCGGTGATCACGCTGCTGCGCGACGCGAAGTACGCCGACCACGAGATCGTCGACTGGCTCCTGCGCGAGGACGCGTCCTTGCCCGGCTCGCCGATCGAGGCGTTGCGCGCGAACCGCGGCTCCGAGGTCAAGCGACGCGCCCAGGTCGCGGGCTACTAGCCGCGGTGCATTACACCTACCTGCTGATCCTCGGCGCCTGCGTCATCGGCACCCTGCCCTTGGAGTTCGTGCTCCACACCAGGGTTTACGCGCGGTGGCGCCGCCTGTCGGTTGCACTGGTCCCGGTCGTGGTGATCTTCAGCGCCTGGGACATGCTGGCCATCCGGGCCGGGTGGTGGCACTACGACCCCGGGCGCATCGTCGGCGCGACGCTACCCGGGCGGCTGCCGCTGGAGGAGCTGCTCTTCTTCGTCGTCGTCCCCACCTGCGCCGTGCTGACCCTGGAGGCGGTGCGGGCCCGCAAGCCGCACTGGCTGATCGGCGACGAGGCGTGAGCTACACGTGGTCGGCCCTGGTCGGCGTCCTGGCGGCCGTCGCGCTCGATGTGCTCGTGCTGCGGACGATGCTGCTGCGGCGCAAGGCCTTCTGGACGGCGTACGCGATCGTGCTGTTCTTCCAGCTTGTTGTGAACGGTCTGCTCACCGGGCTGCGGATCGTGCGCTACGACCCGGACCGGATCATCGGCTGGCGGATCGCGTACGAGCCGCTAGAGGACCTGCTCTTCGGCTTCGCCATGGTGACGGCGACGCTCACCCTGTGGGTATGGGCGGGCCGCCGCGCCGCGCGGACAACGCCCCGCGCAGAGCCCTGACCCCGACGTCGACGCGTCGGCGCACGCCTACCTGCACGCGGGCTGTGAACACGTCGTAGTCGGCCCGCTCGATGACGTCCAGGATTTCCGAATACAGCGTGAAGGCCGTCCGTAGGCAGTCGCGCGAGGACGCATCCACGAGGTCGATGCCCGCTGCCGCCTGGGCGTAGAGGCGCCGCGCCCGCTCGATCTCCCAGGCCAGCAGGTTGCGTATCGGCTCGTCCACCCGCCCGCGCGCCAGCCGTTCGCGATCCACGCCGAACATGTCCAGCGACTCCTGCGGCAGGTAGACCCGCCCGCGCCGCAGGTCCTCGGCGACGTCGCGAATGAAGTTGGTCAGCTGGAACGCGGTGCCCAGCTCGATCGCGTGGGCCTCGAGGACGTCCCATCGCACGTCGTCGTCGGCCCGCCCGAGGATCGGCAACATCTGTAGCCCGATCACTGCGGCCGATCCCCAGGTGTAGCGGACGAGGTCGTCGTATGTCGCGTAGGACGTCACCGTAAGGTCCATCTGCATGGCGTCCAGGAAGTCGGCGAAGTAGCTCGCCGGGATCTTCCATCGGGCGATCGTGTCGATCACAGCCCGGCTCACCGGATCGCTCGTCTGGCCCCAGTCGAGGTCGGCGAGGAAGTCCGCGCTCCATTCGAGCAGCCGCTCGCTGCGCTGCGTGCTCGCCACCGTGGGGGACTGGTCGTCGACAATGTCGTCGACGTGCCGGGCGAAGCCGTAGAGCGCGTGGACGAAGGGGCGCTTGGCCGGCGGCAGCAGGAGCGTGGCGAGATAGAACGTCTTGCCGTGCTCGGCGTTGATCGCCCGGCACCGCGCGTAGCTCGCTCGCAGCGCCGCACTCGTGATGCCGGCCGCGTCGAGTTCCCGTCGACCGGTCATCGAGCCGAGGCGCCCGTGATCCGCTGGGCCGCCAACCGCCCTGACACGAGCACCATCGGCACGCCGACGCCAGGCTGGGTGTTCGAGCCGCAGAACACCAGATTGCCGATGCGCCGGTCCAGGGTCGGCGACCGGAACGGGCCGGTCTGGCCGAACGAGTGCGCCGCGGCGAACGGTGCGCCGGCGGCCAGCCCCTGGTCACGCCAGTCGGCCGGGGTGACGAGGTGCTCGACCTCGATCGCGGCGCCGAAGCCGGGGTAGCCGCGCTTCTCGAGGGTCTCGACGACGTGGTCGCGGTACGACGTGCGCCGGCTCCCCCAGTCGACCCGGCCGGTGGTGTTCGGCGCCGGGAACAGCGCGAAGTACGTGTGCCGCCCGCCGGGAGCGAGCGAGGCGTCGGTGCGCGTCGGCGTGGTCAGCAGGAAGGACGGGTCACTCATCACCTCGCCGCGGTCGATGATCTCGTCGAAGGTCGAGTCCCAAGCGGTGCCGAAGTCGATCATGTGGTGCGCGGTGTGCTCGAAGGCGGTCGGCGTGCCCGCGTGCAGGACGACCGCCGACGGCGAATAGCGCAGCCGCTTGACCCGCCAGGTCGTGCTCCCGGGTGGCAACAGTTCGGCGTACGCGGTCGGCAGATCGGCGTTGACGACCACGACGTCGGCCGGGATTCGCGCACCGTCGGCGGTGATCACGCCCCGGGCGCGGCCGTCGCGGACGTCAACGCGGTCGACCGTCGTGCCGTAGCGGAACTCGACGCCGTGCTTCTGCGCTGCCGCCGCGAGCGCGGTCGGGACGGCGTGCATTCCGCCTTCGGGAAAGTACACGCCTTGGACGCAGTCCATATAGGTGATCACGGCGTAGATGGCCAGCGCGTGCGCCGGCGCCAGTCCCGCGTACATCGCCTGGAACGAGAACAGGCGCTGCAGCCGCTCGTCCTCGACGTAGCGCGCGACCTTGTTGCCCAACCGGCGGAATCCGCCCATCGCCACGAGTCGGGCCAGTGGCGCACCGACCATCTGCAGGGGCGAGTCGAGGTTGCGGTCGATGAAGTGCGGCATCTCTATCTCGTACAACCGGCGCAGATACGCGACGTAGCGCCGGTAGCCGTCGGCGTCCTTCCCGCCGCAGGTCCGCGCGATCTCGTCGGCCATGTCGCCGGGATCGGCGCGGACGTCGATGGACGAGCCGTCGGCGAAGCGGGCCCGGTAGGCCGGATCGAGCCGATGCAGGGTGAGCCAATCGGCCAGGTCCTCGCCGACGGCGGCGAGCGGTTGCGCCAGCAGATCGGGCATGGTGAGGACCGTCGGCCCGGTGTCGAAGCGGTAGCCGCCGTCCTCGATCAGGCCGCAGCGCCCGCCGGGGACGGGTTCGCGCTCGACGACCGTGACCCGGCGGCCGGCACCGGCGAGGTGCAGCGCGGCGGACAGCCCGCCGAGGCCGGCGCCGACGACCACGACGTGGTCGGTCGGTCCGTCCACGGTGCGCATTGCGATGACGCTACGTCCCGGGCGCCGGGCTCGTGCGCGGACCCGGCCGGGTCGTGACGCCGGGCCTCACCCCATGCGCAGGTAGAGGTCGCGCAGTAGCGCCACCTCGGCGCCGTGGTGGGCGAGTTCGTCCTGCGCATGCACGACCAGCGCGGCCCACGTGTCGTCGGCAAACGGCCCCCACGCCGGGCCGAGCTTGCTCCAGATGCCGTCCTCGCCCAGGGCCAAGACCCGCTCGCGAAACGCGGCGAACGCGGCGTCCAGCGCGTCCAGCGCCGGCGCGACCTCGCCGAACCACTCGTCGTCGGCCACCGGCAACGGCCACTCGCCGAGCGAGGGCGAGACGTAGGAGGCCAGGCAGTCCGAGGCGATGTGCCGCAGCCGCCACGCAATCGTCGTGACCGGGGCCGGTTCCGGGCCGGGCCGGGTGAGGTCGGCAATCCAGCGATCGCCCCGCCGGCGCACGGTCCACATGTCGGGCACCGGCTCCCACAGGTACTCGCGCTCGGTCAGCCCGGCGATCCGCTGGCGCAGCCGGTCCCAGATGTAGTCGACGCCGGAGAAGAGGAGTGGGAGTACATCATCCGCCATGCCGATCACGGTAGGACGCGGTACCGACACCGTCCGCGGCACCGCTGGTGTCAGGCGTGCCGGTCGGTCGCGGCGCCGACGAGCGCGTTCAGCGCCGTCCGGGCCGGGGCGCTGATCGCGTCCGAGTCCAGGGCTGCGCGCGCCTCACTCGCCCGCGCCGCGATGCGTTGCTCGACCTCCTCCAGCGCCCCGGTCGCGACGATCACCTCACGCAGCGCGGCCACCTGCTCGTCGTCGCGGTCCCGGCCGCCGAGATCGCGGCGCAGCCGCGCGGCCTGCGCCGGGTCCGCGGCCTGCATCGCCAGCGCAGTCAGCAGCGTGTGCTTGCCCTCGCGAAGATCGTCGCCGGCCGGCTTGCCAGTGACAGACGGATCGCCGAACACGCCGAGGACGTCGTCGCGGAGCTGGAACGCCTCGCCCAACGCCAGCCCGTACCCGCTCAGCGCCGAGAACACCGCAGCCGGCGCCCCGGCGATCGCGGCGCCGAGGTGCAGCGGGCCCTCGACGGTGTACTTGCTGGTCTTGAGCTCGATGACCCGCAGCGCCTCGTCGGCGGAGAAGTCGCCGCGGGCCTGTACGAGGACGTCGAGGTACTGCCCGGCCATCACCAGCTGACGCATGTCGTCGTACACGCGTCGCGCGGTCGGGGCGGCGTCGGGAGCGATCGCGGCCGAGGCGAACATCGCATCGGCCCACGACAGCAGCAGGTCCCCGAGCACGATCGCGGCCGCGGTGCCGAAGACGTCCGGGTCGCCGGTCCAGCCGGCCGTGCGATGGAGCCGGGCGAAGGCCGCGTGGGCCGCCGGCTTCCCGCGGCGGGTCTCCGACGAGTCCATGACGTCGTCGTGGACGAGGGCACATGCGTGCAGCAGCTCGAGGCTCGCCGCCGCGGTGATCAGGCCACCGTCGTCGACGGATTCGTCACGCCCGGCCCGCCAGCCCCAGTAGGCGAAGCGTGGGCGCAGCCGCTTGCCGCCGTCCAGGACGAAGTCGCGGGCCGCGTCGGACACCGGCTCGAGGTCGCGGCCGAGCGGACGGAACGAGTGCGCGCGGCTGTCGAGGAAGGCGGCCAGTTCGGCGTCGACGCGCGTGATCAGCGGATCGCCGGAACCCGTCACCGGCCGGACATTACGCTGGGCGCCATGACACGCACGGTCCGGGACCGCCTGGCTGAGGCCGGGCCCACGTTCTCGTTCGAGTTCTTCCCGCCGAAGAGCGCGGACGAGGACCGGATCCTGTGGCAGACCATTCGTGAGCTCGAGCCCTTGCACCCCTCGTTCGTGTCAGTGACCTATGGCGCCGGCGGATCGACGCGGGCCCGCACCATCGAAATCACCGAGCACATCGCGTCCGACACCACCCTGCTTCCGGTCGCCCATCTGACCGCAGTGGGTCACTCGGTCGCCGAACTGCGCGGCATTGCCGGGCACCTGGCCGCGGCCGGCGTGCCGAACGTGCTCGCACTGCGCGGTGACCCGCCCGGCGACCCCGAAGGTGAGTGGGTCCAGCATCCCGACGGCGTGGCGTACGCGTCGGACCTCGTGCGGTTGATGCGCGCGCACGGCGACTTCTGCGTCGGCGTCGCCGCGTTCCCATACGGCCATCCGCGAGCCGCGTCCCTCGACGAGGACACCGAGCATCTGCTCGCCAAGTTCCGCGCCGGCGCCGAGTACGCGATCACCCAGATGTTCTTTGTCGCCGAGGACTACCTGCGCCTGCGCGACCGGGTCGCCGCCGCGGGCTGCGACGTACCGATCATCGCCGGCCTGATGCCGGTGACCAACATGGGAATCATCCGGCGTTCGGAGCAGTTCTCCGGCGCGCCGTTCCCCGCGAAGCTCGGCGCCCGCTTCGACGCAGTCGCGCACGACCCCAAGTCGGTGCGCGCCATGGGAATCTACGAGACGTCCAAGCTCGCCGAGCGGCTGCTCGAAGAGGGCGTCCCTGGCATCCACTTCTACACACTGAACCGGTCGAAGGCCACGCGCGAGGTGTGGGCGAACCTCGCGCTCGGTGCCCGCCTCTGAGCCTGATGACCACTCCGGCGCAGCGCTGGTCGGCGCTGCACCACGGCATCGATCCAGCCCGCGTTCCACTCCTGTCGGGATGGCTGCGGCTCATGTGGGTGCTCGCCGGCCCGCTCGCCCGCTGGCGGGTGCCGCCGATCTTGCTGACCGCGCTCGGCGCGCTGTTCGCGCTCGACGCGGTGCTGCTGGCCGGTTCGGTGCCCTGGGCCGCGGCCCTAGCGGTGCTCGCGGCCGTCGCGTGCGACGGGCTGGACGGGGCCGTGGCGGTACTGGGGGACCGGGCGACCCGTGGTGGGGCGGTGGCCGATGCCGCGGCCGACCGTATCGCTGACCTGGCGTTCGCAGCGGTGCTGTGGCGATGCGGCGCGCCCTGGTGGTCAGCGGTCGTCGCGGGCTTGCTGGCGGTGTCGGTGGACGCCGTGCGGCGGATCCGCCGCGTGCTGTCACGGCTCACCGTGGCCGAGCGACCGACCTGGACGATCTGCGCGGTGCTGGCCGGTGCGAGCGCAACCACGACGACGGCGCAGTGGCCGGCCGACGTCTGTGCGGGGGTGTGGATCGCGGCCGGTGTCGTCGGCGTCGTCCAGGTTGCGCGCTAGCCGGCGATGGCGACGCCCCGGATCGTGGGTCGGACGGTGGGCGAGCTGCGGGGCATGCGGCCAGGGATCAATTCCTCGATCGTCAGTGGCGACTGCGCGAGCAGATCGGCCATCCGCCGATTGGGGTGACAGCCGGCCGCGACCCAGGTGTGTGGGACCTCGACGAGGTCCTGGAAGCGGGCCAGCAGGGCGTTGTCGGGCGCGCGGACGTGCTCCATGAACACGTACTGACCACCGGGTTTGAGGACGCGGGCGATCTCTCGCAGCGCGGCGGACGGATCCGGAATCGTGCAGTGCACGAAGACCGCGGTGACGGTGTCGAAGGTGTGGTCCTCGAATGGCAACAGCTCGGCGCCGGCGCGCACGAGGGTGACGGCGCCGACCGGTGGTGGTTCGCTCGCGATCCGGGCGCGCAGGTGTTTGAGCATGTGTCGGCTGGGCTCGCTGACCACCAGTTCGGTGACGTCACCGGTGTAGTGCGGCAGGTTGTAGCCGTTGCCCGCGCCGATCTCGAGGGTGCGGCCCCGTGCTCGCGCGATCAGCTCGGCCCGCGTCTGCCGCTGCCCCGCGTTCTCGGACCATCCGACGACGACGGGGTACCACCGTGCGAACAGCGTCTCGCTCAATCCCACGCGCGGACCTCCCGTCCCTTCCACCGGAGCGTGCCAAAGCGGTGTCGCCCGATCGAGCGCAGGGTCAGGTAGCCGAAGGCGAGGATCGAAGCGGGATGCGCGAGCGCGTCGGGGACGGCCCGGCCACCGGTGCGCCGCGCGGCGACCGCCCGCGAGGCGACCCCCGCGGCGTAGCCGGCCAGCCCGACGCGCGAGCCGCGCAGCATCGCCAGAGGCGGGACGACGTAGGCCAGCGCGAGCGCGGCCAGCACCGCCGCCGCGCCCGGTTCGGTTCCGAAGGCGGCCCACAGCGACTTCCCGTAGCCGTCGCGCAGGTCGCCCCACCCGTCGTACATGCGGCACGTCGCCAGCGCTGTTCCGTCGACCACGCCGCCCCGTCCGCCGCTGGACTTGATCGCCCGGACGAGGGCGATGTCGTCGAGCACCTCACCGCGGACCGCGGCGAACCCGCCGGCCCGTTCGAGCGCTGCCCTGCGGACGACGAGGAACTGGCCGGTAGCGGCGGTCAGTGACGGACGGGGTGATTGTTCGGCCAGGCGCAGCGGCAGCGTCGTGAGCCACGACCATGGCAAGAGCGGCTGGACCAGTCGCTCGGCCGCCGTGCCAACGAGCTGGCGTGGGAACGGGCAGACGACGTCGAGCCCGGTGTCGAGCAGCAGTCCCACTGCCGCGTCGACTGCGCCGGGCTCCAGTCGGACGTCCGCGTCCACGAAGACCAGGACCTCGCTCATGGGATCGGCGGCGGCCACGAGCTGGGCGCACGCCCACGGCTTGCCGAGCCACCCGGCGGGAGGCGGGGTGCCGTCGATGACGCGG
>JAVHVH010000159.1:0-3332 GCA_032160665.1 Pseudonocardiales bacterium
CGGAGCAGAAGGCACAGATGATCAGCGGTATCACCGAGGCACTCGTCGCGATCGAGGGCGAGAACCTGCGCCCCGTCACCTGGGTGGTGGTCGATGAGGTCAAGAGCGGCGACTGGGGAATCGGCGGCAAGGGCCTGAAGACGGCCGACGTGCACGCGCTGCAGGGCAAGACCCCGGTGTCGGTCGCCGGCTGACACCGGCGGGTCCATCGGCAAGGCAGCCCGGACCCTCCTCTTCGAGGGCTCCGGGCGGCCTTGCCGCGTTGCGGCGCACGCTTCGCGGGTACCGATAGCGCGGCAGTGGACGAGTATCTCGGCGAGGAGGTGAGCCCATGTTGAGGATCCGCCTGGTCGGCCCGCCGGCGCTTGAACGCGACGGCGAGCCGGTACGCCCGCCGCGGGGTCACAAGACCTGGGGGTTGCTCACCTACGTACTGCTCGCCGACCGCCCGCTCGGCCGTCGGCACCTCGCCGAGACCCTGTTCGGCGACGCGGACGACCCGCTCGGCGCGCTGCGCTGGACGCTCGGCGAGCTGCGCCGAGCGTTGGGCGATGCCCAGCTCCTGCGCGGCGACCCGGTGGCGGTCGATCTCGGTGGCGACATCGTGGTCGATCTTCAGCAGGCCACGGGCGATGTTGTCGACACCGCCGCGCTGCTCGACCTTCGCGGCGAGCTGCTGGAGGGCATCGATCCGTCGTCCGGGCAGGCCTTCGAGTCGTGGCTGCTCGTCGAGCGGCACCGGCTCTCGGCGGCGATCGAAGCGAGGCTGCGCCGCACCGCGGTGGCGATGCTGACGACCGGGCGGGCGGCCGACGCGGTTCCGTACGCCGCCCGAGCCGTCGCATGCAATCCGCTCGAGGAGGGCAACCATGAATTGCTCGTGCGCAGCCTCGCGATGGCCGGCGATCGAAGTGCGGCGCTCCAGCAGATCGCGGTGTGCGAGGACACGCTGCGCCGCGAGCTGGGCACTGAGGCCTCGGCGGCGTTGCGCGACGCGGCCGACACCGAGCCGGCGACATCGATGGTTCCTCCGGTGGGTGGTCGTGCGTCGGCCGAGAGCCAGCTCGATGCCGGACGCGCCGCGATCGCCGCCGGTGCCGTCGATGCCGGCGTGCAGTGCCTGCGCCGCGCGGTGTCGGAGGCGATCCGCAGCGACGACGACGCACTGCGCGCCCGGGCGCTGGTCGCGCTGGGGGGCGCGCTGATCCACGCGACGAGAGGACGCGACGAGGAAGGCGCCGTCGTGTTGCACGAGGCGATCGAACTCGCAACGAAGGCCGGCGATCGCGCGAGCGCGGTCACCGCGCACCGCGAGCTGGGCTACGTCGAGGTGCAGGCCGGCCGGCGCGCCACGGCCGACGATTGGCTGCAGCAGGCACAGGCGCTGGCCGAGACCGACGACGAACTCGCCCCCATCCTGGGCGTGCGCGGGATGAACGCCTCCGACCGCGCCGATTACCCCACCGCGTTCGAGCATCTGCGGGCATCGGTCGATCGCGCGGAACGAGCCGACGACGAACGCCAGCAGGCGTGGTCACTCAGTCTGCTGGGCCGTGCGCATCTGCTGCGAGGCGAGTACAGCCAGGCGGCCGGCGCCCTGAGCCGCACGTTGGCCCTTGCGCGCAACCAGCGCTGGGTGGCGTTCATCCCGTGGCCGTTGGCGCTGCAGAGCGATCTCGAGCTCGCGACCGGTGATCTCGACGGGGCCGCCGAGCACCTCGAGAACGCTTGGTCGCTCGCCTGCCAGCTCACCGACCCGTGCTGGGAGAGCATGGCTGCCCGCGGGCTCGGTCTGCTCGGTGCGCGTCGTGGCGAGCACGACGTCGCGGCCGCGTGGATGACCGAGGCTGTGGTGCGCAGCAATCGCACCGCGGACCGCTACCGGTGGGTGCACGCCCATGCGCTCGACGCGATGATCACTGTCGCGCTCGAGAACGACGAGCCCGACCGGGCCGCGCCGCTGGTGACGACACTCGAGACGCTCGCGGCCCGCTGCGACATGCGCGAACTCGTCGTACGCGCGCACGTGCATCGCGCCCGCACCGGTGATCGCAGGGCGATCGCATCAGCGCGCCTGCTCGGGGCCGACATCGACAATCCCGCGCTGCACGCACTCGTCGACGAGTGACGGCACAGAGTCTCCGGAACTCTGCGGGCCGGGTGCGGACGGCGATCGTCCACGTCGACCCCGACCAGCTAACTGCCGGAATCTTGATCCCCGGAGCGGGTAGGTAGGGGCACCTGCGTTTCCGATGGCACATGGCCCCAGTCCCTGACAACTTCGGGCCGCCCGGTAAGATCGATCTTGTTGAAGGGGAGTAGTCCTCACGCCGGCGGATCGACATGCTGGGACGCTCGTTGTCCCCGGTTCCCGGGCCCGCATGATCGTGTGGGTGGACGAGACCTTCGACCCAAGCCGACAGCCGCGTGCTGTTCGTGGGTCGAAGTGTCCGCCGAAAGCGCTGCTTCCGCCCCGCGTCAGCGGGAAAGGGACTCCCCGATGGTTCATGTACTTCTTCTGCTCGCCTGCGCCGTGGTGATCTATCTGGCGTGCGAGTGGTTCGTGAACGCCGTCGAATGGTTCGGTGTCGAGTTCAAGGTCGGAGCGGTCGCTGTCGGCACCATCCTCGCCGCTGCCGGGACCGCGCTGCCCGAAAGCGTCGTCACGTTGGTTGCGGTCCTGTTCGGCAGCAAAGCGCAGGGCAATGACATCGCAGTCGGTGCTGCGATGGGTGGCCCGCTCGTGGTCGGCACGGTGGCCTACGGCGTAACCGGCGCGATGCTGTTGCTCCATAAGCGCACGCAGGCCAGCACCCGCACGGCGGTGAGAGCCGGCGGCGGATCTGATGCAGATGTTCCCGAGGCGTTACGTGACGGCGGCCTGTCCGAGGTGGACACCAAACGTCTCGCGAAAGACCAGACGTGGTTCCTCGTCATCTTCACAGTCAAGGTCGCCCTCGGCCTGGTCGCCTTCGCGATCAAGCCCGTCCTGGGGATCCTGTTCTTCGCGGCCTACGCTGTCTATTTCTGGCGCGAGATGCGCGCCGAGGGCGACGACGCCTCCGGCGAGGGCCTGGAGCCGTTGAGGTTCCAGCCACGCCGTGGCACCCCGGCCCGGTGGGCCGTCATAGCTCAGACCCTGGTCACGCTGGTCGTCATCTTCGCCGCATCCCAGGTGTTCGTCGTTCAGCTCGAGTGGGCCGGCCCCGCGCTCGGCCTGTCACCGGTGGTGGTGGCACTGCTGCTGTCCCCGATCGCCACCGAACTGCCTGAGATCCTCAACGCGATAATTTGGGTGCGGGCCGGCAAAACCCAACTGGCGCTGGCCAACA
>JAVHVH010000230.1:0-5434 GCA_032160665.1 Pseudonocardiales bacterium
GTGCTGGAGCCGATGTAGATGATGCGGCCGCTGTCGGCGATGTGGCGGGCGCCTGCTTGCAGGGTGAAGAAGGTGCCCTTGGTATTGATCGCATACAGCTGGTCGAACTGGGCCTCGGTGATGTCGAGGAAGGGGATGCCGATCCGTTCGATGCCGGCGTTGGCGACAACGATGTCGATCGCACCGAAGCGTGCGAGGGATTTGGTGAAGAGTCGCTCGAGGTCGGCGGGGACGGACAGGTCGGCTTGGACGGCGATCGCGTCTACTCCGAGTTTCTCGATCTCGGCCACGGTGGCGTCGGCGACGGTCGTGTCGCTGATGTAGTTGATCACCACATTCGCGCCGAGGCTCGCGTAGCGCAGGGCGATGGCTTTGCCGATTCCGCGGGCGGAGCCGGTGACGACGGCGGTCTTGCCCGTGAGGTTCGTCATGAGAGTCGTCCTTTGCAGATTTGGTTAGAGGCTCTGTCCGCCGGAGACTTCTACCCGCTGCGCGGTCATCCATCGGTTGTCGTCGGACAGCAGGGCGTTGACGGCGGCACCGACGTCATCAGGCTCGCCGACGCGTCCGAGGGCGACCTGGGAGGTGAGGTAGGCGCGGACTTGTTCGTTGTCGCGCACCATCCCGCCGGAGAAGTCGGTTGCGGTCGCGCCGGGTGCGATGGCGTTCACGCGGATAGCGCGGGCCCCGAGTTCGGCGGCCTGGTAGCGGGTCAGGACCTCGATGGCGCCCTTCATGGCGGCGTAGGCGGCCTGCCCGGCAACGGTGAAGCGGGTCAGTCCGGTGGAGACGTTGACGATGGCGCCGCCGTCGGCCAAAAGGGGCAGCAGGGTCTGGGTGAGGAAGAAGACGCCTTTGAAGTGGACGTTGACCAGCTGGTCGAACTCGTTTTCGGTCGTGTCGGCGAAGGGGGCGGTCAGGCTGATGCCCGCGTTGTTAACCAGGTAGTCGAAGGTCGTGCGTCCCCATTGTTCCTGAAGTGTGCTCCGCAAGTGTTCGGCGAAGCCGTCGAAGGAACTGACGTCGCTGGTGTCCAGTTGCAGTGCGACGGCGGCTGGGCCGAGTTCGGTGATGGCGCTGACAACGGTTTGGGCGTCGGCTGGGCTGGTGCGGTAGGTGATGACGATGTCGACACCGGCCGCGGCCAGGTGCAGGGCGTCGGCGCGGCCGAGGCCCCGGTTGCCGCCGGTGACGAGCGCGATCTTCTGGCTGGTGGTCATGGGATCTCCTTGGATGTCAAGCGCCCTTGTGTGGCTGGTTCCCAGTCCACGCCTGGGTAGTCGCGGCTACCAGTGCCTACTTGTCCACTGTCTGGCGATCCCAGGCTGAGGCGGCAGGCGTGCTCAGCCTGGGATCGGCGGGCCGTGGCTAACGCGCTCAGTGAGCGTGCATCCTGAAGAGATGGACCGGGCAGACATGGCGGAGTTCCTCCGCATGCGGCGTGAGGCGTTGCAGCCAGACGATGTCGGGCTCGCGCGAGGTCAGCGCCGCCGCACTCCCGGCCTGCGGCGCGAGGAAGTCGCGGGGCTCTGCGGTATGTCGACCGACTACTACAGCCGCCTGGAACGCGGACGCGGGCCCCAGCCGTCCGAACAGATGGTGGCCGCGATCGCCCGTGGGCTGCGGCTGACTCTCGACGAACGTGATCACCTGTTCATGCTTGCCGGCCACAACGCCCCGGTCCGGACGCTGCGCGGTGACCACGTCAATCCGGGCATGATGCGGATTCTCGATCATTTCGACGACACGCCAGCCCAGGTTGTCACCGACATTGGCGAGACCCTGGTGCAGACCCGGCTCGCCGTGGCGCTGCTCGGTGATCAGACCGGCTACAGCGGCCCGTCTCGCAGCCTTGTCTACCGATGGTTCGCCGATCCGGCCGAACGCAGCCTCTACGTAGTCGAGGATCACGAGAGGCATAGCCGCGTTTACACCGCGCGGCTCCGGTCCGTGGCTACGCGCGAGGGGCGCGGCTCGTCCGCCGCGGCTCTGGCCGAACGTCTGCGGGTCGAGAGCCCGGAGTTCGCTGAATTGTGGGCTGACCACGAGGTCGGCCTCGCTTACACCGAGCAGAAGCGGATCGTCCACCCGGTCGTCGGGACGCTGACGCTGCACTGTCAGATGCTGCTCGACCCCGACCAGTCTCAGTCGCTGTTGGTGTTCACTGCGACTCCCGGGAGCGAGGACCACGACAAGCTCGCGCTGCTGTCGGTCGTCGGAAGCCAGCGCATCACCGGTTGAGCTTACGGTTCCGGATCTGGACCGGAGTGGAGAGTTCGGTGGCCGGCCCAGGTCCTAGCCGGGCAGAGCAAGTGCCGCCGCGCTCAGCTACGCACGGCTTGGATCGCGCTGTCCAGCAAGCTTTCTAGCGGTTTGGTCCCGCCTGATCGCGTCCACTCATCGACAGCCACATCCAGACAGGACAGCGCGGCGGACACGATCGCGTGCGCGCGAAGCTTGCGGGTGCTCGTCGGGCCCCGCAGCCGTCGAGCAAGCGTGGGGACGAGCAGTTCGTGCCATTGAGCGTGTTTCTGTTGCTGGGCGGCCCGCAACGCGGGGGTGGTGGCGAGCATGGTGGCTCGGGCCAGCGCCTTGCCGCCGTCACTGTGCAGCGCGGCCAACGGCTCGTCCAGCGCACGACGCAGCGCCTCCCAGGGTTCCTCGGACGTCGGGCGTCGTTGCAGAGCTGCCGCGAGGTCGTCGCCGATGGCGCGCATCTCGCCGAGGACCATGTCCTCTTTGGTGGCGAAGTAGCGGAACACGCTGCGCCCGGACATGCCTACTTGGGCCGCGATCTGATCGACGGTCGTCTCCTCGAAGCCGTGCGCGAGGAACAGCTCCATGGCCGTGCTCGCGATTTCGGCCTGCACGGCTCGGCGAGTCAGCTCACGGAGCCCACCGCCACGGCCCGGCGTGTTCACCATATGACGATCCTAACAGCCGGAACGTTACTTGACGGTCACCGCTATAGTTGTCACTGACTGTCAGATTAGTGAAGGGCGAAAAAGCGATGGACGTCGAGAGCTACGAGCCAGGCACGCCGTGCTGGGCGATTCTGCACACACCTGAGGTCGACGTCGCCGCCGACTTTTACAGCCACCTGCTTGGATGGCACGTCGAGACGCCACCTGCGGGTGGCGACGACCGCCGCACCGCGTTGCTGCGGAGACGCCCCGTCGCGGGTATTGGCAGGGTCGGCGAGGCGGACCGCTTGGGTTGGCTTACCTACGTCGCGGTGCGCGACGCCTGCGACACGGTACGCAGAGTCCAGGCAGCCGGCGGCACGATCGTCTCGCCTCCCGTCGACGTGTCCGCGTGGGCTAGGCAGGCGGTATTCGCTGATCCGAGCGGCGCCCACTTCGCGGTGTGGCAGGCGCGATCGCTGGCGGGTGCCGGGGTGGCCGGTGAACCGGGCACCTTCGCCTGGGGCGAGCTGATCACCGACGACGTCGAGGCATCGGCCGCCTTCTATGGCGCGGTGTTCGGCTGGACCGTCACCTCTCCGGAAGGGCCGCTACAGCGGCGCGAGTGGCAACTGGGTGGTCGGTCGATTGCCGGGCTGCTGCCCCGACCGCCGGCCATGGCACCGGAGATACCCGTGTATTGGGATGTCTACTTCGCCGTCGCCGATGCCGTCGCGGCCGCCGACATCGCCACCCAGGCGGGCGGGACGCAACTCATGGGCCCGACCGACATCGCAACCGCCACGATTGCGGTCTTCCTCGACCCCGTCGGCGCAGTCTTCACCGTTACAGCCCCTCACACCACGGGCACTGAGCCTGTCGGTCTCAACACAACCGCCATCAAGCGGGGCTGGCCTGCCAGCAGCGAGTAAGGACAGCAACATGTCTGCGAATGGAAAGGTTGGCCTCGTCACCGGTGCCGGTTCCGGTCTCGGCGAGGCCGGAGCCAAACGGCTCGCCACCCATGGGGCCAAGATCATCGTCGCCGACCGCAGTCTCGACCGCGCCGAACGCGTCGCCCGGGACATCATCGCCGCGGGTGGCCAAGCCACACCGTTCACCGCCGATGTAGCGGACATCAGTGACACCGAACGGCTGGTCGACTTCGCCGTGGCCAGCTATGGCGGTCTCGACATCGCATTCAACAACGCCGGGATCACTCCGAAGCTGGTCGACGTCCACGAGATCGACGCCACCGATTGGACCCAAGTCATATCCATCAACCTCACCGGCGTCTTCCACAGCATGAAGGCCGAACTGACCTACATGCTCGGGCACGGCGGCGGCGCGATCGTCAACATGGCCTCCACCGCCGGCGTCAGGGCCCACGCCGGCCGCGCCGCCTACTCCGCCTCCAAACACGGCATCATCGGCCTGACCCGCTCGGCAGCGGTCGAGTACGCCCAACGCGGCATCCGGATCAACGCCGTCGCCCCCGGTCCGATCGACGCACCGTCCGCCCAGGGACTACCGCCCGAGGCTCGCGCCGCCATTGCGGCCAAGACCGCCATGGGCCGCATCGGTCAAGCGGACGAGGTTGCCGCAGTGGTCGCCTTCCTACTCTCCGACGAGGCCGCGTTCGTCACTGGCTCCGTCTATGAAGTCAACGGCGGCCAGACCCAGATGTGAGGCCTCTATCGGCGCATCTCGACATTAATTAGGAGAGCAGGGCATGGCTTCCACGACGGGGACCGAGTCTAGGAGTCTGCGCCAACCATGGACGAGGCGTTCGCCGCGGTGACGAAGGAGGCGGCTCAGCGATGGGGGTCGCCAAATTCGAGGCCACAGTCGGCTCGTCGCCGAGCAAGAACCTCACGACAGATGAGGAACGCCTGTTCACTTCGGTTGCGAAATACCGGCTGGGTTGATGGCCTCCCGGTGACCGGGCTCCGACGCTAGCCTGCGGAACGTGGAGTTGATCGACGCAGCGTCAGCGGAGTTCGCACGGGTCGTGCGTCAACTGCCGGCGGACTCATGGGAGCGGCCGACGCCGTCGGAGGTCTCGGTACGCGAGTTGATTGAGCACGTTGTGGTTGGGAACCGCTTCACCGCGCTGCTGCTGGCAGGCGTTGATCGCGATGAGGCTCGGACCATGCTCACAGGTGATCAGCTCGGGGATGATCCAGTCGCTGCCGTGGTTGAGTCAGCACGACGCCAAGCACAGGCGTTCGCCGCGACACCGCCCGGGCAGCCCGTTGCGGGCCCAAACGGCAATATTCCCGCCGCTGCCTACGTGCGGTTCCGTCTCGTTGACCTGGTGGTCCACGCGTGGGACCTCCTCCGGGCCGCGCGGCTCGACGAGACCCTCGATCCGCGAATTGTTGTCGGTCTAGTGAAGGTGGTCGAGCCGCACTTGGATGACATGCTCGCCTTCGGGGCGTATGGCGCAGGTCCGAGCGGCACGCTGCCTCCCGACGCTTCGCCGCAGAGTCGGCTGCTCGATTGGTTCGGACGACGGCCATAATGCCTCC
>JAVHVH010000241.1:0-10011 GCA_032160665.1 Pseudonocardiales bacterium
GCCCCGGCGAACGCGTCCGGAACGACGGACAGCGCCGTCAGGACGTACGCCGTCACGCTGAACGTGTGAGCCGGCCGCTGCGCCCATCGGTTCAGCCCCGTCGCGATGACGAGCCCGGCGGTCACGCACATGGCGACCATGATCGCGCAGGCACCCGGGCCGATGTCGACGACGTCCTTCGCCGTTCCGCCGATGTTGCCGATGGCCAGGTGGACGCCTGCGGCGCGGATGACCGCGGTGTAGACCTCGGTCGCTACGGCGGCCAGCACGGCGGCGGCGAGGCCGACGCGCCACAGGGACGCGGTCGCCGAGCGGGCGGTGGTGATGGTGGTGGGGCGGGTGGCGGTGGTGACGCTCATGTCGGGTCTCCTCGGCTGGTCGGCTCCGGTGTGGCGCCGTTTCACCTATGAGTCGGATGGGCCGCACCGATTTCGACACGTCCGCGAAAATTCGACGCCGGTCTTTCGCGCGACGACACCCGCCCTGCCAGCCCGGGCAACCCCGCCGGTAGCGTCGCCACCTGTGCGTCTGGTCATCGCCCGTTGCAGCGTCGACTACGTCGGCCGGTTGACGGCCCACCTCCCGATGGCCACCCGGCTGCTGGTCGTCAAGGCCGACGGCTCGGTCCTGGTCCATTCCGACGGTGGCTCCTACAAGCCGCTGAACTGGATGAGCCCGCCGTGTGCCCTCGTCGAGACCGACGCGACCTGGACGGTGACGAACAAGGCCGGCGAGCAGTTGATCGTCACCATCGAGTCGCTCCTGCACGATTCCTCGCACGAACTCGGCGTGGATCCCGGGTTGGTGAAGGACGGCGTCGAGGCGCACCTGCAGAAGCTGCTCGCCGAGCACATCCATACCCTGGGCGCTGGCTACCGGCTGATCCGGCGCGAGTACCCGACACCGATCGGGCCGGTCGACATCCTCGCCCGCGACCCACAGGGCACCGCGGTTGCCGTCGAGATCAAGCGACGCGGCGAGATCGACGGTGTCGAGCAGCTGAGCCGGTACCTCGATCTGCTGAACCGCGACCCGCTGCTCGCGCCGGTCCGCGGCGTCTTCGCCGCGCAGGAGATCAAACCGCAGGCGCGCACCCTCGCCGAGGACCGTGGGATCACGTGTCTGGTGCTCGACTACGACCTGTTACGGGGCATCGACGACCCGTCCCAACGCCTGTTCTGAGCCGAATGCCCCCATCGGGGCGATCGTCGGTCGGCGCCGCGATCGCTCCACGGCAGGTCGGCCCGGAGGTCCCTCGATCGCGGCCGTGCGTGGGGGCAACTTCCCGGGCATCCCCACGACCGCGCGAGGCTGCGATGAGTGAATTCGACGGACTGAGGTCCTACTCCACCGACACGGACGGCAATCGCACGGAGGGCGAGTTCGCGCCGCCACTGCGTGACGACGAGCCGGCTCCGCCCGCGGCCGGGCACCATCCGGACGGCAGCCGCACATGGCGCTTCGTCGACGCGGCCGATCCGCGGCAGTGGAGCGATTCGAGTACATCGACAACCACATCGACGAGGTCAAGTGTCTTGGCTGGATCGAGGACAACGTCGAAAGGCTATTTCTGGACGCTCGCGGAGGCGATCGGGGCCTAGGAGCTCTGGGCAAAGTCCGCCACCGAGGCGTATCGAGCGGTCGACTTCGGCGACGGCGATGGTGTCCAGATCGACCCGTACGTGCCGCGCGCCGACCGACCGGCCGACCGGCTGGGAACGCCGCGTGGCAGGCCAGCGAAGAAGGGGAGCGGGCGGCTGCCGCGAACGAGCGGCGGGCCGAGTTCGCCCGGACCGAGCAGGAGCGCGTCGACGCGTCGCGGCCGGCCGTCGAGCAACGGATGGGGCGCAACAGCTGACCGGCGCGGTTCGTCCGCCGACTCGTCTGAGAGGCTGCAGGCATGCCCCTCGTCCTGCTGGAGAACGGACCGACGGAGGGCGTTCGCGTCCTGACCCTGAACGATCCGGATCGACGCAATGCGCTGTCCCCGCAACTACAGCTCGAGTTGGGGGCCGCAGTCGACTCGGTTGCGGCCGACCCCGCCGCCCGAGTCCTGGTCGTCGCCGGGAACGGTCCGGCCTTCAGCGCCGGCGCCGACCTGCCCGCCCTGTTCGGCCAGGTCGACCGCGACGTCGCCGAGATCCGCGCCGGCCTACGGACGGTCTACGACAGCTTCCTGCGCGTCCGGCGACTGGAGATTCCGACGATTGCCGCCGTGCACGGGGCCGCGGTCGGGGCGGGCGTCAACCTCGCGATGTCGTGCGACGTGCGGATCGCCGGGCCCCGCGCCCGGTTCGGGATCACCTTCACGAAGCTCGGTCTGCACCCGGGTGGCGGCTGCACGTACTTCCTGACGCAGGCACTGGGCCGCCAGCGCGCACTGTCGCTGATCCTGGACGGCGGGGTGCTCGACGCCGACGACGCGCTGCAGCTGGGCCTCGTCCTGTCCGTCCACGACGACCCGCTCGCGGCCGCGCTGGCGACTGCGGCCCGGTGGTCGGAGGTGGATCCGGCTCTGGCGCGTGACATCAAGCGCGCGGTCGGGATCGCCGAGCGCGGCAACTTCGACGAGACGCTGGACTTCGAGTCGTGGGCGCAGGCTGCGTCGACCCGCAGCCCGTTGCTGGCCGAGGCGATCGCCCGTTTCGTCCGGTGAGATGACCCTCAGTCGGCGGCTGCCGGTCGGCGCGGCACACTAGGGTTCTGCGGTCGCTGCCGCCTGGCGGAGTTGGCCCGCGTATCGGTGATCCATCTTGGGAGGACGTGTTCATGGCACGGGAGTTCCAGCAGGTCGGCGTGATCGGGCTCGGCACGATGGGTGCGGGCATCGTTGAGGTCTTCGCCCGCACCGGGCTGTCGGTGGTTGCGGTCGAGAAGGACGAGGCCGCCCTGGCCCGGGGGCGGACCCACCTGGAGGGCTCGACCGCGCGCGCCGTCGAGCGGGGCAAGCTCACCGGCGAGGAGCAGAAGGCACTGCTCGAGCGCATCAGTTTCGGCATCGACCTCGCCGCCCTGGCCGAGGTCGACCTCGTCGTCGAGGCCGTGCCCGAGCAGCTCGACCTCAAGCGGGCGATCTTCACCGAGCTCGGCACCATCTGTAAGCCCGACACGATCCTGGCCAGCAACACGTCCTCGCTGTCGATCACTGAGATCGCGGTCGCCACCGACCGTCCCGGCAAGGTCGTCGGCATGCACTTCTTCAATCCCGCCCCGGTCATGAAGCTCGTCGAAGTCATCCGGACGGTGGTCACCGAGCAGGACGTCATCGACGACGTCGAGGCCTTCGCTCAGAAGCTCGGCAAGGTGGACGTCACGGTGGGCGACCGCGCCGGCTTCATCGCGAACGCGCTGCTGTTCGGCTATCTCAACCACGCCGCCGCGCTGTACGAATCGCGCTACGCCACCCGCGAGGACATCGACGCGGCCATGAAGCTGGGCTGCGGCCTGCCGATGGGGCCGCTCGCGCTCCTCGACCTCATCGGCCTCGATACCGCCTACGAGATCCTCGACACGATGTACCAGCAGTCCCGCGACCGGCTGCACGCGCCGCAGCCGATCTTCAAGCAGATGATGACGGCCGGACTGCTCGGCCGGAAGAGCGGCAAGGGCTTCTACACCTACGACGCGCCGGACTCGCCGAAGGTCGTCGCCGACGAACTGACACCGGAGTCCGGGGCGGAGATCGAGGGGGCCCGCGCGGTAGCCAGGGTCGGCGTCGTCGGCTCCGGAACCATGGCGACCGGGATAATCGAGGTCTTCGCGAAAGCCGGCTACGACGTCACCTTCGTCGCGCGCAGCCCGGAGAAGTCCGACAAGGTCGTCGCCGCCATCACTCGCTCTTTGGAGAAGGCCGTCGGGCGCGGCAAGCTGTCCGAAGCCGAGCGCGACGCGGCCCTCGCCCGGCTCACGCCGAGCACCTCGCTGGACGACCTGACGTCGGTTCAACTGGTGGTCGAGGCCGTCGTCGAGGACCTCGCCGTCAAGCAGACGCTGTTCGCGAATCTCGATGACATCTGCGCGCCGGGCACCGTGCTGGCCACCACGACGTCCTCCCTGCCGGTGATCCAGTGCGCGGTCGCGACCTCGCGTCCGGGCGACGTCATCGGCATGCACTTCTTCAACCCGGCGTCGATCATGCGCCTGGTCGAGGTCGTGTCGACCGTCTCGACCGCGCCGGACGTGGAGGCCACGGTCCTGGACGTCACTCGCAAGATCGGCAAGCACGCCGTGCGTTGCGGCGACCGGTCCGGTTTCATCGTCAACGCCCTGCTCTTCCCGTACCTCAACGACGCCATCAAGATGCTCGAAGGCCACTACGCGAGCGCCGACGACATCGACTCGGCGATGAAGGTGGGCTGCGGGTACCCAATGGGCCCGTTCGAGCTGCTCGACGTCGTCGGCAACGACGTGTCCCTGGCCATCCAGCGCGAGCTGTACCAGGAGTTCCGGGACCCGGGCTTCGCACCGGCGCCGCTGCTCGAGCACCTCGTCACCGCGGGCCGCCTCGGCCGCAAGACCGGGAAGGGCTTCCGCGATTACGGCTGAGTTCGGTGGCGCGGCGCAATCGGCGGCGTGAGGCCACGCCGCTGCGCCCGCTGTTCGGCGGCGCCGAGCGACGTGAGCAGTGGCGCGGCGAAACGTGGGTGGTGCGTAGCGTGCCGGGGGAGGCGGCGGTAAAGGCCTACCGCTGTCCCGGCTGCTCGCAGGAGATCAAGGCTGGGGTGCCGCACGTCGTGGCGTGGCTGGCGGCGGAACTGTCGGCCGAGGGCCGGCGCCACTGGCACACGGCCTGCTGGGCCGCCCGCGACCGGCGACGATAGGTCTGGACACGGTGCCGGTACTACTCGGGCGCCGCCTGCGACGGCGGCAGGTGGGGCTCGTCCGCGGTGGCGAGCAACGACTGTTCGAGCGCGGCCCGCAGCGTCATCTGCAGCGCGTCGAGCGCCGAGTGCGTCTCGTCGCGGACGCCCCGCAGCCGGCGAACCTCGTGCGCGGCGTCGGCAATCATCTGCCGCGCGGACTCGCGCGCGTCGGCGACGAGTTTGGCGGCCTCGGCCTCGGCGGTCGCCTTGCGGTCGGCCTCCTCGTTGAGCGCCGCGGTGCGGCGTAGCCGCAGGGTGATGTCGAAGTCCTCCTGGGCGCGGGTTCGGGCCGCCTGGGACTCGTCGTCGAGCCGCGTGCGCTCGGCCTCGGCCTCCGCGTCGAGGCGGGTGCGTTGCGCTTGCGCCTCGGCCGAGAGGCGGTCCTCTTCGGCGCGTGTGCGGGCCTCGGACTCGGCGAGCGCCTTCTCGATCTCGGCCCTGCGGGCCTCGGCCTCCGCGATCCGGGTCCGGAACATCTCGTCCGCCTCGGCCTGGCGGTCGGTGGCCTCGGCCATGATCCGCTCGGCTTCGGCCTGGGCCGCGGACCGGGTACGGGCGGTGCTGTCGGCGGCGCCGTTGCGGACCTGCTCAGCCGCGGCCTCCGCGTCCTTGCGCAACTTGGCGGCCTCGGCCTTCGCGGCGTTCAGCATCTGCTTGACGTGGTCGTCGACGTTGTCCGGGGTGACGGCCTCGGTCGCCGCCCGCAATTGCCGGCGCAGCGATTCCGCCTGGGCCTGCGAGCTCGCCAGCTGGGCGGCGAGATCGGCGCTGCTGGCCGCGGCGGCGTCCCGTTCGGCCGCGGTGACCCTGACGTCGTCGTCGAGGCGGCTGATCTCGCGATCGACCTGCGCGCGGTCATAGCCGCGCATCGCGGTGTCGAAGCCCCGGCTCGCCTCATAGAGCGGCAGGAGATCCTGAGTTGGCTCGCTCATGCCGAACATCGTCCCATTCGGATCTGAGAAGCCCCAAGTGGGCTGTTCGTCCCGGCGTGGATCGCTCAGCGATCGCGGAACCGGTTGATGGCCTCGAGGTGCTGCGCGCGTAGGTCCGGGTTGCGCACACCGCGACCTTCCTCGGGCGCCAGGCAGAGCACGCCGACCTTGCCCTGGTGCAGGTTGCGGTGCACGTCGAACGCCGCCTGCCCGGTGTCGGCCAGCGAGTACACCTTGGACAGCGTCGGATGGATGGCGCCCTTCGCGATCAGCCGGTTGGCTTCCCAGGACTCGCGGTAGTTGGCGAAGTGCGAGCCCACGATGCGCTTGAGCGTCATCCAGAGGTAGCGGTTGTCGTACTCGTGCCAGTACCCCGACGTCGAGGCACAGGTGACGATCGTGCCCCCGCGCTTGGTGACGTACACCGAGGCGCCGAACGTCTCGCGGCCCGGGTGCTCGAACACGATGTCCGGGTCGTCGCCGCCGGTGAGCTCGCGGATCTTCGCGCCCAGCCGCTTCCACTCCGACGGCTGCTGCGCGCCGTCCTTCCAGAACTCGTAGCCCTCGGCGCTGCGGTCGATGATCAGGTCCGCGCCCATCGACCGACAGATCTCGGCCTTCTCGGGCGAGGACACGACGCACACCGGTGTCGCTCCGCCGTTCAGGGCGTACTGCGTGGCGTAGCCGCCCAGACCACCGGAGGCGCCCCAGACCAGCACGACGTCGCCCTGCTTCATCTGCGCGCCATGGTGCGAGACCAGCTGCCGGTAGGCGGTGGAGTTGACGAGTCCAGGGGCCGCGGCTTCCTCCCAGGTCAGGTGCTGCGGCTTGGGCATCAGCTGGTTCGACTTCACCAGGGCCAGGTGAGCTAGTCCGCCGAAGTTCGTCTCGAAGCCCCAGATGCGCTGCTGCGGGTCCATCATCGTGTCGTCGTGTCCCTGCGGGTCCTCAAGCTCGACGGACAGGCAGTGCGCGACGACCTCGTCGCCGGCCTTCCATTTGGTGACGCCCGCCCCGACGCGCAGGACGACCCCGGCGAGGTCGGACCCGACGACGTGGTAGGGCTGATCGTGCTTCGCCGCGAGCGCCGAGGACCGGCCGTAGCGCTTGAGGAATTGGAACGTCGAGACCGGCTCGAAGATCGACGTCCACACCGTGTTGTAGTTGATCGCGCTGGCCATGACGGCCACGATCGCCTCGCCCGGTCCGAGCTCGGGCGTCGGCACCTCCTGTAGGTGCAGGCTCTTGCGGGGGTCCTTGTCGCGGGTCGCCTGTCCTTCGAACATGTCGACCTCGTCCGCACGCACGACCATCGCCTGGTAGCTGTCGGGCACCGGCAGGTCGGCGAGGGCCGCGAGTTCGTCGTTCAGAATCGCGTTCCGGATCTCGTCCACGGAAAGGGCCTCTCTCGAGCCGTTCGTCGGGGCGTGGAATCAGATGTTACTGGACGGTAACGTCAGTCAGTGCGCCCGACCGCCGCCTCGACGAGTTCGACGAGCACACCGCCGGCGTCCTTCGGGTGGATGAAGTTGACGCGGCTGCCGGACGTACCGCGCCGGGGAGCGGCGTAGAGCAGGCGCAGGCCGCGCTCGCGCAGCGTCGCCGACACCGCGTCGATGTCCTCGACGGTGTACGCGACCTGTTGCACCCCAGGCCCGTTACGGTCGATGAATTTCGCGATCGTGGACGTCTCGGACAGCGGGGCCAGCAGCTGGATCATGGTGCGGCCGTCGCCGACCGCGAGCATCGCCTCGCGCACCCCCTGCTCCTCGTTCGTCTCCTCGTGGACGCTGACGATGCCGAACGTGTCGCGATAGAACGCGATCGCCTCATCCAGGTCGGGAACCGCGATACCGACGTGGTCGATCTTGGCGAACAGGCTGGCCGGTGACTTCGGTGCGGAGGGCATCCGGTCATGGTGGCAAGCTCAACCGCTTACAGCGACCCCGCGGTGGGACGGTTCACACTCAGGGGGTGGGTCGGCTGGTTACAGTTGTGCGTCGGCAAGGCCCATCGAGGAGGACACCTGCTATGGCTGGATCGGTCATCGTCAACGGCGCACGCACCCCCATGGGCCGCCTGCTCGGCTCGCTGAAGGACTTCACGGGTGCCGACCTCGGCGGAGTGGCCATCAAGGCCGCACTCGACCGCTCGGGCGTCGCGCCGGACCAGGTCCAGTACGTCATCATGGGCCAGGTGCTGCAGGCCGGTGCCGGCCAGATTCCGGCCCGTCAGGCTGCGCACAAGGCCGGCATCCCGCTCAGCGTTCCGGCCCTCACGATCAACAAGGTGTGTCTGTCCGGCCTGGACGCCATCGCGCTCGCCGACCAGCTGATCCGCGCCGGAGAATTCGACATCATCGTGGCCGGCGGTCAGGAGTCCATGACCAATGCCCCGCATCTGCTGCCCAAGTCGCGCAGCGGCTACAAGTACGGTTCGATCGAGGTTCTGGACGCGATGGCCTACGACGGCCTCACCGACATCTTCGACAACATCCCGATGGGCGAGTCGACCGAGAACCACAACAAGAAGCTCGACCTCACGCGCGAGGCGCAGGACGAGTTCTCGGCTCGCTCGCACCAACGCGCCGCGATTGCGCAGAAGAACGGCGTCTTCGACGAAGAGATCACCCCGGTGCTGATTCCGCAGCGCAAGGGTGACCCGATCGAGTTCCGCGAGGACGAGGGTATCCGCGCCGACACCACCGTCGAATCCCTCGCCAAGCTGCGTCCGGCGTTCGCCAAGGACGGCACGATCACGGCCGGCTCCGCCTCGCAGATCTCCGACGGCGCCGCCGCGGTGGTGGTCATGAGCAAGGCCAAGGCCGAGGAGCTCGGGCTGAGCTGGATCGCCGAGATCGGGGCCCACGGCAACGTCGCCGGCCCGGACAACTCGCTGCAGTCGCAGCCGGCCAACGCCATCAAGGACGCGCTGCGCAAGCAGAATCTCACCATCTCCGACCTCGACGTCATCGAGATCAACGAGGCCTTCGCGGCCGTCGGTCTGCAGTCCATGAAGGAGCTCGGCGTCTCCGTGGACGTCGTGAACGTCAACGGCGGCGCCATCGCCCTGGGCCACCCGATCGGGATGTCCGGGGCGCGTCTCGCGCTCTCGCTCGCGCTCGAGCTCAAGCGGCGCGGCGGTGGCACGGGGGCGGCGGCGTTGTGCGGCGGCGGCGGCCAGGGTGACGCGCTGATCCTGCACGTCCCGTCTGCCTGAACCAGGTGGCGGTCTCGCGGCGCCACGTCGACGTTGCCGACCTCGTCGAGCGGGCGCGCCAGGCCGAGCCGCGCGCGGTCGCCCGGCTGATCTCGCTCGTCGAGAATGACTCGCCCGTCCTGCGCGAGGTCGCCGCGGCGCTGGCGCCCTACGGCGGCCATGCCCAGGTCGTGGGCCTGACCGGCTCACCCGGGGTTGGCAAGTCCACCTCGACGTCCGCGGTCGTCACCTCGCTGCGCGAGGCCGGCAAGCGGATCGGCGTGCTCGCCGTCGACCCGTCCTCCCCGTTCTCCGGCGGCGCGCTGCTCGGTGACCGGGTGCGCATGCAGGACCACGCCACCGACGACCGGGTGTTCATCCGCTCGATGGCCTCGCGGGGTCAGCTGGGCGGGCTGTCCGCCGCCGTCCCGCAGGCGCTGCGGGTGCTCGATGCCGCGGGGTGCGACGTGATCCTCGTCGAAACGGTCGGCGTCGGGCAGGCCGAGGTGGAGATCGCTTCGCTGGCCGACACCACGCTGCTCGTCGTCGCGCCGGGTTTCGGCGACGGCATCCAGGCCGCGAAGGCCGGCATCATCGAGATCGCCGACGTGTTCGTCGTCAACAAGGCCGATCGCGATGGAGCCGACCAGGTGGTTCGCGACCTGCGCTACATGCAGTCCCTGGGCGGCCGGCACTCGTCGGCCGGCGCCTGGCGGCCGCCGATTCTGAAGACGGTGGCCGCGCGCAGCGAGGGCATCGACGACGTCATCAAGGCGATCGAGAAGCACCGCGGCTGGATGGAGGAGCACGGCGAGCTCCAGCGTCGCCGCCAGGCCCGGGCCGCCGCCGAGATCGAAGCGATCGCGCTCGGCACGGTACGGCTGAAGTTCGGCCAGGTGCACGGATCGACGGCGCTGGACGCCGCGGCCGCCCGAGTCGTCGACGGCGACACCGATCCGTACACCGCAGCCGACGAGCTGGTCGCCCAACTCTGATCCCTGCGGCTGATCCCTGCGCTT
>JAVHVH010000006.1:0-25839 GCA_032160665.1 Pseudonocardiales bacterium
GCCTCGAGGACGACGATCTCGTCGTCCGGACGCCTCCGGCGCCACTCGAACGCGGCGGCCAGGCCGGTGATCCCGGCGCCGACGACGACCAGGCGGCGCGGCGTCATCGCTCGGTGAGCTCGTGCACCAGGTCGGCAACGTGCGTGAGCACGCCCGGATCGGTGTCCGGCAGCACCCCGTGCCCGAGGTTGAAGATGTGTCCGCGCGCCGCGCGGCCCTCCGCCACGACCCGACGCACCTCGCCCTCGACGGTCCCCCGGTCGGCCAGCAGGACGGCGGGGTCCAGATTGCCCTGCAGCGAGTACCCCGGCCCCACCCGCCGCGCGGCCTCGTCGAGCGGCACCCGCCAGTCGACGCCGACGACGTCGGCCCCGGCTTGGCGCAGCGCCGCGAGCAGCTCACTGGTCCCCACGCCGAAATGAATCCGCGGAACCAGCCCGCCGAGCGGTTCGAGGACGGCTCGGCTGTGCGGCTGCACGAACTTCAGGTAGTCGGCCAGGGACAGCGAGCCGACCCACGAATCGAAGAGCTGGACCGCCGACGCGCCGGCGTCGATTTGCACCCGCAGGAACTCTCGGGCGATGACCGCCAGACGGGCGAGCAGCGCGTTCCACAGCTCCGGGCGGCCGTGCATGAATGCCTTCGTCTTGGCATGGTCGCGCGACGGCCCGCCCTCGACGAGATAGCTCGCCAGCGTGAAAGGAGCACCGGCGAAGCCGATGAGCGGGGTCGGGCCCAGTGCCTCGACCAGCTGGCGCACCGCCTCGGTCACGTAGGGCACGTCGTCGGGCTCAAGAGCGCGCAACCGGTCGATGTCGGCCGCCTCGCGGACCGGCTTGTCCACCACCGGCCCCACGCCCGGGACGATGTCGATGCCGACTCCGATTGCGGCCAGCGGGACCACGATGTCGGAGAAGAAGATCGCGGCGTCGACGCCGTGCCGGCGGACGGGCTGCAGCGTGATCTCGGTGATCAGGTCCGGCGTCCGGCAGGCCTCGAGCATCGACGTGCCGACTCGCAGCGCCCGGTACTCCGGCAACGAGCGGCCGGCCTGGCGCATGAACCAGACTGGCGGGTAGCGGCCGGGGCGACCGCCGGCCGCGCGGACGAGCAGCGAGTCGGCGGCGGGTCTCGTAACCGCGGGTTCGGTGGCCGGATCTGGAGTCGACATCACGGTCCATCGTCGCATGCCCGTTCGGCGCGCCTGCCCGCAATTGTCACGGCCTCGTGCAACGTTGACTCTGGACTGCCCGGGAGGGTTCTCGCACAGAGGCAGGAGAGGAGTTCCGCCCGTGACCGCCGACCTGTTGCTGTTGCATTGCCCCACCTGTGCGCGGGAGTGCTTCGCCGAGGCCCCGCCCTGCCCCGATGGCCACGACGGGGCTTGTCCCGACCGCGCGTGCGTCGAGTGCGGTACCGCGCTGCTGCTCGACGCCCCACTCTTCGCGCTGGCGGACCCGCCGCGTCGCCGGCACGCCGCATGAGCACAGTGACCCCGGTCGGCTCGGCATCCGCTCCAGAACCAGCGATCGGCGAGGTGACGACGGTGCCCGATGACAATGCAGGGTCGGCCGCCGACGAACGGCCCGCCCCGCCCGAGATCTTCCGCGCCGCCCTCGAGAGCCTCACAGCCACGTCGGTCCGCAGCGAAGTGCGCGTCGAGCCATTGCGGCCGCCGCAGCGTCTGGCGCCCTACAGCTACGCGATCAGCGCCGAGATCGTCGACGCCGAGGGCATCGATCTGGCCACGGGCCGGCTGGTCCTGCTGCACGACCCGGACGGGCACGAGGCATGGGACGGCGTCCTGCGCCTGGTTGCCTACGCCTCGGCGGAGCTCGACACCCAGATGGGCGTCGACCCGATGCTTCCGGCGGTCGGCTGGAGTTGGCTCACCGACGCCCTGGACGACCGCGACGCCGCGTACCGAGCGGCCGGCGGCACGGTCACCCAAACCACCTCGACCCGCTTCGGTGATCTTGCCGGGCCCCGCACGACCGTCGCCCTCGAGCTGCGCGCGTCCTGGACGGCCGACAGCGCCGACCTGGCCCCGCACCTCAACGCGTTCATCGACCTGCTGTGCACGGCCGCCGGCCTGCCGCCCGAGGGCGTGACCGTACTGTCCCCGAGCTGACGTGGCCGACGGACCAGACGACGCCCCGGGCGAGGACCCGCCCGCTATTCCGGTTCTCCGGGAGCCCACGGACGGCGTGCCGGAACCCCTCACCGGGCCGGCCCGGCTCGACGCCCTGGTCACGTCCCTGCGCGACGGGCACGGGCCGGTGGCCCTCGACGCCGAGCGGGCCTCGGGCTACCGCTACAGCCAGCGGGCATATCTCGTCCAGCTGCGGCGCGCCGGCGTCGGCACCGCACTCATCGACCCGATCCCGCTGCCCGATCTCAGCGGCGTCCAGGACGCCATCGAGGACGCCGAATGGATCTTGCACGCCGCGGCGCAGGACCTACCGTGCCTGGCGGAGCTCGGCATGCGCCCGGCTCGGCTGTTTGACACCGAGCTCGCCGGACGCCTGCTCGGCGACGAGCGGGTGGCCCTCGGCACCATGGTCGAACGCCACCTCGGGGTGGGCCTCGAGAAGGGGCACTCGGCCGCAGACTGGTCGACGCGACCGCTGCCTCACGAATGGCTCGTGTACGCCGCGCTCGACGTCGAGCTGCTCATCCAACTGCGCGACGTCCTCGCCGAGGATCTCGAGGCCGCCGGCAAGACCGATTGGGCCGCGCAGGAATTCGAAGCCGTCCGGCTGGCCGCGCCGAGCGCGCCGCGGATCGACCCGTGGCGACGGACCTCGGGCATCCACCGGCTGCGCAGCCGTCGTCAGATCGCCGCGGTGCGGGCGCTGTGGAACGCGCGCGACGAATACGCCGCGGAGCGCGACATAGCACCCGGGCGCGTCCTTCCCGACTCGGCCATCGTCGAGGCGGCGCGGGCGAATCCGGCTCGTCCGGCCGATCTGATGGCGTTGCCGGTCTTCGGTGGCCCCCGGCAGCGCCGCCGGGTCGACCGGTGGTTCACTGCCCTGGACGACGCCCGCCGAATGTCCGACGACGAACTGCCGGCGGTCACCTCCGGCGCGGGAGACGGCATGCCGGCCACCTCGCGCTGGCGTGAGCGCGACCCGCAGGCGGCAGCCCGGCTGGCCGCGGCTCGTGAGGTGATCGCACAGCTCGCCGGGCAGCACGAGGTGCTCGCCCAGAACCTGCTGGCGTCCGACGTCGTGCGGCGACTCACCTGGGACCCCCCGCAATCGCTCGACGAGGACACCGTGCGCGCCCGGCTTACCGATCTCGGTGCACGGCCCTGGCAGGTCGACCTTGCCGCCGCACCACTGAGCGCCGCACTCGCCGCGTCGTCGGTCAAGGACTCCTAGAGCCCCGCTCCGGGCGTCAGGCGACCGCGTCCGCCGTTGTCTTCGAGGACCGGCCGACGGGTGTGTGCTTCTCGCGCGGGAGCTCGACGCGCACGGCGAGGCCGCCGAACGGCGGCGCGGCCGCCTGCAGCTTGCCGTGATGGGCCTCCACGATCAGCCGGACGATCGCCAGGCCGAGGCCGGCACCGCGCGTCGCCGTGCGGGCCCGGCCACCGCGGCGGAAGGGCTCGAACAGCGTGTCGACCTCGCCGTTGGCGATGACCGACCCGCCGTTCGCCACGTGCAGCCACACCTTGTCCGCCGTTTGTCCGGTCGTGATGCGCAGCCAGCCGTTCGGGACGTTGTGCCGGATCGCGTTCTCGACGAGGTTGCCGATCAGCCGCTCGAGCAGGCGCGGGTCACCGACCGTGCTGGCCGGTTCGACCTCGGTCTCGATGCGGATGCCTTTCTCGTCGGCCTCGGCCGCGACCGCATGCAGTGCGGCCGGCACCAGCCAGGCGAGGTCCACCGGCTCGGTGACCTCCAGCTCGCCGCCGCCGACCGCCTGCAGCCGGGCGAGAGTGAGCAACGAGGTCACCAGGCGCTGTGCGCGCTCGGCCGCCGACGCCACGACGCCGCCCATGCGACGCAGCTCTTCGGGATCCGCGTTGGGATCGCTGAGCGTTACCTCGAGCTCGGTCCGGATCACCGACAGCGGCGTGCGCAACTCATGGCTCGCGTTGGCGACGAAGAGGCGCTGGCTGTCGAAGGCCTGGTCGAGGCGGCCGAGCATCTCGTCGAAGGTGTCGGCCAGCTCGCGCAGTTCGTCGTCGGGCCCACCCAGGTTGATGCGCTGATCCAGCGTTTCGGTCGAGAGTGCCTTCGCTGTCTGGGTCAGCTTGGCGATCGGTCGCAGCGCCTGCTTGGCGAGCAGGTAACCGCCCGTCGTGCCGATGATGACGATGATCGCGAAGTACACGGCACCGGTCTGCAGCAGGTAGTGCACCGCGCCGCTCTGCGCCTGGCTCGTCGTCTGGTCGAACTTGATCGGCAGCGTGATCGCCTTGCCGTGGCCGTCGACGACGTGGGCGCCCTTGGGCAGGTCGTACAGCGGCAGCCGGGCAATCGCGCGGTCGAGCAGGATGACGCAGGTGAACAGGAGCGAGACGCCGATGAGAAGGACCAACCCGCCATACAGCAGCGCCATGCGGACGCGCAGTGTAGGGCGGAAGAACCTCACTGCGACGTCCCGGCGCCCTCACCGCCCGGGCCGAGGGCTGACGGGTCGATGCGGTAACCCGATCCCACGACCGTGTCAATGATCGGTGGCTCGCCGAGCTTTCGGCGCAGCGTCATCATGGTGACCCGGACAGTGGTCGTGAACGGGTCGGCGTTCTCGTCCCACACTCGGTCGAGCAGTTCTTCGCTGCTGACGACCGCACCTTGCGCCATCATCAGCGTCTCGAGCACGCCGAACTCCTTGCGAGTCAGGTCGACGAGCTCGCCGTTGCGGGCCACGGTGCGTTTCGCGGAATCGAGCTCGATATCGCCGGCACTCAGTACCGGCGGTGCCGCTGGGGTCGTTCGGCGACCGAGCGCGCGCACCCGGGCGACGAGCTCGGCGAAGGCGAACGGCTTCGCCAGATAGTCGTCGGCACCCAGGGCAAGACCTGAGACCTTGTCCTCGACGGTGCCGCTGGCGGTGAGCATCATCACGCGGGTCAGCACGCCCTCGTCGGTCAGCCGGCGACAGATCTCGTCGCCCGACATGCCGGGCAGGTCGCGGTCGAGCACAACGACGTCGTACCGCGTCAGCGCGGCCTTGCGATAGCCCTCGTCACCATCGGTGGCCACGTCGACGGCCATGCCTTCGCGACGCAGACCGCGGGCCACCGCCTCTGCGAGCTGGACTTCGTCCTCAACGACGAGAATCCGCATCCTCTGCCTCCCGCCGATCCGTCACTCGCCGCCGCGCTCGCCTGCCGGCCGAGCGCTTGAGACGTCCCCTGGCACACCACTGGGCTCCTCCGACGGCGATACCAGTGCCGACCATTCGACAATGCGCCGTCCGATGTCCTGGACGGTAAGCCCAGCAGATGCTCGCACATCCGCAACAGTTCCGTGCTCGAGGAACCGTACAGGTATGCCGATCTCGCGTGTGGGAACGTCCCGGCCTGCCTCACGGAGAGTCTGCGCGATCCGCGATCCCACGCCCCCGGTGACGACCCCGTCCTCGACCGTGACGACAAGGGCCGCATGGGCCGCGAACTCCATGATCGCCGGGTCGACGGGTGTCACCCAACGCGGCGCAATGACCCGGGTCGTGTAGCCGGCGCGGCGCACCGCGGCGGCCGCCGTCAGCACGTCGGCGGCCATCGACCCCACCGCCACGACCAACACGTCGACATCGGCGTCGGGGTCGGACTCGGCGAGCACATCGACGTCGGCGACGCGCCTCAGCGCAGGCAGCGCCTCGCCCAGCGGCGTCTTCGGGAACCTCAGGACGGTGGGGCCATCGGACACCGCGACCGCCTCGCGGAGCAGGTCGCGCAGCGTGGCCTCGTCCCGGGGGGCAGCGATCCGGATCCCCGGCACGACGCCCAACACGGCGAGATCCCACATGCCGTTGTGGCTGGGCCCGTCCTCGCCGGTGATGCCCGCCCGGTCGAGGACGATGGTGACGGGCAGCCGGTGCAGCGCGACGTCCATGAGCAGCTGGTCGAACGCCCGGTTGAGGAACGTTGCGTACACGGCGACGACCGGATGCAGGCCACCCGACGCGAGCCCGGCCGCTGAGGTCAGCGCATGCTGCTCGGCGATACCCACGTCGTAGGCGCGCTCCGGGAACCGGCGGGAGAACTCCCCCAGGCCGGTGGGCTCGCACATCGCGGCGGTGATCGCGACGATGTCGTCGCGGTGCTCCCCGAGCGTGACGAGCTCCTCGCCGAACACCTTGGTCCAGGTCGCGCCCCCGCTGGCCCGGGCCAGGCCGGTGACGGGATCGAAGCCCCGGGACTGATGCATCTGGTCGGCCTCGTCGTTCTCGGCCGGCGCGTAGCCATAGCCCTTGCGCGTGGCGCAGTGCACGACGATGGGGCCGCCGAAGCCGCGCGCGAGGCGCAGCGCGTGCTCGAGCGCGCCGAGGTCATGCCCGTCGACCGGCCCGAAGTACTTCAAGCCGAGGTCCTCGAACATGCCCTGCGGCTGCAGCATGTCCTTGAGCCCGCGCTTGACGCCGTGCAGGGCGTCGTAGATCGGCTGCCCGACCACCGGCGTACGTCCCAGCGCACCCTTCACCTGGCCGAGCATCCGCTCGTACCCTGGCTTGAGCCGCAGTCCGGCGAGGTGCTCGGCCAACCCGCCGGCGGTCGGTGAGTACGAGCGCCCGTTGTCGTTCACGACGACGATGACGGGACGATCCGATGCGGCGATGTTGTTGAGCGCCTCCCAGCACATGCCTCCGGTCAGTGCCCCGTCGCCCACGACGGCGACGACCGGGCGCGGATCGCCGCGAACGGCGTAGGCCTTGGCGAGCCCGTCGGCATAGGACAGCGCAGTGGACGCGTGCGAGTTCTCGATCCAGTCATGCGGGCTCTCGGCGCGGCTCGGGTACCCGGACAAGCCACCGCCCTGGCGCAGAGTGGGCATCTGCGCGGCACGGCCGGTCAGCATCTTGTGCACGTAGGCCTGGTGTCCGACGTCGAACAGGATGGGCTCGGTCGGCGAGTCGAAGACGCGGTGCAGGGCGATCGTCAGCTCGACCGCCCCGAGGTTGGGCCCGAGGTGCCCGCCGGTCCGGGCGACCGTGTGCACGAGGACGTCGCGAATCTCGGTCGCGAGGGTGGCCAGGTCGTCCGGCCCGAGCGCGCGGAGATCGGCCGGCGAGGCGATGCCGTCCAGGACCCGTGTCACGTCGTCGATGTTAGTGGCTCCGGGCCATCCCCGCCCGGTACCAGCGTCGCCAGACACTCCACGTGGTGCGTCATGGGAAATGCGTCGAAGGCGCGCAGCGCGGCCAGCCGCCAGCCCCGCTCGCGCACCGCGCCGACGTCGCGGGCCAGGGTGCTCGGATCGCAGGACAGGTAGCCGACCGCGCGCGGCTCGAGCGCGACCAGGGCGCTCATCACATCCCGGCCGGCCCCGGCCCGGGGCGGGTCGAGGACGATGAGGTCGGGGTGCAGGCCGGCACCGGTCAGCGTCGGCCCATCGACTCGGGCACGCCGGACTTCGGCCCAGGGCAACTCGGACAGGTTGCGTTCAGCGTCGCCGACGGCGCGGGGGTCGGACTCGATCCCGACGACCCGTCCGGTTGACGTGACAGCTCGGGCGAGGTCGGCCGTGAGCGCCCCGGCGCCGCAGTACAGGTCCAGCACCGTCTCACCGGGGCACGGGGACAGCGTCGCCCGCAGCGCGGCCGTGAACGTCTCGGCGGCCGCGGGATGCACCTGCCAGAAGCCACCGGCCGCCGCCGCCAAGGCGTGTCCGTGAAGCTCGTGGCGAAGCACATCAGGCCCCGCGACGGTGCGGACGCGGTCCGGTGGGCGGCGGCCACGGGACTGTCGTCCGGCACCCGGCCGGTGCGCGAGCACCGCGACGTCCGGTCCGTCGCCGCGCGCCACCTCGACGCCGGTCAGGCCCGGCCAGCGGTCGCCGAGCACGCTCGCGTCGCCGATCCCGGCCGCGCCCAGCCGACAGCGGTCGACGTGCTCGACCTCGTGCGAGCGGTGCCGGTGCAGCCCGGGCCGGCCGTCGGGGTCGACCGCGTACGCGATGCGAGTGCGCCAGCCGAGCAGGCCGCCGGGGAGCTCCTCGACGCCGTCGAACACGTGCGCCACGTCCAGCCGGGCCACCCGGGCGAACTGCTCGCGGACGACCGCGGCCTTCAGCTCACGTTGGGCGGTCCCCGACGCGTGCTGCCAGTCGCAGCCACCGCACCGTCCCGGACCGGCGTACGGGCACGGCGGTGCGACCCGGTCGACCGACCCGACCAGGACTTCGACCGCGTCCGCCCGGCAGTAGCCGCCACCGCGATCCTCAGTGACCACGGCGCGGACCCGCTCCCCCGGCAACGCGTGCCGCACGAACACCGCACGCCCTTCATGCCGAGCCACGCACGACCCGCCGTGCGCCGGCGCACCGACGTCGAGCACGAGCGTCGCGCCGAGCAGCGGACCGGCGGCGTCAGCCACTGGAGATCGGCACCTGCTCGTCCGGGACGCTCGGCGGCTCCACGACCGGTGCCGGTGCCGCGGGTCCGTCCGGGCGGATCGGCCGCGCCGCCGCGCTCGCGCTGGAGTCAAGCTGCCACGGCACACTCGTGACCATCACGCCGGGCTGGAAGAGCAGCCGGCTCTTGAGCCGCAACGCGGACTGGTTGTGCAGTAGCTGCTCCCACCAGTGCCCGACGACGTACTCGGGGATGAAGACGCTCACGACGTCGCGCGGCCGGTCGGCGCGCAGCTTCTTGATGTAGTCGAGCAAGGGCCGGGTGATCTCGCGGAAGGGTGACTCGACGACGGTCAGCTGCACCGGCAGGTCGTGCCGCTCCCACTCGGCGAGCAGGGTCCGGGTGGCCTCGTCGTCGACGTTGACCGTGAGCGCGGTCAGGGTGTCCGGCCGGGTGGCCCGGGCGAACGCGAGCGCGCGCAGCGTCGGCTTGTGCACCTTCGAGACCAATACGACGACGTGGTTGCGCGACGGCAGGATGAGCCCGGTGTCCTCGGTCGACAACTCGGTCGCGACCCGGCTGTAGTGCTTGTTGATGGCCCGCATGATCGCGTACAGGATCGGCATGGCGATGAGCACGAGGTAGGCGCCCTTGGTGAACTTCGTGGTGATCACGATCACCAGGACGATCCCGGACAGCGACGCCCCGAAGCCGTTGATCACCCGTGAGCGGGCGATCCGCCTGCGCTCGACCGGGTCCCGTTCGGTGCGCAGCACGCGGTTCCAGTGCCGAACCATGCCGGATTGACCGAGCGTGAACGACGTGAACACGCCGATGATGTAGAGCTGGATCAGCCGGGTGACGTCGGCCTTGTAGATCGCGATCAGGATGGCTGCGACGACGGCCAGCGCGACGATCCCGTTGCTGTAGGCCAACCGGTCGCCGCGGTTGTTGAGCTGACCCGGCAGGTTCTTGTCGCGAGCGAGGATGGCGCCGAGCAGGGGGAAGCCGTTGAACGCGGTGTTCGCCGCCAGCACCAGGATGAGCGCCGTCGTCGCCTGGACGTAGAAGAACCCGATCGAGTGCGGCCCGCCGAACACCGCCCCGGCGACCTGGGCGATCACGGTCCGCTGCGGCTGGTGCTGGCAGTTCGGCACGCCGATGAGCAGGCAGCTGTTGGAGGTTGGGTCCGTGATGTGCACCTTGGCGACAATCGCGAGCGCGGTGATTCCCATGAACATCGACACGGCGATCGCGCCCATGGCCACCAGGGTCAGCTGCGCGTTCTTCGCCTTGGGCTCCTTGAACGCCGGCACCCCGTTGGCGATCGCCTCCACGCCGGTGAGTGCGGTACATCCGGACGAGAAGGCCCGCAGCGTGAAGAACATCAGGGCGAAGAAGCCCAGCGATCCGTAGCCGGGGTGCGCGTCGATGCCGTACTTCGCGCTCTCGGCGACCGGCGCGTCGCCCGCGATTGCCCGGAACAGGCCGGTCCCGATCATCACGAACACCCCGGTCGCGAACAGATAGGTCGGTGCCGCGAACGCCAGCCCGGCTTCGCGCAGGCCACGCAGGTTGACCGCGGCGAGCACGAACACGAAGCCCACGGCCATCCACACCCGATAGCCGTGCAGCGAGGGCACCGCCGAGATGATGTTGTCGACACCGGAGGACACCGATACCGCGACGGTCATCACGTAGTCGACAAGCAGCGCGCTCGCAACCACCACGCCCGCGGCCTTCCCGTGGTTGACCGACGCGACCTCGTAGTCGCCACCGCCGGTCGGGTACGCCTTGACGAGTTGGCGGTAGGAGGCCACCACCGCGCCCATCAGGATCACCACGGCGACCGCCACCCACGGCGCGAGGTACAGGAAGGCGGTACCTCCGACCGTCAGGACGAGCAGGATCTCCTGGGTCGCGTACGCCACGCTCGACAGCGCGTCACTGGCGAAGATGGGCAGCGCGAGCCGCTTCGCGAGCAGCGTGTGCCCGGCCTTCTCCGATGACATAGGACTGCCGATGATGAGTCGCTTGAGGACCCGGGTGAAAACGGCCACGACGCGCACAATACGGCGGGCTCCATCGCCTGGCTGCGCCGCGTCTCAGCGAGCCACACCCGGCGTTGTGTAGCGTCGCGTCGCCGGGATGCGAGACCATCGGCGTCCCACAGTGGGAAAGGAGATGTGCGCTGCCGTGCACATCGTCATCATGGGCTGCGGCCGGGTCGGTGCGGCATTGTCGCTGCAACTGGCCCCGCTCGACCACACGATCGCGGTCATCGACCAGGATCCGCTGGCGTTCCGGCGGCTCGGGGAGAATTTCCCGGGACGGCAGGTCAAGGGCATCGGCTTCGACCGGGACACCCTGATCGAAGCGGGCATCGAGCAGGCCGGCGCGTTCGCCGCGGTGAGCAGCGGGGACAACTCGAACATCATCGCCGCGCGCGTGGCCCGTGAGACCTTCGGCGTCCACCGCGTCGTTGCCCGCATCTACGACCCGAAGCGGGCCGAGGTGTACGAGCGCCTCGGCATACCCACCGTCGCCACCGTGCCGTGGACGTCGTCGAGATTGATGAAGGCCGTGCTCGGCGAGACCACGTCTGAGGCGTGGCGCGATCCGTCCGGAGCGGTGGCAATGGTCGCGGTGACCCCCCACGAGGGCTGGATCGGCAGGTTGGTCACCGACTTCGAGGCGGCCACCGGTACCCGGGCCGCCCTGTACACGCGCTTCGGTGCGGGTCAACTGCCTGTGCCCTCGACCCTGATCCAGTCCGGCGACACCCTGCACGTCCTCGCGGCCGACGACCGCCGCAAAGCACTGCATGACATCGCCGGCCGCGCACCCGAGGGAGGCAAGCGATGAGGGTCGCCATCGCCGGAGCCGGCTCGGTCGGACGCTCGATCGCTCGCGAACTGCTCGGCAAAAAGCACACCGTCCTGCTCATCGACAAGGATCCGGCCAAGGTGAACCCCGACCGGATCAAGGGCGCCGAGTGGTTGTGCGGCGACGCCTGCGAAGTCGCCAACCTCGAGGAAGCCCGCCTGGAAGAGTGCGACGTCGTCGTCGGCGCCACCGGTGACGACAAGGTGAACCTGGTGGTCTCGCTGCTCGCCAAGACGGAGTTCGCGGTCAACCGCGTGGTGGCCCGCATCAACCACCCCGCCAACGAATGGCTGTTCACCGAGTCGTGGGGCGTGGACGTCGCGGTGTCGACGCCGCGGGTGCTGGCCTCGCTCGTCGAGGAAGCCGTCGAGGTCGGCGACATCGTCCGACTGTTCGGTATCCGGGAGGGCCAGGCCAACCTCGTCGAGCTGACCCTGCCCGAGGACGCTCCTTGTGCCGGGCAGCCGGTCCGCGATCTCCGGCTGCCCAAGGACACCACGCTGGTCGGGATCGTGCGCGGCAAGCGGGTGATCGCGCCGTCTGACGAGGAGCCGCTCGAGCCCGGCGACGAGCTGCTGTTCGTCACGCTGCCCGAGGCCGAAGACGCCCTACGCCAGTCCGTGCTGCCCAGCTGACCGGGCGAGCAGCCTCCGCGCGCGGCTCACGATCCAGTAGCTGAAGGCGAGCGCCGCGATGAACAGCGGGTAACCCATGGCGATGCGGGCGAAGGCCAGCCAGCCGGTGGCGTTCTGCCCGTAGAGCGTCAGCTGGACGATGCCCCGGGCCAGGAAGACCGCGGTCGCCGCCAGCGTCGCCCACGTGTAGGCGAGCAGCAGGGGCCGTCGACGGTGCCACGGCGTCTCGTCCGAACCCGGCGTGGGGTCCAGGAACTCCCACAGCAGGCCGACGAGCGGGCGACGCACGAGGACCGACAGCGCGAACGGCACGGCGTACAGGAAGCTCGTCCAGATTCCGAGCAGGAAGAATCCGCGCGCCTGCCCGGTCCGGGCGGCGATCAGAGCAGCGATGACGACGCCGAACAGCCCGGAGAGCGCCTGCTGGACCGACTGCTTGCGCGCCAGGCGGTATCCGGTGAGCACGAGTGCGGACCCCACGGCGGCGATGATCGCGACGCGAAGCGACGTCGCCACGTTGACGATCACGAATACGGTCGTGGGGATCGCCGTGATCAGCGCGCCGGACCAGCCACCAATGCCGGCGATCAGCTGCTGCCGGTACGTCTCCCGCAGGCCGCCGCCCGATTCATCGCCGTCCGGACGAGCCCGCGTCGCCTCGTCCTCGGTCATGCGCCGGGGTTCAGCAGTTCGTACCACGGGTTATAGATCGCGCAGCGCCCGTTATGCCGCCCGACCCGGCCGCGCACGACGACCCGGCGACCGGGCTCGATCCCGGCGATGCGGCGCCGGCCCAACCACACGAGATCCATCGAATCCGAGCCGTCGAACAGCTCCGCCTCGAGGGTGGGGACGGTCTCACTGGGCGTGTAGACGACCGCGCGTAGTCGACCGACGACCTTGACGGTGTTTCCCGGACGCAGCGCGGTCACCGGGACACAGGACCGCTGCTCGACCTCGCCCTGCAACTCGGCGGCGTCGAGGTGCTCCGCACTGGCGGTCAGTCGGTGCAGCAAGGACTGTCGTCTTCCCACGGCCTTACCCTCGCTTCGCTCGGTCGGCCGGCCAAGCCTGCATCACACGGTTCGCTTGCAAGCTTCGCTCACAACATCAGGGTATGCCGTCGGCGGCGTCATCGCCGCCCGGCAGTTCGAGGTCGCTCGGGAGCTTCAACGGGACGGGCTCGCGCACCGGCAACGGGTCGTTCCCCCGGACCACGACGATGCCCCGCAGCGCATCCTCGAGCGTCTTGGCCTTGGCCGGGTCGGCCGCCACCGGCCCGGCCAGCAGGGCCCGCAGGAACCAACGCGGCCCGTCGACCCCGATGAAGCGGGCCGGAACGGTGCCCTTGCCACCTTCACCGGGCAGGGTGGCGTGCAGCTCCGGGCCGAACGGACCGTCCTTCTCCGTCGCCGACGACTTGCGCTGGGTGTTCAGGGACGCGGCGATCTCGTCGCGCACTTCGTCCCAGATGCCCTCGTTGCGCGGCGCCGCGAAGACGCCGAGTTGCATAGTGCCGTCCTGCGCAGCGAGGGTCGCCGAGATGACCTGCTGCGCCTCGTTGAGGTCCACCCGGATGTCGTAACTGTCACCGATCGGCACCCGAAGCGCACCGAGGTCGACGCGCGGGACCTCGTCCTCGGGGGCGTCCCGCTCGTCGAACGGGCCCTTGGTCGTTTCGGGCTCGGCGCGGAAGCGCGACTCCCAGGGCGGCGTCGCGTCCAGCTTCGAGCGATCGGTGCGTTTCTGCCTACGTCGTCCCGGCACTACTCCTGTCCTCCCTGAAAATGCTGTCCTCGCTGAAAACCGTGCAGTGCCCGCGTTCCGAGCACCGCGGCTCCGCCGGTCGAGCCGTGCCCGCCCGCACCCCGGGCCGACTCCGGCAACTCGGCGACCTCGACGAAGTCCGCGTGTTCGACCCGCTGCACCACGAGTTGGGCGATCCGCTCACCGCGGGCGAGGTGCAGCGGCTGCGACCGGTCATGGTTGATGACGATCACCTTGATCTCGCCGCGGTACCCCGAGTCGATCGTGCCCGGCGCGTTGACCAGCCCCAGCCCCGCCCGGGCCGCGAGCCCGGACCGGGGGTGGACGAACGCGGCGAACCCGTCGGGCAGGGCGATGGCCAACCCGGTGGGCAGCACGGCCCGCTGGCCCGGGTCGAGGGTGATGTCCTCCGCGGTGACGATGTCAGCGCCCGCGTCACCGGCGACGGCGTACACCGGCAGCGGAAGGTCCGGGTCCAGGCGCATCACCAACACGCGCGGCCGGGACACGGCCTCGGCGGCCTGTGGTCCCGATGCGCTGGGTGCGGTCGTCACGGGGCCTGAGGCTACCCTTCGCGTCGTGGCTGCAAAGGTCGGGACGGCGTACCGCGAGACCCTACGGACGCCCTGGTGGTGGTACCCGATCGCCGTCGGCATCGCGTGCCTGCTCGCCGCGGAGTTCCACATTGCCGGCCTGCGGCTGACCGACTGGATCCCGTTCGGCACGCTGGTGCCGCTGTCGATCGTCATCGTGTGGTGGCTCGGTCGCGCCAAGCTCGAGGTTGCCGACGGCGAGCTGCGGGTAAGGGGCGCGCACCTCCCCCTGACCTACGTGACCGGCGCCGTAGCCCTCGACGCGCGCACGTTGCGTCTGGTCGTGGGCCGCGAGGGCGACCCGGCCGCCTTCATCTCCATCCGGCCGTGGATCGGACCCGGCGTCCAGGTCTGGATCGACGACGAGGACGACCCGGCTCCTTACTGGGTTGTGAGCAGCCGACACCCGGACCAGGTCGTCCGTGCGGTCCGCGCGTCCAGATAGGTTTCGGCCATGACGTCTGCGGAGTTCGGTCGGCGGTTCGCCGGGCAGGTAGCGCTCATCACGGGCGCCAGCCGTGGCATCGGTCTGGGCATCGCGAAGCGGTTCTTGGCCGAGGGTGCGCACGTCGTGATCACCGCCCGCAAGCCGCAGGGGTTGAGCGACGCCCTGGCCGAGCTCGGCGCCGGGGCGAACGCGGTCTCGGTCGCCGGTCGGGCGGACGACCCCGACCACCAGGACGAAGCCGTCAGCACGGCGGTGCGGGAGTTCGGCGGCCTCGACGTCCTCATCAACAACACCGGCGTCAACCCGGCGTACGGGCCGCTCACCGAGCTGGACGAATCGATCGCCCGCAAGATCATGGACGTCAACGTCCTCGCGGCCCTGTCCTGGACGCGGCGGGCGCTGGCCGCCGGCCTCGGCCGGGACCGGCCGGGCGCCGTGGTCAACATGGCCTCCGTTGCCGGTCTCGGCCCGGCGCCCGGCATCGCCTATTACGGAGTCAGCAAGGCCGCGCTGATCGGCCTGACCGTGCAGCTTGCCGCCGAGCTCGCCCCGAATGTCCGGGTGAACGCGATCGCCCCCGCCGTCATCAAGACCAGGTTCGCCGCCGCGCTGTACGAGGCCGACGAGGCGGGTGCCGCGGCCGCGTACCCGCTCAAGCGCCTAGGTGAGCCCGAGGACATCGCAGCCGCAGCGGCGTTCCTGGCCTCATCCGACGCCGCCTGGCTGACCGGCCAGACCCTCGTCGTAGACGGCGGCGCCAGCCTCCGCCCCAGCCTGTAAAACGCAGGGCGCCTGGCGGTCGAAGGACCACCAGGCGATGAGCGCTGAGGCTGGAAGCCAGCCGCCAAAGCAACCACGAACGCGATGAGCGCTCGCGCGAGCGGCGTGCTGGCGCGACGCGCGAGCGCCGACGGCGCGGCGCGGATCGACGGTCCGCGCGAGCGCAGCGAGCGGCGGCTGAGGAGATCCGCCCTACGGCGGATCAAGCACAGTCGCGGCAGATGAGCTGACCGTTGCGCTCGCGCGCCAGCCTGCTGCGGTGGTGCACTAGAAAACAGGACGAGCAGGTGAATTCGTCGCTTTGCTTCGGGAGTACGCGAACGGTCAGTTCCTCGCCCGACATGCTCGACAGATCCGCGCCGGGCAACTCGAGCGACTCGGCCAGCTCCGTCTCGTCCACGTCAATGGACCCGGATTGCGCCTCCGCGCGCCGAGCCTTCAGTTCCTCGATCGAATCTTCGTTCAGCTCGTCGACATCTCCGCGACGCGGAGCGTCGTAGTCAGTCGCCATGCGGCTGTCAACTCCTCGGTGGGGTCTCCACGGTTGTCTGTGGGTGTTCTTCCTGGGTGATCCGGTATCCCCGTGCTGACACCGTCCGTCCGGGGCTGCAACGTCCGGGGCCGGCGTTTTGTGCCCGCTGGTTGACACCCATCCGCGTGCCAATCCTCAGGGCCAGCCGCGGAACGGTACCGCGTCAATGTTTCGTCCCAACTCCCGGGTTGCCGGCGGCATTCCCAGCGGTGCGCCGCTACGATTTGGCACCGCATCCCAGAGGAGGTCGCCGGCCATGGCGAGCACCGTGACGCGGCGCCCATTGCCGGCGCTGGTGTCCCTCCTCGCCCTGCTCCTGCTGACGGCCCTGGTCTGGTGGCGGGTCCTGCACCGCAGCGATGGCACCAACCACCAGGCCGCCGCGGCCTGCCCGACACCGACGACCACGGCGACGCTGGTCGCGCCGGAATCGGTCACCGTCCAGGTGCTGAATGCAACGTCCCGTACCGGGATCGCGGCCAAGGCCCGCACGACCCTGATCGGCGACGGGTTCCTGATACCGCGGCTGGCCGCCAACGACAGCTCGAAGACGAAGATTCCGGGTGTCGCCGAGATCCGCTACGGCCCGGCCGGCAAGCCCGGCGCCACCGTGCTCCGCTACTACTTCCCGGGCGCAAAGATCGTGGTCACGTCGGTCAAGACCAGCGTCGTCACCGTGTCGCTGGGCTCGCGATACCGCTCGGTGGCGACGCCCGCCGCCGTGGAACGTGCGATGAAGGCGGACAAGGTGGCCGTGGCCGCTCCGTCCAGCTCGGCGGCGGCCAGCAGCGGCGCTAGCTGCTGACCCGGTCGGCGCCCGCTGACTCCAGCAGAGCGAAGAACGATCGGGCGAGGCCGGCACCTGTGACCGCATAGAGAATTTCCGACGGCGGCCGGCCGCGCAGGCCGCTGGCGACACCACCAGCCTCGGCCGCGATCAGACCGCCGGCGGCGTGATCCCAGGGGTGGAGCCCGTTCTCGAAGTACGCGTCCACCCGCCCCGCCGCGACGAAGCACAGATCGAGGGACGCCGCGCCCAGGCGCCGCACATCGCCAACCTCGGGCAACACCTGCGCGACAACCTGCGCCTGCCGCGCTCGCACAGCGGCGTCGTAGGAGAACCCGGTCGCGACGACGGCTCGTTCGAGGGGCACGTCCCGAGGGCCGGCCAGAGGCGTCCGGTCGAGAAACGCCCCGCCGCCCAGGTGCGCATGGAACAGCTCCCCCGTGACCGGGTTGCAGACGGCACCGGCGACCACGACGCCGTCGGTCTCGGCGGCGACCGACACCGCATACTGCGGGATCCCGAGGACGAAGTTCACCGTGCCGTCGATCGGGTCGAGTACCCACCGGACCGTGCTCGTCCCCGCCCGGCCGCCACCTTCCTCGCCGAGAACCGCGTCGTCGGGACGGTGCCGAGCGATCTCATCCACGAGCCACTGCTCGGTCGCGCGATCAACCACCGTCACGAGGTCGGTGGCCGTGCTCTTCGCAGTCACGCCAAGGGCGCCGAGCCGACCGTCGCGCACGAGCTGCGCCGCACCAGAGGCCAGCGAGATCGCGAATGCTTCCAGTTCCCCGGGCGTCGTCGTCACCCCTCCATCGCACCACGACCAGCACGGGTTGCGGCTAAGGTCAGCCGCGAGTGTGCCGAGTTCACCGAGGAGCGGTCATGGAGTCCGGTTCGCAGGCCAACCAGGCGTTCGGCGTCGACATCGGCGGCACGGGCATCAAGGGTGCGGTCGTGGACGTCAAGACCGGCCACCTGGTCACCGAGCGCACGCGCATCCTCACGCCGCACCCGGCCACGCCCAATGCGGTTGCCCGGGTCGTCGCCTCACTCGTCTCCGGCGCAGGCTGGCGCGGCGACATCGGCGCCACGTTCCCGGCCGTCATCAAGCACGGGGTGGCGCAATCGGCGGCCAACGTCGACGAGAGCTGGGTTGGGACCGACGCCGACAAGATCTTCACCGAAGCGGTCGGCGCCGGTGAGGTGATCGTCCTCAATGACGCCGACGCCGCCGGGATCGCCGAGGCCCGGTTCGGCGCCGCGAAGGGCGTGCGGGGCGTCGTGATCATGCTGACGTTCGGGACGGGCATCGGCAGCGCGCTGCTGATGAACGGCGTGCTCGTGCCCAACACCGAGCTCGGGCACCTCGAACTGGACGGGTACGACGCCGAGAGCCGCGCGGCGGCCTCCGTCCGCGACGAGCACGGCATGTCGTACCGGAAGTGGGCGCTGCGGGTGAACCGCTACATGCAGCACGTGGAGCGGCTGTTCACACCCGACCTGTTCGTCGTCGGCGGCGGCGTCAGCAAGAACGCTGACCGGTGGGTGCCGCTCCTCGAGCTGAACACCAAGGTGGAACCGGCCCAACTGCTCAACGACGCCGGCATCGTCGGCGCGGCGATCGCCGCCGTGGAACGCCTCGAGGAGTAGGACAACCGGGCCGGGGGCACCAGTTGACTCGCAACCTGGCGCGGCCGCAGTACAATTCACTCCCAGGGAACTGCGCACGTACTGGACTCGATTCTGAGCCGACAAACAGACGGCCTGATACCCCCACTCGCTCGGTCCGCTAGCGCGGTACCTACTCGGCGCACGGACGGACGTTCGCGCGCACGCGACACTCGTGGTGAAAGGTCATCAGTGGCTTCCAGCAAGCACTCTTCTGTCGAGGACGACACCGCCCGCCTCGCTTCCCGAACGGCAGCCGCGGCGAGCACGACGAAGCGCACCGCCACGGCGAGCGTGCGCCCGGCGGCCAAGCCGACCGCCCCGGCGGACACCCCGGCGAAGGCGCCGGTCAAGTCGCCGGCAGCCAAGTCCGCGACGAAGGCGCCCAGCAAGGCCGCCGCCAAGAAGGCCGGCGGCCCGGACGCGGCCGGGGCCGAGGACGAGATCGTCGCCGCCGTCGTCGAGACGGTTGAGGTCGACGGCGAAGAGGGCGAGCCCGCAGTCGTTGCCGAGACCGACGAGATCGTCTGGGACGAGGAAGAGGAGTCCGAGGCGCTGCGTCAGGCGCGCAAGGACGCCGAGATGACGGCCTCGGCCGACTCGGTCCGGGCCTACCTGAAGCAGATCGGCAAGGTCGCGCTGCTCAACGCCGAGGAGGAGGTCGATCTCGCCAAGCGCATCGAGGCCGGGCTCTACGCCGCCGAGCGGCTGCGCCAGGCGGACGAGGCCAGCGAGAAGCTGACCCTGCAGGTACGGCGCGATCTCCGGTGGATCGTGCGCGACGGCGAGCGCGCCAAGAACCACCTCCTCGAGGCCAACCTGCGCCTGGTCGTGTCGCTGGCCAAGCGCTACACGGGTCGCGGCATGGCCTTCCTCGACCTCATTCAAGAGGGCAACCTCGGCCTGATCCGCGCCGTCGAGAAGTTCGACTACACCAAGGGCTACAAGTTCTCCACCTACGCCACTTGGTGGATCCGCCAGGCGATCACCCGGGCGATGGCCGACCAGGCCCGCACGATCCGCATTCCCGTCCACATGGTCGAGGTCATCAACAAGCTCGGACGCATCCAGCGCGAACTGCTCCAGGACCTCGGCCGCGAGCCGACCCCGGAAGAACTCGCCAAGGAAATGGACATCACGCCGGACAAGGTCCTCGAGATCCAGCAGTACGCGCGTGAGCCGATTTCGCTCGACCAGACGATCGGCGACGAGGGCGACAGCCAGTTGGGCGACTTCATCGAGGACTCCGAGGCGGTCGTCGCCGTTGACGCGGTGTCGTTCACGCTGCTGCAGGACCAGCTGCAGTCGGTGCTGCAGACACTGTCCGAGCGCGAGGCCGGCGTGGTCAAGCTGCGCTTCGGTCTCACCGACGGACAGCCGCGCACGCTGGACGAGATCGGCCAGGTGTACGGCGTCACCCGCGAGCGGATCCGCCAAATCGAGTCGAAGACGATGTCCAAGCTGCGGCATCCGTCCCGCTCTCAGGTGTTGCGCGACTACCTGGACTAGTTCGGCCCGTCTGTTCGGCCACGAACCCGGGCCACGCGACTGGCCCGACAGGGCCTTTGTTCCCTACGTGTGATGTGTGCGTGAGCTCACACTCGACGCGAGGGCCACACCCGCTTGAGGAGGATCGATGACTACCACAGCATCTCTGGACAGCCTGGGGTTCACGACCCCCCCGACGGCAGCCGAAACACTTTTCGCGACCGAGCGTCGCTTGTACGACGCGGAGACCGCGTTGCACGCGGCGCATCAGACCCACGTGGACGCCTGGGTCTCGGCCGCCTACGACCGGCTGCATGAGGCGGTCGTCGCCCACACCCAGGCTGCGCTCTCGGTGTCGGTCGCCTGATCTTCCGCGCGTCGCCCGACCGAATCCGGTCGGGCTCGCTTCGACGAGAAGTCGAACCCGATTTGCGCGACACTGGGCGCCCACCCAAGGAGGGGCGTCCATGCATCGCACTAGGTCCATCCGACACCTGCTCGGCGTGATCGTCGCTGCCCTCGCGGTCGCGGCGCTGATCGCACCGGTCGGCGCGCAAGCCGCGGGCACCCGACAGGTCATGTACGTGGGCAACAACTGGGCCGGCACGGCCAGCGTCGTCGACGCCCACTCGTACAAGGTGCTCAAGATCCTCAACGTGATCCCGGACAAGGCGCAGCGGCTGCAGGAGATCTACCTCAACCCCGTCAAGCTCGCCTTCTACCTGGCGATCCGGGCGGCGATCGGTCAGGGCCACGACCAATATGTGGACGACATGTTCAGCACCACCGACGGTCGCCTGCTGGCCGTCTCCCGGCCGAGTTTCGCCGACGTCGTCGGCATCGACATCGCCACCGGCCGGATCGTGTGGCGTACCCCGATGGATGGCTACCGGGCCGACCACATGGCCGTGTCCCCCGCCGGGACGCGACTGCTGGTCTCCGACTCGACCACGACCGTCGTCCACGAGCTGGACATCGCGACCGGCCAGCGCCTGCGCGACTTCTCCTCCGGTGACACACCGCACGAGAGCAACTATTCGCCGGACGGAACCCTGATCTATCACGCCAGCATCGGCCGGATCTACACCCCCACCGACCCCTCACTGTTCTGCCCGCTGACCGATCCCACCAAGGGCACGCAGATCTTCGAGGTCGTCGACAATGCCACCTTCGCGATCCTGCACCGGTGGGACATCGGCCAGAAGCTGGCCGATGCGGGGTATCCGTGCATGAGTTCGGCGGTACGGCCGATGGCGGTCGCCCCTGATCAGCGCTACGCCTACCTGCAGATCTCCTTCCTGCACGGTTTCGTCGAGTTCGACATGCAGCAGGAACGGGTCACGCGCGTGGCGAACCTGCCGAACCTGGTTCCGGGGATGCTGAAGGCCGCGTATGTCCTCAACTCCGCCCACCACGGCCTGGCCATGAACGCGGATGGGACGACGTTGTGCGCCGCGGGCACGATGGACGGTTACGCCGCGATCGTCGACCGGGCGTCCTTCAATTACACGACGATCCCGGTCGGGGACACGCCCTACTGGGCGACGAACGGCCCCGGGGCCACGCAGTGCTGGATGTCGATCGCCGGCGACGACAAGGTTGACGTCATCGACTACGCCACGTCCACGAAGGTGGCCGAGATCGCCGTCGGAGACCACCCGCAACGCGTCCGGCTCGGCACCGTCGCGGCCGACATCGCAGCACACTGGTAGTCCGGGATAGTCCTGGGCATAACGTCTGCACCATGGCCGATGACGACTACTCCCGCGACGAGTCAGAGGCCGAGCGCCTGGACCGCAACTACGGCGAGTTGTTGCAGGAGCTGCGAGTCGCGCAGACCGGGGTGCAGATCTTGTTCGCATTCCTGCTCGGCATCGCCTTCCAGCAGCGGTTCACCACGCTGCACAACTACCAGCGCACCCTCTACGTCGTCACGCTGATCTCGGCTTCCTGTTCGGCGATCCTGCTGATCGCCCCGGCAGCGATGCACCGCGTGCTCTTCCGCCGACACATGAAGGACCAGGTCGTCGAATTCACCGCTCGGTTCGCCACGGCCGGGCTGGCCTTTCTCGCGATCGCAGTGCTGAGCGCGGTCCTGTTCACCCTCGATGTGGTGTCCGGATTGCCACTTGCCGTCTCGGCAGCCGGTGGGCTGGCGATCATCGTGCTGACGACGTGGCTGCTGCTGCCGTTGTACTCGCGGCACCGACACCGCCACGAGGAGCCCGACGACTGATCCCCGGCGGCTCGGCTGACGGGAATCCGAACTAAGAACGGCCCCGCCCAGTGGGCGGGGCCGTTCGAAGAGTTGGGGACCTGGTCAGCGTTCCTCAGCGAGTGCCGTGGCCGGAACGTTGGCGAGCCGGTCGGACTCGTCCTGGATCGACGCACCGATCTCGCGCAGGCGGGTCTCGTTCTCGTGGAAGTGGTGGGCGCAGAGCAACAGGTCGAAACCGGACGCCATGGTGGCGCGGACATAGGCCTGCGCACCGCACCGGTCGCACCGGTCGGTGGCGGTGAGCGGACTCGCGGCGATTGTCGTGGTCACGTCAACACCTCTCTCTTCGTTCGGACGCCCCGTCCGGGGTGACCATCGTTCATTCTTCCGATCCCAGGTAACCACCGAATTGCCGGAGGCTGGTGGCGACACCCGGAGCCGAAACGTCGTTGCAACACGCTGCGGTGAGCAAACGGCCGAATCCGGATCCCTTGCCAGCACCAGAAGCTCCTGGAAACCAGGGAGATACGAGTCCGACCGAGGTCCGATCGAAGGTGTTACGAACTGTCCAACGACTCATACCCCCGAAATGATTCCCGCAACCCAACCGCGTGACGTCCCACACGGTCAGCCGCCGAGCAGCTCCATCAGGTGGTCCCGGCGCTTTTCCAGCACATCGGCACTGGCCGCGGCGGACGCCGGCCCGGGCACCGCGCGGCGCAGCTGGGCGTGGATCTGCCCGTGTGCCGCCCCCGTCCGAGCGGCCAGTACCCCGACCAACCGGTTCAGCTCGCGGCGCAGCTCGGCCCCGGCGCGCCAGGCCGCGGGCTCAACGGACGGCACGGGCGGCTCGGTGCCAACCGCCCGCCGGCGGGCGTGGGCGTCCCGGCGGGCCAGGAGCGCTGCGGTCTGCTCCGGCGACAGGATGCCGGGCAGTCCGAGGTAGTCCTCGTCCGCGGCGGTGAGGGGCGCGGCCACGACGGCTCGCCCGCCGTGCAGCAGGTGCGCGAAGGACGCGTCAGCGTCGACGAGTTCGGTGGTGTCCGCTTCGCCCGGCTCGGGCTCAACCCGCTCGACGTCGAGCAGGTCGTCACCCTGCGCGGACGGTGGCGGGATCACGTGGTTGCGCTCGTCCTCGAGCTCGGCCGCCAGGGCCAGCAATGGACGGACGGCCGGTAGGAAGACGGTGGCTGCCTCTCCGGGCCCGCGGGCTCGAACAACGCGCCCGACGCCTTGGGCGAAGAACAGCGGGGTGCGGTAGGAGGTCATCCACGCCAGGCAGGCCGCGCGCGGAACGTCCACGCCCTCGGAAACCATCCGCACGCATACGGCCATTCGCTGCGTGCCGTGGGTGAACGCGGTGATCTTGTCGCTGGCCTTCGGGTCGTCAGAGAGGATCAGGACGGGCGCCTCGCCCGTCACCTGCTCGACGATCGCGGCATAGGCGCGGGCGTCGTCCTGGTCGCTGGCGAGCACGAGCCCGGCGGCATCGGGCATACCCGACTCGCGCAGGTGCGTGAGCCGCTCATCCATCGCCGCGATGACATGCGGAACCCAGCGGCCCTTGGGGTTCAACGCGGTGCGCCATGCCGTCGCTTCGGTCCGCTTGGTGTTCGGTTCGGACAGCGAGGCCGCAATCACCTCGCCCGCACTGTTGCGCCATCGCGACGTGCCGGTGTACGCGGCAAACACGACCGGGCGCACGACGCCGTCGCGCAGCGCGTCCCGGTAGCCGTAGCTGAAGTCAGCGTCACTGCGCCAGCCACCGTCGGTGTCCGCCTCGTACCGCACGAACGGGATCCGCTCGTCCGGTCGCGTCCGGAACGGTGTGCCGGTGAGACACACGCGCCGCGCGGCGCCTTCGAAGGCCGCGGCGATCGCGTCGCCCCACGAGAGCCCGTCCCCGGCGTGGTGGACTTCGTCCAGGATCACCAGGGAACGCTTCGCGCCGGTGCGGGCCGCGTGCAGCGCCGGCTTGGCGGCCACCTGGGCGTACGTGGTGACGTACCCGCGCAGGTCCGCACGGACCGGGCCCACCGCGTTCGTCAGGGCGGCATCGAGTGGCAGCCCGGCCGCATCCGCCGCCTCGGCCCACTGCGTGCGGAGGTGGTCGGTCGGACAGACGACGACGACGCGATCGACCACTCGTGCTTCAACCAGCATCCGGGCGAGAGCGAGGGCGAAGGTTGTCTTTCCGGCGCCCGGGGTGGCCGTAACCAGGAAGTCGCGGCGCCGTTCCTGCGACCGGTACGCCGCCAGAGCGGCCCGCTGCCAGGTGCGCAGCCGGGGCAAGGTGGCTGGGGTGTTCTCGCGGGGCGCCGCCACTCAGGTGTTCCTCCGTGCTTCGGCCGACGTGACTCGATGCCCCGCGGCCGTAGCCACGAGGCATCGCGGATCCAACCTAGTCGCGATCGGCGACCGGTCCGCCCCCGGCACGCCGCAAACGGCTACGGTGGGTCTCGATCGGCCTGGGGCGGCCCGATGCCCGACACGCAGGCCTGCGCGGGTACGTGGCGCCGGGCGCTTGATGGGCAGACTGTTACTCGTGATCCTGGTACGCCGCGTACTGCGCGCCGTCCGCCTGGTACCGCTCCTGCTGAAACGCACGGTGGTCAAGGCGTGGCACGACCGCGTCCTGGGGCTGTCGGCCGAGGCCGCGTTCTGGCAGATGTTGAGCCTGCCGTCCCTCTTCCTGGCCTTGCTCGCAACGCTGGGCTACGTCTCCAGATGGTTCGGGAGGGGCACCGTCACCCGCACCGAGACGCAGATCGAGAACACGCTGAGCCGAGCGTTCAGCGAGGAGGTCGTGCAGAAGGTGATCGCGCCGATCCTGCGCGAGGTCCTGTCCGGCGGTCGGGCCGACGTGATCAGCATCGGCTTCGCGCTCGCGCTGTGGGCGGGCTCGTCGGCAACGGCGACGTTCGTCAACACGATCACCATCGCCTATGACCAGCGCGACCTGCGCGGCCCGGTCCACAGCCGGTTCCTCGCCCTGTGGTTGTTCCTCGGGACGGTGGTGCTCGGGGTGATCCTGCTCCCGATGCTCGTCCTCGGCCCGGATCTGCTCCGGCGGTCGTTTCCCGAGAGCGTCCGGCCGGCCGTCAGCAACCTGATCAGTGTGGGCTACTACCCCGTCCTGATTCTGTTGCTCCTCCTGGGCCTCACGACGTTCTACAAGCTCGCCCCGCCCCGCCGTCTGCCGTGGCATCGCGGCATTCCGGGCGCGACGCTGGCGGTGCTCGTGTTCCTGGCCGGCTCGATTGGGCTGCGCGGGTACATCTCCTTCGTCGTCGACCACAATCACGCCTACGGGACCCTGGCGGCCCCGATCGCCGCGCTGCTGTTCTTCTTCGTCCTCGCTCTTGGGGTACTGGTCGGCGCCGAGTTCAACGCCGCGATCGAGCTGCAGAAGCCGGCCAAGGTAAAGCCGCCGCGCGTGCTCGACCCGCGCAACTGGCAGATGTTCCAGCCGAACGGCGAGGGGGACGCTCCGGTCGAGCCG
>JAVHVH010000066.1:0-71542 GCA_032160665.1 Pseudonocardiales bacterium
AATCCGAGCCCGCGGAGCCTGCCCCGAGTCCGGCGCCGCACCGCGGCGAGCACGCCGCGCCGGTGCCGCAGCGTGGCGTGCAGGTGCGGGTCGGGCTCGCCACGCTGCTCGGCCTGGACGAGCAGCCCGGCGAGCTGCCCGGGTGGGGCGCCGTCACCGCCGCGGTCGCCCGCACCATCGTGGCCCGGCAGCGGCGATCCGAATGGCGCTTCGCGATCCACGACGAGGGTGGCCGGCTCCTCTTCGACGGGACCACCCGCCGCCGGCCCACCAGCACCGACCCGTCCCAGGTCCACGCCGAGGGCGGCATCATCGAACTGCACGTCCCGATCAGCCTGCTCACCGACCCCGACCTCGCCCGACAGCACCCGAGCTGGGCCGGCGTGCTCGCCGACCTCGCCACCCAGCACGCCACCCAGCACCGCCCGAGCCAAGACCCCGCCGCCCGCTTCCCGGGCCGGGCGCTGCGCCGACACAGCCAGATCACCTACCAGACCTGCATCTTCCCCGCCTGCCGACGACCCGCGACCGACTCCGACCAAGACCACCTCCGCGATCACGCCCTGGGCGGACCAACCACACCCGAGAACCTCGCCCCCGCCTGCCGACACGACCACATGAACAAAACCGCCCGCGGCTGGCGCGTGATCCAGACCGACGAACGCAGCTTCCTCTGGATCAGCCCACTCGGACGCCGCCATGTAGTTCAGGTGACGGCCCTCGCACCACCACTACCGCCACCCCAACCACGACCACCCGACCCCAGCGCCGACACCGTCGAGATGACCGGGGCCTACGGCGATGACGCCGCAGCGTCAAGCAGGCCGACCTTCAGACCGGTCACCCAACGCGGCCGACCACTCGCGGCCACGCCTGCCGACGGCGAACTACACCCGTCACCGGACCCGCCGAAACCCGATCCCGAGCCGCCGCCGTTCTGACCGAGTTCTGCCGCTCACTGCGCGCTCGCGCTTCTACAGACGCGCGACGCGCGGAAACGTCAAAACCTCTCGCCGAACGGGATTCGGGCCAACTCGCTCCACGGTCCGCCGTCGTCGCGCCATAGCTGGTAGCCCTCGGCGCGAACCTGGAACGGACGGAACGCGCGCCGCAGGACGGTGACGGTCGCGCGCGCCTCGGCCGGACTGACCTTCTTCTGGACCGTGATGTGCGGACGGAAGCCCTGCCGGTCCTGCGCGGTGAGATCGGCCCACCACAACCGCTGCAGGACGCGCTGCCGCCGGGCGAGCTCCGGGGCCGCGAGCGCGTAAGCCGCCCCACCGCTCAGCGGCAGCACGCCGGCGACGCCCACGGGAAAGGGCGGGCCGGCGTGTTGCACCAGGTCGACGCGCACCTGCTCCTCCAGCTCGCCGGGGAGGCAGCGGAAGAGCGTCACGTGCGCGCCGACCTCGCTACGGCCGGTCGGGCCCCAGCGCGCCCGCTCGGCGTCGAAGCGCTCCTGCACCTCCGCTTCGAGGGCGAGGGTCACGACCAGCGGGTGCACCGCGCGACGGTACCTCCGCCTCGCGTCACCGGGCGAAGAGGTTCTGCATGCCGGCGAAGTTGAGCGCCTCCTGCACCTCCGGGTCGTTCGGTTGACGAGCGGGCGGGCAATATACGAACATACGTTCGTGATCCTGCATGCCGACCTGGACTCGTTCTACGCGTCGGTCGAGCAGCGCGACGATCTCCGGCTGCGGCATCGTCCGGTCATCGTCGGGGCCGGCGTCGTCCTTGCCGCCAGCTACGAGGCCAAGGCGTTCGGGGTCCGCTCGGCGATGGGCGGGCGGCAGGCACGTGAGCTGTGCCCGCAGGCCATCGTCGTCCCACCGCGCTTCGAGGCCTATGTCGAGGCGAGCAAGGCCGTCTTCGGGATCTTCGAACGGACGACACCGCTCGTCGAGGGCATCTCGATCGACGAGGCCTTCCTGGACGTCGGCGGCCTGCTGCAGGTGTCCGGCACGCCCGTCGAGATCGCGTTCGGCCTGCGCACGGCGGTGCGGGACGAGGTCGGCCTGGCGATCACCGTCGGCATCGCCCGCACCAAGTTCCTGGCCAAGGTCGCGAGCGGCGTCGCCAAACCCGACGGCCTGCTGCTGGTCCCGGCCGATGGCGAACTGGCGTTCCTACACCCGCTGCCCGTCGAGCGGCTCTGGGGCGTCGGCCGGGTGACCGCGGCCAAGCTGCACGAGCGCGGGGTCTTCACCGTCGGCGAGGTCGCCGAACTCGAGCAGCGGGCGCTGGTGTCGATGCTCGGCCCCGGCTCGGGGCACCACCTACATGCACTCGCGCACAATCGAGACCCCCGGCCGGTGATCGTCGGGCGCCGTCGGCGCTCGATCGGCGCGCAGCGTGCGCTCGGCACCCGCCATCGGCACACGCCCGCGGAGGTGGACGCGACGTTGGTCGCGCTTGTCGACCGGGTGTGCCGGCGGTTGCGGGCGGCCCGCCGAGTGTGCCGGACCGTCGTGCTGCGGCTGCGCTTCGACGACTTCACCCGCGCGACGCGCTCGCACACCGTCCTCCGCGCGACGTGGGACACGGCGCCGATCCTGGCCACCGCGCGGGGGCTGCTCGCCGCCGCGGCTCCCCTCGTCCGCGACGGCGGGCTGACCCTCGTCGGCATCTCGCTGGCCAACCTCGATGACGCCGACTCGATCCAACTGGAGCTGCCGTTCGCGGCGCGCGAGGTTGGCGCGCTCGACCCGGTGCTCGACGGCATCCGCGACAAGTACGGCAAGTCCTCCGTGCAACGCGCCGTGCTGCTGGGACGCGAGCCGGGTCTGGAGATGCCAATGCTGCCCGACTGAGGCCTACGCGGGGCCCTGCTGGATCGCCCAGCTGTTGCCGTCCGGGTCCTTGAAGAAGATGAACGAGTTGAACGGCGCGTCGGCGGGGTCGCGCCCCGGCATCGGCTTGCCGTGCTCGAAGTGCTGGATCTCGCCACAGTCGACGCCCCGCTCGGTCAGTTCGGCGTGCGCCTTGTCGATGTCGGAGACGGTGACTTGCAGGCCGCCCAGCGTGCCGGGCTCGGACGGGTTGATTCCGGTACCGATCGTGATCGAGCAGGCCGAACCGGGCGGCGTCAGCTGGACGACGCGGAAATCGCCGTCGCGGTGATCGACGTCGACAGCGAAACCGAGTCGGTCGGCGTAGAAGGCCTTCGCCCGGTCGACATCGGACACCGGCACCACGATCACTTCAAGCTTCCAGTCCATGGCAATGCATCCTTCCCTAGCAGTGGTGGATGCGTGTGTAACGCGCCGCGGCCGGCGAACTCATCGGTGTCCGAGCCCTGGATTAGCGTCGCCACCATGGCCAGCTCGTTGCGCAACATCACCGTCGACTGCACCGACGCCAGAGCGCTAGCCCGATTCTGGTCCGAGGTCCTCGGCTGGAACGTGTACCTGGACGACGACCCGGAAGTGCTGGTCGCGCCGGCCTTCCCGCGGACCGGCGAGGTCCCCACCATGTTGTTCATCCCGGTGCCCGAGGCGCGCACGGTCAAGAACCGGGTCCATGTGGACCTCGAACCCACCGACCGCACCCGCGACGAAGAGGTCGCTCGGCTGGTGGAACTCGGCGCCAGGGTGGTCGAGGACCACCGCGCCAACGATGGCCTCGGCTGGGTCTGGCTCGCCGACCCAGAGGGCAACGATTTCTGCGTGGAGCGCGGAGTGGCCGAGCGCGCCGCCACAAGTCGCCCGCGCCGCTTCCGAGTCTCCGAGGCGGACTGAAGGTCAGACCGCGATCGCGTCGGTCCCGCGCACCCTCCGGACGAGGCCGGTGAGCAGTGCTTTCACCAGCGCGGGGCTGTGGTCGAGCAGGTCGTCGAACTCGGGTCGGCCGATGACGGCCAGGGTCATCGCCGTCGCGGCCCGGACCGTCGCCGTCCGCGGGCCGTTGTCGAGCATGGCGATCTCACCGAAGTGGTCCCCGGCGCCGAGGGTGGCGACGACCCGGCCGTCGTTCTCCACCGTCGCGACCCCCTCGAGCACGATGACGAAGTCGTGGCCGCTGTGGCCGGCCGTCGCGAGGACGGTGCCGCCCTCGACGCGCAGCACCGTGCTGACTCGGGAGATCTCCTGCAGTTCGCGGTGGCTGCGGCCGGCGTAGGCGCCGACCTCGGCCAGCGCCGCAATTACGGTGTCGTGACTTCTCATACCGGCAACGAGTTGCGCGTCGCGTCGGCTGATACCGGCTCATTGGGGTGGCTCATGTCTCCAGCGTGACACCGCGGAACCGGACAAATCCGGCTGAAGAGTAGAACGTGTTCCAGGTAACCATTAGCGTGCGTCACATGGCCTCGCGCGCGGAGTTAGAGCTTGCCCTGCAGCACTATCAAGCAACGGTGCGCCGCGCGTACGCGGAGCAGAACTGGAACCTGTTCGCCGAGTTGTTCACCGAGGACGCCAACTACAACGAACACGCGTACGGGCGGTTCAGCGGCCGCCCCGCGATCGCCGAGTGGGCGGTGCGGACGATGACGACGTTTCCCGGGAACGCGATGGTCGAGTTCCCCGTCGGCTGGGCCGTGTTCGACCCCGACCGCGACTGGATCGTCTGCGACATCCGCAACCTGATGCGCGATCCGGGCGACGGCAGCCAGCACGAGGCGTCGAATCTCACGATCCTGCACTACGCCGGCAACAACCAGTTCTCCTACGAGGAGGACGTCTACAACCCGATGCGCTTCATGCAGATGGTCGCCGGATGGGCCGGCGTCGCCGACGCGCACGGCACCCTGGACGAGGACGGCCGAGCCTGGCTGGCGCGCTTCACCCGCTAAAGGGGCGTTCGAGCCGACGAACCGTTGATGCGGGGGTCACCGAAACGCGACGGCTCCGGAAAGCGCGCGATTCGTAGCTTCCGGCATCACGACGTTCACCGAACCGGTCCAGCGGCACGGAACCCGTCGAGGCTGCGACATCTGCAGGCCGGCGGTGGCGTCGATCCTCGCGAGCCTCGCCGAAGCTGCTCGCCCGTACCTTTGACGGAATGCTCTACGCCATCAACAACCATGACCCGTTCAGCGGCCAATGCGTGCTGTCGCGCGGCATCGTGGGCTCACGCGGCGACGCGCCGACGGTGGCGTCCCCTCTGTACAAGCAGGTCTTCGAGCTGCGGACTGGTCGGTGCGTGACCGAGCCGGCCGCGTCCGTCCCGGTGTACGAGGTTCGACGCAGCGGCGCCGGCGTCGAGGTCCAGGGCCGATCGGACGGTGGCCCATGACCGGCGTGCCCGACCTGGCCGGGTACACGGTGGGGATCACGGCCGCCCGGCGTCGGGAGGAGTTCGGCAGCGCGCTCGAGCGCCGCGGCGCGAAGGTCATGTACGGCCCAGCGATCCGGATCATCCCGCTGGCCGACGACACCGAACTGCTCGAGGCGACGAAGCGCTGCCTGGCCGCTCCGCTCGATCTCCTCGTCGCCACCACCGGCATCGGGTTCCGCGGGTGGATGGACGCGGCAGCGACCTGGGGTCTCAACCAGCCGCTGACCGCCGCGCTGAGCGCCGCGACGATCCTGGCCCGCGGGCCGAAGGTGCGCGGGGCGGTGCGCGCGGCCGACCTGCGTGAGGCCTGGTCGCCGGAGTCCGAATCGTCGAGCGAGGTGCTCGAACACCTCGTCGGCAACTACGCGTTGGACGGGCTCCGCGTAGCGGTGCAGCTGCACGGCGAACCGCTGCCGGACCTCGTCGAGACCCTCCGGGCCTCGGGCGCGGACGTGATCGAGGTGCCCGTCTACCGCTGGGTATCGCCCGAGGACGGTCAGCCGCTGCGCCGGCTGATCGAGGCGACCGCCGCGGCGTCCATCGATGCGGTGACGTTCACCAGCGCGCCGGCCGCGGTCAACTTCCTGCGCACGGCCGACGACCTCGGCTTCGGGGCCGAGGTCCGCGGCGCGATGAAGGGGCCGGTGCTGTGCGCCGCCGTCGGCTCGGTGACCGCCGCGCCCCTGCTGCGCAACGACATCCCGGTCGTCCAGCCGCAGCGGTTCCGGCTCGGGGCGCTCGTGCGCGAGGTCGTGGAGCGGCTGCCGGCACGGGCGCAGGTCCTGGCGCCGGCCGGGCACCGGCTCGAGATCCGCGGTCACGCCGTGCTGCTCGACGGCACGCTGTTGCCGCTGCCGGGCGCGGGCATGAATCTGCTGCGCGAGCTCGCCGGCCGTCCGGGCCAGGTGTTCTCCCGCGACGCGCTCGGCCGGCTGCTGCCCGGTGAGTCCCGCGATGGGCACGCCGTCGAGGTCGCGATTGCGCGGCTGCGTACCGCGCTCGGTGACCCCGCGATCATCCAGACCGTGGTCAAGCGCGGGTACCGCCTCAACGTCGAGCACTGACCCGGCGCCATTTTCCGGCGGATTGCGTGCCCGAACCTCCGGGGTGACACTGTGGACCATGGGGGTCCTCGAGCGCGAGCATGTCCTTGCTTCGCTCGCCGAGTACGCCGCTTCGGCGCGGACGGGTGACGGGCGGCTCGTCCTGGTTTCGGGGGAAGCGGGCGTCGGGAAGTCGACGCTCGTCGAGGAGTTCGCGCGAGTCACGCCCGAGGCTCAGTGGGCTTGGGGAGCGTGTGACGGCCTGTTCACCCCGCGGCCGCTGGGCCCGTTGTTCGACATCGCCGATCAACTCGGCGATCCGGTGCGCGCGGCCTGCCACCGCGGCGCCGGTCGGGACGAGCTGTTCGATCTGCTGCGGCGGGGGCTGGCGGAGTCCGCCGGCCTGACGGTGCTCGTGATCGAGGACATCCACTGGGCCGACGAATCCACCCTTGACCTGGTGCGCTTCCTCGGGCGGCGGGTTCGCGACCTGACCGTGCTGATCATCCTCACTTATCGCGACGACGAGTTGCCGGCCGAGCATCTCCTGCGGCTGGTCCTCGGTGAACTGGCCACGCTGCGCTCGACCCGCCGGGTCGACGTCGCGCCGCTGTCCGAACCGGCCGTGCACCTGCTTGCGGCCGGCTGCGGTATCGATTCCGAACGGCTGTACCGGCTGACCGGCGGCAATCCGTTCTTCGTCACCGAGGTCCTGGGTGCGGCGTCGGGCGAGATCCCGCCGTCGGCCCGCGACGCCGTTCGGGCCCGCCTCACCCGGCTCTCCTCGGCCGCGCGCCGAGCCGCCGAGGTGGCGGCCCTGATCGGCGGGCACGTCGAGCCCGCGCTCCTCAGCGCGGTCACCGGACCGGCGGCCGACGACCTCGACGAGCTGATCGGGGCCGGGCTGCTCATCAGCGACGTCGCGGGCCTTCGCTTCCGGCACGAGATCAGCCGACTGACCGTCGAACGGGACCTCCCTGCGCACCGGCGCCAGCCCGTGCACGCCGCACTGCTGGCGGCGCTGTGCGCCGCGGGGTGCGAGGACGATGCCCGGTTGGCCTACCACGCCGAGGGCGCCGAGGACGCCGCCGCGGTGCTTCGGTTCGCGCCCGCCGCTGCCGCGCGGGCAACGGCCCTGGGGGCCCACCGCGAGGCTAGCGCCCAGTATGAGCGCGCGCTGCGCTTCGCCGACAGCCACGACCCCGCCGCGCTCGCCCGGCTGTACGACCAGCTCGTTCAGGAGACCGCGCTCACCGACAACTGGGGTCGCGCCGCCGAGGCCGGTGAGCGTGCGCTCGAACTCTGGCGCCAGATCGGGGACACCCACCGCGAGGGCGCCACCATGTGCCAGCTGTCCCGCACGATGTGGCGGCTGTGCCGGCCGGAGTCCCGGCAGTACGCCGAGCAAGCGGTCGCCGCCTTGGAACCGCTCGGCCCGTCGCCCGAGCTGGCGTGGGCGTACGCCACCGCGGCGAAGGTGATCATGGAGGATCGGGCCACCGACCGGGGCCGCACTCTGGCGGGTCAAGCCCAGCAGCTCGCCACCGAACTCGACCTGCCCGCCGTACTCAGCGACGCGCTGAACACCGAGGCGTGTCTCGTGAGCGGCCTGGGTGGCGAATGGCAGCCGCTGATGGAGCGCGCGCTCGACGTCGCGGTTACGGCGGGCGCACAGGACCAAGCCGGCCGCGCCTACGGCAACATGTGGGTGCTCCTCGCCGACCATGGGCAATTCATCGAGTGCGACAAGTACCTCGAAGAGGGCACCCAGTACGCCGACGAGCACGACCTGGGTACCTACGGATTCTGCCTGCGCGCGGGTCGGGCGGCACTCTCGCTCATGCAAGGTCAGTGGGACCAGGCGATCGAGGTGGCCCGCCCGCTGCTCGTAAGCCGGGTCTCGTCACCCGCGAACTGGACGATGCTGGCACTCACCGTGGGACGAGCGCTCGCGCGCCGAGGGGACCGCGACGCCTGGAGCTATCTCGACGAAGCCCTCACAAACTCCGCCAACTCGGGCGACAACGCCTGGCTCCTAGACGCCTATCCGGCCCACGCCGAGGCACACTGGCTGGAAGGCGATCTGGACGCCGCCCACGCCGATCTGGCCGTCGCCGTGAGTCGCGTGGACGCCGCGTCACCGGCGACGGCCGGTTCGGTAGCAGTGTGGTGTCGACGCCTCGGTATGAGTGTTCCGGACGTCACGCTCGCGGACGACGACCCGGCTGCTCTCTTGCTCGGGGGCGACTACGCGGCTGCGGCGACCGAGTGGGACGGCTTGGGGATGCCGTACGAGGCCGCGCTGGCGTTCTACGACTCGGGTACGGATACGGGGTTGCGGGAGGCGATCAGGCGGTTCGAGGCGCTCGGCGCGACGGCTGGGGTCGAGGCGGCGCGTCGGGAGATGCGCCGGCTCGGCATGCGCGCCGTGCCGGCGGGCGCGCGGGCCTCGACCCGTGCCCATCCGCTCCGCCTCACCCGGCGCGAGTCAGAGGTGCTCGAGCTCATCTGCGCCGGCCGGACGAACGCCGAGATCTCCGAACAGCTGTTCATCTCCGGGCGCACCGTCGATCATCACGTCTCGTCCGTCCTTTCGAAGCTCAACGTGCCATCACGCACCGTCGCCGCGGCGGAGGCGACCCGGCTCGGTCTCGTCACCGCACAACGAAATTAGGCACCCGGCCCGGGAATCTAGGCGTCGGACGCCGATTCCCCTCGGCGCATTGCTCCATACGTTCGGCAGATCAGTTCGCCGAGCAAAAGGAGTGATCATGCCGCTCTACATGGACGTGCACACGATCGACGGTGGTGTCGCCGTCGAGGACGTCGCCAAGGCACACGGGGCCGACCTGCAGGTGCAGGGCAAGCACGACGTCCGCTACTTGCGCTACTGGGTGGACGAGAAGCAGGGCAAGGTCTTCTGCCTCGTCGAGGCGCCGTCGCCCGGTGCCGCATCCGACGTGCACCGCGAGGCCCACGGCCTCGTGGCCGACGACGTCTACCAGGTCCAGGAAGGGACGTGACGTGATGCGGACGCTACTCACCCAGCTGGCCCTGCTCGGCACGTTCGCAGCCGTGCTCGTGGCGGCACCGAACGCCGGGGCCGCGTCGATGCCGCGCGAGTCAGTCCCGGAATCGGCGTTCACGAGCTACCGCGCGATGTCCGCCCCGTACCGCGTCACGGCGCCCCAGGGCTACGGGGCTATCACCGACAACCAGGGCATCTCGTGCATCGCCGATCCGGCCGGCACGGGAGCGATGGGCGTCCACTACGTCAACGTCGGCTACCTGCTCGACGGCACGATCGACGCGGCCCACCCGGAGGCGTTCGTCTACGCGCCCGACGGTTCGCAGCACCTCGTCGCGCTCGAGTACATCGTGTTCCAGGCGGATTGGGACGCGACGCACTCGGCCCCGCCGGAGTTGTTTGCCGGTCACCCGTTCATGGAGACCGGTGCGGGCAACCGCTTCGACCTCCCGCCTTACTACTCGCAGCACGTCTGGCTGTGGCGTGGAAACGCAAACGGGAACCTCGCCATGTGGAATCCCGCCGTTCACTGCCCGAGCTGAGCTCACTCGATGGCGCGGGCGAGGGCAGAACGGGGGTGCCCTTGCCCGCGACATCGCGTGGTCAGGAGAAAATTGAGATGACACTTCCCACCTCGCCCAGGTCCGGCGTTCGGACCGTCGCTGCCGCCGCGCTGATCGTCGAGATCGCGATCCACGGGGCGCTCGCACCCGATCACCTCCACGAGATTCCCTACATCGGCGCCGGTTTCGTCCTCGCCTCGGTGCTGCTCACGGCGGCGCTGCTCGCCATCGTGGTGGCGCCGCGCCGGGCGCTCGGCTGGCAGGCCGGGACGGCCCTCTGCATCGGCATGGCGGTCCTGTTCGTCGTCAGCCGGACCGTCGGTTTGCCCGCCTACGATGAGGCGTGGACGAGCGACGCGGGCCTCGGCCTGGCCGCGTTGCCTCCGGAGCTGGTCTTCGTCTGGTGTGCGTGGACGGTCGGCCCGCTGTTCGGGCCGAGGACCGGCTTTGCAAGGCTGCACGCGTGGAGACCGCCGAACTCGTCGCCCGCGACCTCGCCGCGGTCTGGCATCCCTTCACCCAGCACTCGCTCTGGCCGGCCGACGACCCGCTGGTGATCGACCGCGCCGCGGGCGCCTATCTCTACGACACCGACGGGCGGCGCTATCTCGACGGCTGCGCGTCGCTCTGGGTCACGGTGCACGGACACGGGACGCCGGAGATCAACGACGCGATCCGCGCGCAGCTCGAACGCCTCGACCATTCGACGTTCCTGGGTCTCACGCACGAACCGGGGATCCAACTGGCCGAGGAACTGTTGCGCATCGCGCCGGCCGGGCTGTCGAAGGTGTTCTTCGCCGGGGACGGCTCGTCGGCCGCCGAGGCCGCGATCAAGATGGCGTATCAGGCCGCGACACAGCGCGGAGAGGACCGCCCGCTCTACGTGCACTGCGCGGAGGGTTACCACGGAGACACCCTGGGCGCGGTGTCGCTCGGCGGAGTAGCGCTGTTCCACGAGACGTACCGTCCCTTGCTGATCGAGACCCGGATGGTGTCGTCGCCGGGCGTGTTGGCGCCGGGACAAACGCGCGCAGCGCGGGCGGCCGAGGTGTTGGCCGAGATGCGGTCGTTGCTGGAACGCGAGGGCGCTCGGGTGTGCGCCGTGGTCGTCGAACCGATGGTGCAGGCCGCGGGCGGGATCCTGACGCACGACGCGGCGTTCCTGGTCGGAGTGCGGGCGCTGTGCGACGAGTACGGCGCGGCGATGCTCGTGGACGAGGTGGCCACCGGCATCGGCGCGACCGGACGGTGGTTCGCCGTTGAACACGCCGGCGTGGTGCCCGACCTGCTCGTCGTCGGTAAGCGCGTCACCGGCGGGGTGCTGCCGCTGTCCGCGGTGCTGGTCCGCCCAACGGTGTACGAGGGTTTTCTCGGTTCGGCCGCCCGCACGTTCTTCCACGGTCACACCTACACGGCCAACCCGCTGTCCTGTGCCGCGGCGCTGGCGAACCTCTCGCTCATGCATGCCCGGCAGACGGTGGCCCGGGCCGCGGTCGTTGGGGAGCGCATCGCTTCGGGCCTCGCCGGCCTGGCCGGATACGACGGCGTCGCCGAGATCCGTCGCGTCGGCACCATGACCGGGGTCGAGGTGCGGTCGGTCGGGGAGCGGACGGGGTTCGAGGTCTGTCGCGCCGCGCGCCGCCGCGGCGTGCTCATCCGGCCGCTCGGGGACGTCGTGGTGCTGATGCCGCCGCTGGGCATCGCCGACGACGAGCTGGCCGAATTGCTGGCGGTTGTGGACGATTCGGTGCGCGAGGTCGTGCAGTGACCGACCCACTCGACCGATTGCGAGAGCGGCTCGCGGCGCGTGAGGCGGCCGGGCTGCGCCGGGTCCTGCGGCCGCGGGCCGCGTCCGAGGACGGGATCCTGGATCTCGCCGGGAACGACTACCTCGGGCTGTCGCGGGATCCCCGACTAGCTGCCGCCGCCGCCGACGCGGCTCGCGAGTGGGGAGCCGGCGCGACCGGGTCACGGCTCGTCACCGGGACGACCGAGCTGCATGCCACGTTGGAGGCCGAGCTTGCGCGGTTCTGCGTGGCGCCCGCGGCGCTGGTGTTCTCGTCGGGCTACCTGGCGAATCTCGGCGTGCTGACCGTCCTGGGCGGCCCGGATGTGGCGATTGTGTCCGACGCCGGCAACCACGCGTCGCTGATCGACGGCTGCCGACTGTCCGGTTCGGACGTGACGGTCGTGCCGCACCGCGACTTGGAGAAGCTCGACGCCGCGCTGGCCGGAGTCGATGCGCCCAGTCGCGTCGTCGTCACCGACGCGGTGTTCTCCGTGGACGGCGATCTCGCCCCGCTTGCGGCAATGCACACCATCGCTCGTCGCCATGGCGCGCTGCTCGTCGTGGACGAGGCGCACGCCTTCGGCGTCGTCGGCCGCGCGGGACGGGGCGCGGTCGAGGTGGCGGGGCTGGCCGGCGCGCCCGACGTCGTCCGCACGGTGACGCTGTCGAAGTCGCTCGGCGCGCAGGGCGGCGCCGTCCTCGCCGCGCCCGAGGTGATCGACCTGCTCGTGTCGACGGCACGGGCGTTCATCTTCGACACCGGCCTCGCCCCGTCCTCCGCCGGCGCAGCACTTGCGGCGCTGCGGGTGCTTCGCGACGAGCCGGAGCGGTGCACGGCGGTGCGGGCGAACGCGGCGGCGCTGGCCGACGCTGTGCGCGCGCTCGGCGTCGAGACGGTGGTGCCGGACGCGGCGGTGATTCCCGCGTTCCTGGGCGACCCGCGGCGGGCCGTCGCGGCGGCGGCCGAGTGTCTGGCGGCCGGGGTCCGGGTCGGCTGCTTCCGCCCGCCGTCCGTGCCGGCCGGACGCTCCTGCCTGCGGCTGACCGCGCGCGCCGATCTGAGCGCCGACGATCTCACTCGCGCGGTATCCGCCCTGGCCCAGGCCCTGGCATGAGCGACAACGCCATCCTGGCGCCGCCGACGCGCCGATGAGTGTCCTCATCGTCACCGGCACCGGCACCGGCGTGGGCAAGACCGTCACCACCGCTGCCTTGGCCGCGCGGGCACCGGGCCGCGTCGCCGTGGTCAAGCCGGCGCAGACCGGCGTCGGCCCGGACGAGCCCGGCGACCTGGCCGAGATCACCCGACTGGCCGGCATCACCGACGTGCACGAATACGCCCGCTACCCGGACCCGCTCTCGCCGCATCACGCCGCCCAATGCAGCGGCCGGCCCGCACTCGACTTCGCGACGACAGTGCGGCGCATCACTGACCTCGACGTCGTCCACGACCTCGTCCTGGTCGAGGGCGCCGGCGGATTGCTCGTGCCGTTCACGTCCTCAGATCGATGGACGTTGGCCGACCTCGCCGCCACCCTGCACGCGCCCGTCATGGTGGTCACCGAGCCCGGGCTCGGCACGCTCAACCACACCGCACTCACCGTCGACCGGCTCGCCGAGGACGGCATCGACACCGCCGGAATCGTGATCGGTAACTGGCCAGACGACCCGGATCTCGCCATGCGCTGCAACGTGGACGACCTCGCCGAGATGGGGCCGATCGCGGGCGTCCTGCCGGCCGGAATGGCCACGATGAAAGACTTCCGCCAGCGCGCCCGCGCGGCACTCACTCGGCGGTGGGGCGGGGTTTTCGACTGGCCCGCCTTCCTGGCCGCGGCCCGACCTTAGGAGAAGCGTGGACATCCTCGAGACGGCGCGGCATCAAGTGCTCGGCCAGGGCATCGGACTCACGGCCGAGCAAGCGCTGGCGGCGCTCCGGCTTCCCGACGATCGGGTCGACGCGCTCCTCGATCTGGCCCATGAGGTGCGCACGAAGTGGTGCGGCGACGAGGTCGAGGTCGAGGGCATCGTTTCGCTCAAGACCGGTGGCTGCCCCGAGGACTGCCATTTCTGCTCGCAGTCGGGTGTGTTCGACTCGCCGGTCCGCTCGGCCTGGCTCGATGTCCCCTCGCTGGTCCAGGCGGCCCAGGAGACCGCGGCCACCGGCGCCACCGAGTTCTGCATCGTCGCTGCCGTCCGCGGGCCGGATGAGCGGCTGATGCGGCAGGTTCGCGACGGCGTCGCCGCGATCCACGAAGCCGTCGAGATCAACGTCGCCTGCTCGCTCGGGATGCTCACCCAGGCTCAGGTCGACGAGCTGGCCGCGATCGGTGTGCACCGCTACAACCACAACCTCGAGACCGCGCGTTCCTACTTCGGATCCGTCGTCACCACCCACACGTTCGAGGAGCGTTGGGCGACGTGCGAGATGGTGCGCGGGGCGGGCATGGAGCTGTGCTGCGGCGGCATCGTCGGTATGGGCGAGACGCTCGAGCAGCGGGCGGAGTTCGCGACGCAACTCGCTGCGCTCGACCCGGACGAGGTGCCGCTGAACTTCCTCAACCCACGCCCGGGCACCCCGTTTGGCGATCAGGAACCAATGACGGCGATTGACGCGCTGCGGGCCGTCGCGACCTTCCGCCTGGTCATGCCCCGCACCATCCTGCGCTTCGCCGGCGGCCGCGAGATCACGCTCGGCGATCTGGCCGAGCGCGGCGTGCGCGGCGGCATCAACGCGGTCATCGTGGGCAACTACCTGACCACGCTCGGCCGGCCGGCCGGCGAGGATCTCGCGATGCTGGCCGAGCTCAAGATGCCGATCAAGGCCTTCGCCCGTGACCTGTGACGATGTTCTGCCAACGATGTGGCGTGCCGCGCGACGACGGTGACCACGGCGCGTGCGAGCGGGCCCGCGTCCTCGAACCGCCGCGGTACTGCGCGCAATGCCGCCGCCGCATGGTCGTGCAGGTGACGCCGACCGGATGGATCGCGCGCTGCAGCGAACACGGCGAGCTCAAATCGGGCTGACGCGCGATCGTCCTCGGCCGGAAAGCTCACATGGACAGCAGCATGTAGACCGTCGTCGCGCTGACGACGAGCTGACAGCCGGTTCCGACCCGCCCAACGGTCGGACGGGCGCCGAGGGCGCGGGCTGCGGTCCGGACGCGGGCGATCGTCCACCCGGCGACCGCGACGGTGGCAACGACGAGGACCGAGCGGAGCTCCGGCGACACGCTCACAGCGAGCCCCGAGGGTGAGTCCGGCATCGACCTGCCCGCCATCGTCGAAGCCGACGTGGGGTGGGCGAGCGCGGCGAGCATGAAGATCATGATCGCGCACGCCACGGCCGGCCCGGCTACCAATCCGGCTCGATGCGTGGGTCCGTCCATGACGTAGGTGTGCACCCCGCAGCATGCGAACCACATCATGGGCACCGCGAAGATCAGCGCCAGGCACCGGGCGGCCAGCGGCGCGAGCGGACCCAGCAGCATCATCGTCATGGTGATGCTCATCGCCGCATGCGTGACTTCGACGTCCGGACGCAGCGGGGTGCGGCTGATGCGGGACGCGGCGAGACGGCCCAGGTGGTAGCCAGCGACCGCGACCGTCAGTACCGCCAGGGCCCACCCCAGCCACCCGGGTGCCGACATCGGCCGCCCCCTTTCCGCGCGCAGCATGGGAGCGGCCCAGGAGCGGCGTCAACGGCGCCTTAAGGGAGACCTTAGGTCGCCGTTGACACGACCCGGTGCGCAGGAGCCCAATACGCGAGCGACCACAACGAGGGGGTCCCGCATGCAGGTACCGGCACCGTTCGAGTACGAACGAGCCACCAGCGTCGACCACGCCATCGGCCTCCTGGACCGACTGGGCGACACGGCGAGGCTCGTCGCCGGCGGCCACAGCCTGCTGCCGATGATGAAGCTGCGGCTGGCGAACTTCGAGTACCTCATCGACATCAACGACCTGCACGGCGAACTGGGTTTCATCACTGTGGAGCCGACCCAGATCCGCGTGGGCGCGATGACCCGGCACCGGGAGTTGCTGGAGTCCCAGGAGCTGGCGGCCGTCTTCCCGATCTTCGGTGACGCCGAGAAGGTGATCGCCGACCCGGTGGTGCGTAACCGGGGCACGCTCGGCGGCTCGCTGTGCCAGGCCGACCCGTCCGAGGACCTCTCGGCCGTCTGCACGACGCTGAACGCGAGTTGCGTGATCCGGGGCCGGGACGGCGTGCGTGTCGTGTCCATGGAGGACTTCCACCGCGGCCCATACGAGACCGCCGTCGGTGACGCCGAGATTCTGACCGAGGTGCGCTTCCCGGTCCGGCCCAACGGATCCAGCGCGTACGAGAAGGTCGAGCGACGCGCGGGGGATTGGGCGGTCGTCTCCGCGGGCGTGGCTGTCTGGATGGACGGCGATGTCGTGGCCGACGCGCGGGTCGGCCTGGCCGCGGTGGGTCCCAACACGACCGGCATGCCGGCGGTCTCCGAGGCGCTGCGCGGGCAGCGGCCGTCGGAGGACCTGTACGCGCGCGCGGGCGAGCTGGCCGCCGACGGTTGCAACCCGGCGTCGGACATGCGCGGTTCGGAGTCCTACAAGCGCCATCTCGCCCACGAGCTGACCCGCCGCGCCCTGCGCCGGGCCGTCGCTCGCGTCACCGCGAACCAGAACTGAACGAGAGGCTTCGACGATGCAGGTTTCCATGACGGTGAACGGTGAACAGTTCACCCGTGAGATCGAGGGCCGGCTGCTGCTTGTCCACTTCCTGCGCGACCACCTCGGCCTGACCGGCACGCATTGGGGCTGCGACACGAGCAACTGCGGAACCTGCGTGGTCTGGCTCGACGGCGAACCCGTGAAGTCGTGCACGGTGCTCGCGGCGATGGCCGGGGGCCGCGAGGTCCGCACGGTCGAAGGCCTTGAACAGGGCGGGGAGCTCGACCCGATCCAGCGCGGTTTCATGGAGTGCCACGGCTTGCAGTGCGGCTTCTGCACGCCGGGCATGCTGATGACCACCCGCGCGCTGCTCGACCGCAACCCGAACCCGTCCGACACCGAGGTCCGCGAAGCGATCTCGGGTCAGATCTGCCGCTGCACCGGCTACTCGACCATCGTGCGGTCGGTCCAGTGGGCCGCGGCCGAGGAAGCCGGCACCCGGACGAGCGTCACGACGGCGGGCCCGTCATGACCACCGTCGCCGATCCCCCCGTCACCGAGTTCGAGGACAACGACCAGCACCCTGTCGGGCACGGTCGGATGCTGCGCAAGGAGGACCCACGCTTCATCCGCGGCAAGGGCCACTACGTCGACGACATCCAGCTCAAGGGCATGCTCCACCTGGCGATCCTGCGCTCGCCGCTGGCCCACGCCCGGGTCATCAGCGTCGACATCAGCGCCGCGCAGGCGCATCCGAAGGTGAAGCTCGTCGTCACCGGGGCGATGCTCGCCGAGAAGGGGTTGGCCTGGATGCCGACCCTGTCCAACGACGTGCAGGCGGTCCTCGCGACGGACAAGGTGCGCTTCCAGGGCCAGGAGGTGGCGTTCGTCGTCGCCGAAGACCGGTACTCCGCCCGGGACGCGCTCGAGCTCATCGATGTCGAGTACGAGCAGCTGGAGCCCGTCATCGACGTCCGGGCCGCGCTCGACCCGTCCGCGCCCGTCATCCGCGACGACCTCGAGGGCAAGGCCGACAACCACTGCTTCGACTGGGAGACCGGTGACGAGGCGGCGACCGAAGCGGTGTTCGCCACCGCGGATGTCGTCGTCAGCCAGGACATCGTGTATCCCCGCGTGCACCCGGCGCCGATGGAGACCTGCGGCGCGGTGGCCGACTACGACGGGATCGAGGGCAAGCTCACCCTCTACTCGACCACCCAGGCGCCGCACGCCCACCGCACGCTGTACGCGATCGTCGCCGGCCTGCCCGAGCACAAGATCCGCATCGTCGCCGGTGACATCGGGGGTGGCTTCGGCAACAAGGTGCCCATCTACCCCGGTTACGTCTGCGCGGTCGTCGGCTCGCTGCTCACCGGCAAACCGGTCAAGTGGGTAGAGGACCGCTCCGAGAACCTCACGAGCACCGGCTTCGCTCGCGACTACGTCATGCGCGGTGAGATCGCGGCGACCCGAGAAGGCAAGATCCTCGCGATTCGGACCCACGTTCTCGCCGACCACGGCGCATTCAACGGCACCGCCGCCCCGGTCAAGTACCCGGCCGGCTTCTTCGGCGTCTTCACCGGCAGCTACGACATCCAGGCTGCCTACTGCAAGATGACCGCGGTCTACACGAACAAAGCCCCCGGCGGGGTGGCCTACGCCTGCTCGTTCCGGATCACCGAGGCCGTCTACCTGGTCGAGCGGATCGTCGCCTGCCTGGCCGACGAGCTGGACATAGATCCCGTCGAGCTGCGGATCAAGAACTTCATCCAGCCCGACCAGTTCCCGTACACGTCCAAGACCGGCTGGGTCTACGACTCGGGCGACTACGAACCGACGATGCGCAAGGCGATGGAGATCGCGGGCTACGACGAGCTGCGGCGCGAGCAGGCCGAGAAGCGCGAGCGCGGCGAGCTCATGGGCATCGGCGTCGCGTTCTTCACCGAGGCGGTCGGCGCCGGACCGCGCAAGGACATGGACATCCTCGGCCTCGGCATGGCCGACGGGTGCGAGCTGCGGGTGCACCCGACCGGCAAGGCCGTCGTCCGCGTCTCGTGCATGAGCCAGGGCCAGGGCCACGAGACGACGTTCGCCCAGATCGTCGCCGAAGAGATCGGCATCCCGCCCGCCGACATCCAAGTGGTCAACGGCGACACCGACCAGACACCGTTTGGCCTGGGCACCTACGGCAGCCGCTCGACGCCGGTGTCCGGCGCCGCAGCCGCCCTCGTGGCGCGCAAGGTGCGCGACAAGGCCCAGCTCATCGCGTCCGGAATGCTCGAGGTCTCGGTCGCCGACCTCGACTGGGAGAAGGGGTCGTTCCACGTGAAGGGCGACCCGTCGAAGTCGGTGACGATCCAGGACATCGCGATGCGGGCGCACGGCGCCGGTGACTTGCCGGAAGGCGTCGAGGGCGGTCTCGAGGCACAGATCTGCTACAACCCCGAGAACCTCACCTACCCGCACGGCGCCTACATCTGTGTGGTCGACATCGATCCGGGCACCGCGGTGGTGAAGGTGCGCCGGTTCATCGCGGTGGACGACTGCGGCACCAGGATCAACCCGATGATCATCGAGGGGCAGATCCACGGCGGGCTCACCGACGGCGTCGGCATGGCGCTGATGGAGATGATCGCGTTCGACGAGAGCGGGAACTGCCTCGGCGGTTCGCTGATGGACTACCTCATCCCGACGGCGCTCGAGGTGCCCGACTGGGAGACCGGCTTCACGACGACGCCGTCACCCCATCACCCGATCGGGGCGAAGGGGGTCGGCGAATCCGCCACGGTCGGTTCCCCGCCGGCGGTCGTGAACGCGGTCATCGATGCGCTGAAGCCCTACGGGGTCCGGCACGCGGACATGCCGCTCACCCCGTCGCGGGTGTGGGACGCGATGCAGGGCAACTCCCGGCCGCCGATCTAGAACCGGAGTCGTGTGTGAAGCGGTACTTGCGATGATGAGCGGGATGGCGGCCCGGGTGCTCGAGCTGAAGGTCGGCCGGGTGCCGTTCGTGCACGCCACGGTGGTCCGCGCCCAGGTGCCCACGTCGGCCAAAGCCGGTGACGACGCCGTCATCCTCGCCGACGGCACCATCGAAGGATTCGTCGGCGGCCAGTGCGCGGAGACTTCGGTGCGCACCGCCGCCCTGAGCGCGTTGCGCGATGACACCACTGTGCTGCTTCGTGTGCTGCCGGACGACGCCGACGCGTTCCCGGATTCGCCCGGCGCCCGGGTGGTCGTCAACCCGTGCCTGTCCGGCGGCGCCCTGGAGATCTTCCTCCAACCGATGTTGCCCGCGCCCCTCGTCGAGGTTGTCGGCGCCACGCCCATCGCCGACGCGCTCGTCACCATCGCCGATGTGCTCGGCTACGCCACCGGGCGGTCGCTGCCCGGTGGCGACCTCGCCCAGGCCGCGGCCGTGGTGGTGGCCAGCCACGGGCGCGACGAACACGCGGCGATCCGCGCCGCCCTCGACGCCCAGGTGCCCTACATCGCCCTGGTGGCGAGCCGCCGTCGGGGTCAGGCGGTGCTGGCCGAACTCGGGCTCACCCACGGCGAGGTCGAGCGGATCAGCACGCCAGCCGGCCTCGACATCGGGGCCCGCACCGCTCCGGAGGTCGCCCTGTCGATCCTGGCCGAGGTGATCACGTCGGTGCGCCGGCCGTCGGCCGTCCCGGCGGTGTCGCCGACAGCGCCGGGACCGGCGGATGTCCCGGCGACGGCCGTGGACCCCGTCTGCGGCATGACGGTCACGGTCATGCCCGATACCCCGACCCTCGTCGTCGATGGTGAGTCCTTCTGGTTCTGCAATCCGCACTGCCGGGACACCTACGCACAGGCAGCCGGGCAGTAGGGCCGGTGTCGCGATGAGCGCGGAGTTCGTCGACGCCGACGACGTCCGGCGACGGCTCGACGGGATCGACTACCTCGTGGACGAGGGCATGGCGACCGCGATCTACCTCGCGCTGACGCTCGGCCAGCCGCTCCTGCTCGAGGGCGAACCGGGCGTTGGCAAGACAGCGGCGGCGAAGGCGCTGGCCAAGGCACTCGACACGCCCCTCATCCGGCTGCAGTGCTACGAGGGCCTCACCGCCAGTGAGGCGCTCTACGAGTGGAACTACCAGCGGCAGCTGCTGGCCGTCCGGCTGGCCGAGGCGCACGACGACGTACCGACCAGCGCCGGGTTGTTCACCGAGGAGTTCCTCCAGGAACGGGCGATCCTGCGCGCCGTGCGCTATTCGGGCCCCCGCCCGCCGGTGCTGCTCATCGACGAGATCGACCGGGCCGACGACGAGTTCGAGGCGCTGCTGTTCGAGTTCCTGGGCGAGGCGTCGGTGACCGTCCCCGAGTTGGGCACGTTCACGGCGTCCCGGCGTCCGATCGTGGTCCTGACCTCGAACCGCAGCCGGGAACTGCACGACGCCCTACGGCGCCGGTGCCTGTACCACTGGATCGAGTTTCCGGCGGCTGAGCGGGCAGCCGAGATCGTCCGGCGGACGGTGCCTGCGGCCGGTGAACCGCTGATCGCGTCGACGACGGAATTCGTCGGCCGGGTCCGCCAGCTCGACCTGGACAAGGCGCCGGGGATGGCCGAGGCGATCGATTGGGTGTCGGCGCTGTCCGCGCTGGGAGCCACGGCGCTGGTGCGCGCCGACATCATCCGCACCTTGGGCACGATCGCCAAGACCCCGGACGACCGTGACACCGTCGTCGCGGCGCTCGACGACCTCGGTTACCCGCAACCGGCATCGGCCTGATGCCCGAAGGGATCCCATGAAGATCGACAATCAGTTCACGGTCGGGGTGCCGATCGATCGGGCCTGGGCGGTCCTGACCGACCTCGAGGGCATCGCGCCCTGCCTGCCCGGCGCCCAGCTGACCGGTGTCGAGGGCGATGTGTATTCCGGCAAGGTGAACATCAAGGTCGGGCCGGTGACGAGCGAGTACTCGGGCACCGCCCGGTTCGTCGAGAAGGACGACTCGACGCACCGGGCCGTGATCGCCGCCCGGGGCAAGGACTCGCGCGGCGCCGGCAACGCGTCGGCCGACATCCATGCCCACCTCGAGCCTAACGGCGCCCAGACCGTCGTCACGGTCAACACCGACCTCACCATCAGTGGCAAGATCGCACAGTTCGGCAGCGGGATGATCAAAGAGGTCTCGGCCAAGCTGATGGGCCAGTTCGTCGAGAACCTCGAAGCGAAGCTGCTCGTCCCGGCGCCAGCGGCCGCTCCGGCGGTGGCCGTCCCCGCAGCAGCGCACCGGGTCATCGAGGCCGACGTGGACGCGGCCCCGCTGGATCTATTGAGCATCGCCGGCGGCTCCGTGTACAAGCGGGTTATCCCGCTGCTGCTCGGTCTCGTGATCGTCATCGCGCTGATCGTCTACCTCGTTGTCCGATAACGACCCGCCGCCGCCCTTCCTGCGCGGCATCGACCGGGCCGCCTTCGCGGTGGCGTTCGCCGTCCGGTTGCGGGCGCTCGGCGTCCCGGTCGACTTCACCGCCATCGACGATTTCGTCCGCGCGCTGGTGGCAGTGCCCCCCGATTCCCGGTCGCGGCTGTACTGGACGGCGCGGATCAGCCTCGTCCGCCGGCAACCGGAGATCGCGGCCTTTGACGCCGTGTTCGCCGCCGCCTTCGAGGACGCGGTGCTCGAACTGGACCCCAACGCCCGTCGAACGGCGCTGTCCGGCGCCGCGGGGGCGGACGACAGCCTGCTGCCTGTGCGCAATGCCGCGGCGCCCGAGGAGGCCGGGTCGGGGCTGCCGTGGGCGACGCTGCCGACCGTGGTGGGCGACGCCGCAGAGTCCGACGGCAGCTTCGCGGTGCCGCAGCGGCTACCGAGCGATCTCGCCGCCCTGGTCGACGTCGCCTTCGAGCAGCTGAGCGCGTCCCAGATGAAGGTGCTGGGCCAGTGGCTGACGCGGGCCGTCGCGACCTGGCCGACGCGCCGATCCCGCCGAGTGGCGATCGACCCGCGCGGGCACCGGGTCGCGTTGCGCCCGACGATCGCCCACTCCCGGCGGACCGGGTGGGAGCCGGTCGAGCTCGTGCGCGTGCGGCAGGTCGACAAGCCGCGGCGGGTGGTCATGCTCTGCGACGTGAGCCAGTCGATGCAGGCGCAGGCGGGCGCCTACTTCCACTTGATGCGGGCCCTGACCCTGGCGGCCGACGCTGAGGTCTTCGCGTTCGCGACGACCCTGACCCGGCTCACAGGCGCACTCGCGCACCGTTCGGCCGACGAGGCGATCGAGCAGGCGAGCGCGAAGGTGGCCGACCGGTTCGGCGGGACCCGGATCGCCACCAACCTCCAGACCCTGCTTTCGTCCCGCCATGGCGGGGCGGTCCGGGGCGCGGTCGTGATCGTCGCCTCCGACGGTTGGGACAGCGATTCACCCGAGCAGCTCGCGTCGGCGATGGCGCGGCTGAGGCGGCGTGCCTACCGGGTGATCTGGATGAATCCGCGGGCCGCGGCTCCGGGTTTCGAGCCGCGGGTGGCGACGATGGCGGCGGCGCTGCCGTATTGCGACCGACACCTGCCCGCCGACACGTTCCGGTCGTTGACGCAGGTCATCGCGGCGATCGCCGGCAGCGCGGGTGTACGCGGGCTGGCTCCGTCGCTCAACTCCATAGCGTCACGTGGATCGACGGCCGGAACCGTCCGGCGCTGACGCCGGAGCCGCCTCGCAGCATGGCCTGGGTGGCGCGGGGGGTGGTGACGAACCGGACGAGTTCGGCCGCCGCCGGGGCGCCCTGGTCGGCGAGGACCTGCGTGCACCACACCCCGTCGGCCTGCAACGCCGGGCCGGCGACGCGCGTCAGGTCGCCCTTCGCGATGTCCTGCGAGACGACGAACGCGAGCGCCAGCGCCAGGCCCTTGTTCCGCTTGGCCTCTTCGAGCGCGGCGGCATGGCTCTGGAAAATGCGCTGGTTCTCATCGGGCACGTTGACGCGCTGGAGAATGCCCGGTACGAGCCCGATACCCGGCGCGCCCGACGGTCCGAGCAGCCACGTCTGGTCGCGGAGCTCGCCCACGCTGGCGTGGATCTTGGCCACCGGGTGCTCCGGGCCGGCGACCACGACGACCTGGTAGTTGAGGAAGGGCTTGACCGCGATCGACGGGTCGAGCGAGCCCGGCCGCGGTCCGATGGCGACGTCGACGGCCCGCGTCATGAGCAGAGTGCTGAAGTCGCGCGGACTGTGGACGCTCAGCTCGACGTCGAGGTCATCCGCCCGGCTGGCGAACAGGTCGATCAGTCCCGGCGCGGCGTGCTCGGCGAACAGGCTGGACGCGGCCACCCGCAGCAGCCGCCGCCCGCCGCCGGCCTGGCTGACCTCGAGGATCGTCCGATCCTGCAGCCCCAGCATCTCGGCCGCGCGGCTGGCCAGGCGCAGCCCACCGGGGGTGAACGCGATGCCCGACGCCGTGCGGACGAACAGCCGGTCGCCGAGCTCCTTGCGCAGCTGGCCGACGTTGAGCGACACGGCCGCTTCGGTAACGGCCAGGTCGATCGCGGCCTTCTTGACCGAGCCCAGCCGGACAACTGCGGCGAAAGCTCGCAGCTGTGTCGGTGTCACCTATGCCAACCCCTTGTCCGGGTCCGCGCCGCCGCCGCGACGACTACCCAAACTACCTCGCGACGTGGCCCCAGTGCCGCGAGCGCGATCGGCTAGAGGCCGGGCAGCGCGTCGACGCTTTCGGAATTGCGCGTCGTCGCGTACTCGTCGAAGTACTCGGGGCTGCGGCGCTGCTGGTGCAGGTCCAGGATGTCGCGGTCGCCGACGAAGTCCATGAGCGGTACCGAGTAGCCGCAGGAATCGGCGATGCGGTCGACGTCGACCACGATGATCGAGCGCAAACCGCGGTCGCGCTGCTTGGCAAAGCGGGGTCGCAGCGTCGCGAACTCGGCGTCCTCGGGAACCACGAACCGTCCGCGCCCGTGCAGCCGCACGATCCGCGGCGGTCCCTCGAACGCGCAGCCCATGATGACGATTCGGCCGTTCTCGCGCAGGTGCGCGATCGTTTCGATGCCGCTGCCGAAGTAGTCGAGGTAGCCCACTTTGCGCGGGCCGAGCACGGCGAACGTCCCGCCCATGCCCTTCGGCGAGACGTTTACGTGCCCGTCCTCGGCGAGCGGAGCCGTTGCGACGAAGTACACCGGCTGCGCGAGCAGCCAGGTCCGCAACTTGTCGTCGATCTCGTCGAACACGGTCGCCATGGACCAAGGTTGCCACCGCCCGCGAGCAGATTCCCTAGCGCGGGGTTCGGACGCGGCCGGCCTACCTCATTCCTTGGGCCTGGTCATCGACAGGACGTCGAGCACCTCGTCGAGCTTCGCCTCGGAAATCGCGTCCGGGACGTGGCCGCGCTCGACGACGACCTGGCGGATCGTCTTGCGTTCGGCCAGGGCCTGCTTGGCGATCTTGGCGGCCTCGTCGTAGCCGACGTAATGGTTCAGCGGCGTCACGATCGACGGAGACGATTCGGCGTACTCGCGGCAGCGTTCGACGTTCGCCTCGATGCCGGACACGCAGCGGTCGGCAAAGACGCGCGAGACGTTGGCGATGAGCCGGATCGACTCGAGGAGGTTGCGCGCGATCACCGGCAGCATGACGTTGAGTTCGAAGTTGCCGGCCGCCCCACCCCAAGCGACCGCCGCGTCGTTGCCGACGACCTGGGCCACGACCTGGCAGACCGCCTCGCACAGCACGGGGTTCACCTTGCCCGGCATGATCGACGATCCGGGCTGCAGGTCGGGCAGGAAGATCTCGGTGAGCCCCGTCCGCGGCCCGGAGCCCATCCACCGGATGTCGTTGCTGATCTTGTTGAGGCTGACAGCCGTCGTGCGCAGGGCGCCGCTCGCCTCGACGAGGGCATCGCGCGAGCCCTGGGCCTCGAAGTGATCGCGGGCCTCGGTCAACGGCAGGTCCAGGTCGCCGGCCAGCTTGGCGATGACCTCTGCGGCGAGCCCGGCCGGCGCATTGATGCCGGTGCCGACCGCCGTCCCGCCCAGCGGCAGTTCGCCCACCCGCGGCAGCACGCTCTGCAGCCGCTCGACGCCGTACCGCACCGCGGCGGCGTAGCCACCGAATTCCTGGCCGAGCGTCACCGGAGTCGCGTCCATCAGGTGGGTGCGCCCGGACTTCACCACGGTCGCGAACTCCGCGGCCTTGGCCTCCAGCGCCTCGGCGAGATGCATCAGGGCCGGGATGAGCTCGACCGTGATCGCCCGGGTGGCGGCGATGTGGATCGCGGCCGGGAACTGGTCGTTCGACGAGAACGGGTCGTTGACGTCGTCGTTCGGGTGTACCGACGAGCCCAGCCGCTCGGCCGCAAGCGTGGCCAGCACCTCGTTGGCGTTCATGTTGGACGAGGTGCCCGACCCGGTCTGGAAGACATCGATCGGGAATTCGGCGTCCCAGTCCCCGCGGGCCACCTCGACCGCGACGGCGTGGATCGCCTGCGCCTTGGCCGAATCGAGCGTTCCCTTGGTGGCCCGGATCGCGGCCGACGCGCCCTTGATAGACGCGAGCGCACCGATGAGCTCACGCTCGATGGGCCGTCCGGAGATCGGGAAGTTTTCCACCGCGCGCTGGGTCTGCGCCCGCCACTTGGCGGTGGCGGGAACGCGCACCTCGCCCATCGAGTCCTTCTCGATGCGGTACTCCTGCGCAGCGGTCACGGCGGCGGTCTCCTCGGCTCGATCAGGGTGCCCAGCGGGCCCCCCAAGCGTAGTGACCGAGGATGCGGCGCTTCCGTGATCCGCGTCCTACTGGCGCTGCTCGTTGCGGTCGAAGTCGACCGCTGAATACGCGCGCAGCTTGCCGAGCTGGTGCAGCGAATCGATGAGCCGGATCGTGCCGGACTTCGAACGCATCACGATCGACTCGGTCTGCACCGAGTCGGCGTAGTAGCGCACGCCGCGCAGTAGCTCGCCGTCGGTGATGCCGGTGCCGCAGAAGAAGATGTCGTCGCCGCTGACGAGATCGTCGGTCAACAGAACGCGGTCGAGGTCGTGTCCAGCGCCGATTGCCTTCTCCCGCTCCTCGGCGTCGCGCGGCCACAGTCGGGCCTGGATGACGCCGCCCATGCAGCGCATCGCCGCGGCCGCGATGATCCCTTCGGGTGTGCCGCCGATGCCCAGCAGCAGGTCGACGCCGGTGCCCGGCCGAGCGGCCGAGATCGCACCGGCGACATCGCCGTCGCTGATGAACCGAATTCGAGCGCCCGCGTCGCGGACCTCACGCACGAGTTGCTGGTGCCGCGGCCGATCCAGGATGCAGACGGTGACATCCTCGGGGTGACCCCGCTTGGCCTTCGCCACGCGGTTGATGTTCTCGGCCACCGGTGCCGTGATGTCGATGGCGTCGGCCGCGTCGGCCCCGGCCGCGATCTTCTCCATGTAGAACACGGCGGAGGGATCGAACATCGACCCGCGCTGCGACACCGCGATGACAGCGATCGAGTTGGGCATTCCCTTGGCCATCAGCGTCGTGCCGTCGATGGGGTCGACGGCGACGTCGCACAGCGGTCCGGTGCCGTCGCCGACCTCCTCGCCGTTGTAGAGCATTGGCGCTTCGTCCTTCTCGCCCTCGCCGATGACGACGACGCCGCGCATCGAGACGGTTCCGATCAGCGCCCGCATCGCGTCGACCGCCGCCCCGTCGCCGCCGTTCTTGTCGCCGCGCCCCACCCAGCGTCCGGCCGCCATCGCGGCGGCCTCGGTGACCCGGACGAGTTCGAGGGCGAGGTTGCGATCGGGGGCCTGCCGGCTGACGGCGAGTTCGGGCGGGACGTTCGAGCCGGTGTCAGGGGGTCCGTCGGGCATGGCGCCCATCTTGGCAGAACCGTGTTCGGGTCGGTGTGCAGCGCATCGCGGCATCCCGGATACGAGGTGCGGCGAGCCTCTAGAGTGCTTGTCATGACACGACACGTGATCATCAGCCCGCCGCGCGCCTGAGCGCGCGCTGGGGCTCGGATCGGCTGATCGCCGGTCCGCCGGTCGTGGGTGCGCGCCGCCGCCGTCCCGTTCGGTCCGAGCCCAGGAGCGCTCCTCGTGTCTGTCCATTCCCATGTGCGCACCCGCACCGGCCTGCTGGCGGTTAGCGGCGGAGCCCTGTTGTGGGGCACCACCGGCGTCGCCGTCAGCATCATCCACGACCGGTCCGGCCTGTCCGCCGTCACGATCGGCTGGTATCGCGTCGCCATCGCCGCAGTGGTGGTCGCCGCCGTTCTGCATCGTCGGCTGCGACCGGCTTTCCATGCCGTCCGCCGGCACCCGATCGCCCTTCTTGTATCCGGAGCCGGATTCGGCGCCTACCAGGCGCTGTACTTCGTCGGCGTCCAGGACGTCGGCGTCAGTGTCTCGACGCTGGTCAGCCTGGGTGTTGCGCCGGTAGCGCTGGCGGCCGGTGCAGCCGTCGCCCGACGGCGCGTCCCTCCGGTCGGCAGCCTCGCCGTGCTCGCCTGCGCGGTCGTCGGTCTGGCGCTGGTGTCGCTGCGGCCCGGCTCGGGCGTCGGGGCGCCGCACCCGCTCGTGGGCGTGCTGGCGTCCATAGCGTCCGGGCTGGGATATGCGGCGATCACGGTGCTGAGCCGGCGGATGTCCACGCTGGACCCGTTGGTGCTGACGGGAGTCACCAGCACGATCGCCGCGCTAGTGCTGCTCCCGTTCGCCGTCGCGTCCGGGCTGGCGGGGCCGCACGACGCGATTTCGGCCGGCTGGCTGGGCTACATCGGCGTGGTGCCGACGGTGGCGGCGTACTGGCTGTTCTATCGCGGACTGCGCACCACGCCCTCCGAGGTCGCCGGGGTTCTTACCCTGCTGGAACCGCTGACCGCGGCGGTGCTGGCGGCGATCGTCGTGCACGAATCGCTGTCGGCCCGGGGGGTCGTCGGCGGCCTGCTCATGCTCGTGGCGGTCGCTGCGCTGTACGTCCGACGCCCCACGCCGGACATCACCGAGGTGCCGCCGCCCTGACCGGTCCCGCCCGGAGGTAGTAGTCCGATCGTCTGATGGCGTCTTGAACCCACCTGCGCAGAGGCTGAGTCCACACAAGATCAGACCTAGCGGAGGAGACGTCATGTCACACAAGCGAGCGGTAGGAGCAGCAGCGGGACTGGCCGCGGTTCTGTGCGCATCGACCCTGTCGGCGGCCGGAACGGCGCAGGCCCGGGGCGGGTCCGGCGTGCGAGTCGCGGGGTCGTGCGCCGTCGGCAGCGGAGTGTGGACGCTGAAGGCCAAGGCGGACGACGGGCGGCTCGAGATCGAGTTCGAGGTCGACACCAACCACGCCGGCCAGCGCTGGCACGTCCGGATCACCGACAACACCCACCTGGTGACCGACCGGTATGCAACGACGCAGGCGCCCAGCGGCTCGTTCACGGTGCACGCTCGGCCCGCGAACCGCGCCGGCACGGACGTCATCCGGGCCCGGGCAACGCGCGGCGACCGGGTCTGCAGCGGTACGGTGCGGTTCTAGCACCATGCCCGCACGAGTAAGAAGAATCTCATGAACCGCTTGCTGCTGACGATGGCGGCGGCACTTGCCGCTGCCGCCGTCGCCACGCCGACGATGGTGGGGTTGAACGACAACAGTTCGTTCAGCCGCTCCATCCCGGTGCCGGTTCCCTCGGGGGCGCATCAGGTCCGGCTCAGCGATCCCGGGTCGTCCGGGGGAGCCTCGTCCGCGGAACGCGCCCCGTCCGCGCCTCGGACCGGCCGAGCCGACGATCATCCGCACGACGGGGTGACATCCACGGCAACACCGGACGACCATGGTGGGCTGCGGGGCACCACCACCTCCACCTCGGGCTCGGTATCCGGTTCCGGTTCCGGTTCGGGCGATGATCACGGTGGCCGCGATGACGGTTCCGGGCGCTCCCGGGGCGGACACGGCTGACGAGGGTGACCACGCATCACGACGGAGGGCGGCTGCTGGATGAACTGGCCGACCCGGCGCCGCGCGCCATGACCGACGGCGAACGGTGGTCGGTCGTCGTGCCATCGGGCGGACGGCGCGCCGCGGCCGGCGACGCGCCCGTCTCGATGCGCAAGGTCATCCTCGCCGTCGTCGCGGCAACGTTGGTCGTGCTGGCCCTCGTCGCCCTGGTCGGCTCGGTGATCGCGCAACGTACGGCCGAACGGCAAGGCGTGCACGACGCCGCCGTGATGACCGACCTGCTGGCCACCAGCACCGTGCAGCCGCAACTGACGGATGCCGTGCTCACCGATCCGCGGGCGGCGGCGCAGGCATTCGAGCGCATCGCGGCGGCGGTCGTCGTCGAGCCGGTCACCAGGATCAAGGTCTGGACGGCGGAGGGCCGGATCCTGTGGTCCGACGACCGCAACTTGATCGGCCGGACCTTCACCCTCGACGACGACGCCAGGACGGCGCTGACCGGCGGCAAGGTCGTCGCGGCGGTGAGCGATGTCAATCGCCCCGAGAACGTCGATGAGCGCGACCAAGGCCGCCTGCTCGAGGTCTACCGGCCGGTGTGGACGCCGAGCGGCGAGCCGCTGCTGTTCGAGGCGTACTTCCGCTACGACGCGGTGTCGGCCCGCAGCGCGCAGCTGTGGCACGGCTTCCTGGGCATCCTGCTCAGCAGCCTGCTGGCGATGCTCCTGCTTCTCACTCCGATCGTCTGGGGGCTGGTAAGTCGCACCCGGCGGGCGCAGGCCCAACGTGAGGCATTGCTCCAGCGCGCCGCCGACGTCTCGTTGATCGAGCGGCGCCGAATCGCCGGCGCCTTGCACGACGGTCTGGTCCAGGAGTTGGCGGCCGCGTCCTACGTCGTCGCGGCCCAGGCGGAGCACGCCCAGAAGCGGGGGGATCCGGAGGCGGCAACCGCTCTGCGCGAGACGGCCAGCTCGGTGCGTTCGGGCATCGGCGGGCTGCGCGCCCTGCTCGTCGACCTCTACCCGCCCAACCTGCGCGTGGCCGGGCTGGCGGCCGCGCTGCATGACGTGTCGGCCGCGCTCGTCGCGCGCGGGCTGAGGGTGGAGCTCACCGTCGACGAGGCCGCCATCGCGCGCCTGGACGAGCAGCAGCAGGAGGCGGTGTTCCGGGTGGGTCAGGAAAGCCTGCGCAACGCAGAACGACACGCTCGGGCCAGCTCGGTCGGCCTCGTCCTCGCCGCGGACGGTGACGTGGTGCGGCTCGAGGTGACCGACGACGGGATCGGGATGGACGGCGACGAGCAGGCCGGCCGGGCGGACAGCTTCGGGCGGCGGCTGATGGCCGATCAGGCCGAACGGATCGGGGCCGAGCTCGCCGTCCGCACCTCACCGGGCGGCGGCACCGCGGTGCGGATGGAGGTTCCAGTCGGATGATCCGCGTCATGCTGGTCGACGACCACCGGCTGGTCCGTGATGGGCTCGCCACGCTGCTCGCGTCCGCCGCCGACATCGAGGTGGTCGGCACCGCAGCCGACGGAACGGCCGTCGTCGAGGCCGCCCGAGCCTGCGAACCCGATGTTGTGCTGATGGACCTGTCGATGCCCGACGTCGACGGCGTGGAGGCCACCCGGCTGCTGCTCGCCGACCGACCCGACGTCCGGGTCGTGGCGCTGACGTCGTTCTCCGACCAGCGTCAGGTAGGGGACGCGCTGGCGGCTGGGGCGACGGGTTACCTGCTCAAGGACTGCACGCCGGACGTGCTGTTCGACGCCGTGCGCGCGGCCTACGCCGGGCACACGCCGATCGACCCCAGAGTCGCGTCGGCGTTGCTGCCCGGTCGGCGCAGTGAGCCCGCTCCAGCGAGCTCGCTGAGCGGGCGGGAGTTGGAGGTGCTCCGCCTGGTGAGCAAAGGGTTGGCGAACAAGCAGATCGCGCGCTCGCTCGGCATCAGCGAACACACCGTGAAGATCCATCTCGGCAACGTCTTCAAGCGGATCGGCGTCAATGACCGGACGTCGGCCGCGATGTGGGCCCGCGACAACCTGGAGCCTGAGCCGGAATCGCGCTGAGCGCAGCGGCGCAGTCAGTCGGTCCCGGCATCGTGCTCGGTGATCGACTTGTCGAGACGCTCGCTCGCGCCGTCGAGCCAGCGCTGACAGATGTCGGCGAGCTGCTCGCCGCGCTCCCACAGCGCGAGAGATTCCTCGAGCGGGTGCCCGCCGGACTCGAGCTTGGCGACGATCTCGCGCAGCTCGGAGCGGGCCTGCTCGTAGGTCGGCTGGTCAGTGGGTTCGGGCACGGCAGCGACCCTACGTCGCGGCCGCGTCGAACTCGCCGCCAGCCACCCGGATGCGCAGCGGCCCGAGGGCGTCGGCGGGTGCGCGCACGACCGTGCCGTCCGGCCGCCGGACAATCGCGTAACCGCGGTCGAGAGTGGCCTGCGGCGAGAGCACCCGCACCCGGGCCCGGATGTGTACGAGGTCGGCGAGCTCGGCGTCGATGAGCCCCGTCAGTCCGCGCCGGGTGCGGTCCCGCAGAGCTCGGGTGTCGTCGGCCTCGCGGTCCACCCGAGCGCGCACGGTGCGGCGCAGGCGCTGCGGCAGCCCGGCCATCAGCTCGCGCTCGCGGGCAATTCTGGTCCGGACGCTCGAGCGCACCCGGGTGCGCAGTTCGGTCACCTGACGCAGCTCCTCGACGAGGTCCGGGACGATCCGCTTGCCGGCATCGGTCGGGGTCGATGCGGCGAGGTCGGCGACGAAATCGAGCAGCGGCTGGTCTGACTCGTGCCCGATGGCGCTCACCACCGGCGTGACCGCCGCTGCGACCGCACGCACCAGCGTCTCGTTGCTGAACGGCAGCAGGTCCTCGACGCTGCCGCCACCCCGGGCGATGACGATGACCTCCACCTCGGGGTCCCGGTCGAGCCGGACGAGGGCAGCCACGACCTCGGTGACCGCGTTGGGTCCCTGCATGGCTACGTTCTCCAGCCGGAACCGGGCGGCCGGCAGCCGGCGGCGGGCGTTTTCGACGACGTCGCGCTCGGCCGCGCCGGCCCGTCCGGTGATCAGCCCGATCGTGCGCGGCAGGAAGGGCAACGGGCGCTTGCGGTCGGCCGCGAAGAGCCCCTCGGCCGCGAGCAGCCGGCGCCGCGCCTCGAGCTGAGCCAGCAGTTCCCCGAGGCCGACCTGACGGATCTCGGTCGCGCGCAGGCTCAACGTGCCGCGCTCGAGGTAGAAGTCGGGACGAGCCCGCATGACGACCCGCGAACCCTCGGCGACCGAATCGGGCAGCACGCCGCGCGGGCAAGTCACCGTGAGCGAGATGTTCGCGTCGGGGTCGCGCAGGGTCAGGAAGTGAGTCGCGACACCGGGACGCCGGGTCAGCTGGGCGATCTGGCCGTCGACCCAGATCTCGCCCAGTCGGCTGATCCACTCACCGATCCGGATCGCGACGACGCGGACCGGGACCGGCGACTCGGCCGAGGTTTCGAGGCGGGCCACTAATCCCCGGCGTCGTCGAACCGCGACGGGGCGGTGTGCCGAGGCTTGTTGACGGTCTTTCCCGCGGGCTCGGCGACCGCCTTCGCGGCCGGTGCCTTCTTCGCCGCAGGTTTCTTGGCCGGTGCCTTCCCCGCCGATGTCTTCGGGGCCGGAACCTTCTTGGCCGCAGCGTTGTTCGCCGAAGCCTTCTTCGCGGGAGTCTTGTTCGGCGCGTCCTTCTTGGCCGGGGCGTGGTTCGCGGACGCCTTCGCCGTCGGCGATACGTTCGTGGCCGTCGACGTGGGTTCGTCGACGTTGCCGAAGAGCTGGTCGAGCAGGTCTGCGGCGGACTGCGGCCGCGGACTCGAGTTGCGCTCCGCTTCGGCGGCCTCGCGCAGCTGCTCCGGCGGGATCGGTTCGTCGAACGTGGCCCAGGAGGGTGGGTCATCGCCGACCTGGCGGCGGTTGAGGACCTCGTCCCCCCGGGCCGTGAGCCGGGCGTAGCGCTGCTGGGCCCGCAGAGACAGCTGCAGCGCCGTGCTCACCGCCAGCATCGGGAGTTCGATGGCTCGGTCGGGCAGATGCTTCGCCTCGTCGGTCACGTTGGCCGCGAAACCGATGACGGCGCGCAGGGGGCCGGGGAGCTGCATGGGACCAGCCTGCCGCATCTTGGCGGTCCGTACCATCGCAGGTATGGACGCATCGGTCTCCCAGCCCGCCAAGCGGGTCCTGCTCGCGAAGCCGCGGGGGTATTGCGCGGGCGTCGACCGCGCCGTGCAGACCGTCGAGCATGCGCTGGAGCATTACGGCGCGCCTGTCTACGTCCGTAAGCAGATCGTGCACAACCTGCACGTCGTGCAGTCCCTCGAGGCCCGCGGCGCGGTCTTCGTGGAAGAGAACGACGAGGTGCCCGAGGGCTCGATCGTCGTCTTCTCCGCGCACGGCGTCGCCCCCGAGGTGCACGAGCAGGCCGCGGCCCGCAACCTGAAGGCCATCGACGCCACCTGCCCGCTGGTGACGAAGGTGCACCACGAAGTTCGCCGGTTCGCGAAGGACGACTTCGAGATCCTGCTCATCGGACACGAGGGTCACGAAGAGGTCATCGGAACGACCGGCGAGGCGCCGGAGCACATCACGATCGTGGACGGACCCGAGAGCGTCGCGAACCTCGCGGTACGCGACCCGGAGCGGGTCGTGTGGCTCTCGCAGACGACCTTGTCGGTCGATGAGACCATGCAGACGGTGGACGCGCTGCGCGAGCGCTTCCCGCTGTTACAGGCGCCGCCGTCCGACGACATCTGTTATGCCACCCAGAATCGGCAAGCCGCGGTCAAGACGATCGCGCCCCAGGTCGACTTGTTCCTGGTTGTCGGCTCGGCGAACTCGTCCAACTCGGTCCGCATGGTCGAGGTCGCCGCTGCCGCGGGGGCGAAGGCGGCCCATCTCGTCGAGAACGCCGCGGCGATCGACGCCGCCTGGCTCGACGGCGTCACGACCGTGGGGCTTTCTTCGGGCGCCTCGGTGCCCGAGATCCTCGTGCACGAGGTGACCGACTGGCTCGCCCAGCGGGGCTACGGGAACGTCGAGGAGGTCAGCCAGACCGAGGAGCGGTTGACGTTCGCGCTGCCGCAGGAATTGCGTCGGGACTTGCGGGCCCGGACCTGAGACGCGCTACTTGCGAACGATGAGCCGGATGCCGGCGATGATCAGCACGGCGGCGGTGGCCGCGGCGATCGCGGGGAAGCCGTACACGAGGTAGTTGGCGGCGCCGTCCAGCACGGTCCCCTTGTTCGTGAGGCCGTGCGAGCGGATGTAGAGCTGGAACACCGCCGCCAGCGAATAGACGATCGGCGGCGAGATCACGATCGGGAACATGTGCGAGCGCTTGACGACGAGGATCGCGACGATCGAGGCCACGACCACCCCGATGTTGAAGCCGCCCTGCACCTGGATCGAGCCGAGCGTATCGATGACGCCGCCGAGAGCCGCGATCGCGGCGAGGATGATCAGCGCGGCCCACCACGGCACCCCGCGTTCGGCGGCGCGCACCGGCGGCATGACGGCGGCGCTGCGCCGCTCGGCCATCCGCGTGGCGCGCTGCTGGTCGCGACCGCGCGGGCCGGCCGGGTTCCAGGGCTGTTCGGCCGGCCCTGATCCCGAGGCTCGGAGCGGATCGGACCCCGCCACGGCCGGGTAGTTGAACGCCCGGCCGACCCGTGGTGCCGAGCCACTGCGCACCGAGGTGGACGGGCCCCAGCCGTCGTCGTCCGGCTGTCTGGACGCGGCGCGGCCGCTGCCGTCTCCGGGCGAGGACTGTCCGCGGCCGTTGGGCGCGGACGGATAGGTCACTGGGGCTCCTCTATTTCTGCGGGGCGAGCCGAGGGCACGCTTTCCGGCCACGGTACCTGCCGCAACTGAGACGTAGCCGTCCCGACGCGTACCCCGGCGCGGAGCCGCGCGGGTGGCATGGGATACGGACCCCTACAGTCTCGCGACATGGACTGTTTGGTCGGCCGCGGGATCGCCGACATCACCGGCGAGGCGGCCGACTGCGGGATGATGGGCTACGGGAAGGCCGACCAGAAGAGCGCCGGGATCCACCTGCGGCTGCGGTCCCGGGCCTTCGTGTTCGCGTCCTCGCCGGACGGCCCCCGGATCCTGCTTGTCGTGGCCGAATTGCCTCTCGTGTTCGACAGCGTGTGGCAGGAGGTTCTGCGGCGCCTGAGCGCGCGGTTCGGCGACCGCTACACCGACGTCAACACGATGCTCACCGGCACGCACACGCACTGCGGGCCCGGCGGTTATTCGCACCACACGCTGTACAACGTGACGACCGGCGGCTTCCACCACCGGACGTTCGGCGCGATCGTTGACGGCATTGTGGAGTCGATCACCCACGCGGACGGCGACGTGGCGCCGGCCCGGCTGGCGCTGGCGTTCGGCGAATTGCACGACGCCAGCGTCAACCGCTCGCAGTCGTCGTTCGAACTCAATCCGCAGGCCGACAAGGACTTCTTCCCGGATGCGATCGATCCCCAGACGACGCTGCTGACGATCGAGCGCGACGGGCGGCTGGTCGGCGCGGTGAACTGGTTCGCCACACACGGCACCTCGATGTCGAACCGGAACAAGCTGATCAGCAGCGACAACAAGGGTTATGCCGCGTACGCGTGGGAGCGGTTGGCGCTCGGGGTGGACTATCTGGCCGACGGGCCGCCGGACTTCATCGGGGCGTTCGCCCAGACCAACGCCGGTGACATGTCGCCGAACCTCAACCGCCGGCCCGGGAGCGGGCCGACCGAGGACGAGTTCGAGAACACCCGGATCATCGGGCAGCGGCAGTACGCGGCGGCCTCGTCGCTGGTCGGATCCGGTGCCGCGATCGAGGCGGGGCTCGATGCGCGGTTGACCTACATCGACCTGACCGACTTCGAGGTCGCCGCCGACTACACCGGCGACGGACGGTCGCACCGCACGTCGGGTCCGTACGCCGGCGCCGGGCAGGTGGCCGGCACAGATGAGGGCAAGGGCTTCGCCGGGTTCAAGCAGGGGCGAAACGCGCTGTTCGACACGGTGTCCTCGCAGGTGGCGTACCGGCTGTACCCGGCGCTGCGCGATTCCCAGTCGCCGAAGGGGATCGTGCTGCCGCGGGCCGCGAACCGGGTCTCGCCCCTGATCCAGGAGCGCATTCCGGTGCAGCTGCTGCGGATCGGCTCGCTGTACCTGATCGGGCTGCCGGCCGAGATCACGATCGTCTCCGGGCTGCGACTGCGGAGGGCGGTGTCGGCGATCGTCGGTGCACCGCTGGCGCACGTCCTCGTTGCGGGCTACAGCAACGGCTACATCCACTACGTCACGACGCCGGAGGAGTACGACGCCCAGCGTTACGAGGCCGGCAGCACGATGTACGGGCGGTGGGAGCTCCCGGCGCTGATCCAGGCGGTGGCCGCCCTGGCCGTTGCGATGCGCGCTGGCGCGCCGGTCGCTGCCGGCCCGCCGCCGCCCGACCTGTCGTCGCGGGTGAAGCCGATCCGACCGGCCCGGCCCGACTCGCCGTCCGGAGGTTCGTACGGAGACGTCGTGCGGCCGCCGCGCCGGCGCTACCGGGCGGGGGACACGGCGTCAGCGCAGTTCGTGGGCGCGTACCCGAACAACGACCTGCGCCGCGGCCGCACTTTCGTCGAGGTCCAGCACTTCGACGCGGGCGACTGGCGTCGGATCGCCGACGACAGTGACTGGACGACGAAGTTCCACTGGGCGCGTGCGGGCCGGTCGGGGTCGCGGGTCACGGTGGAATGGGCGATCCCCGCGGACGCCGTGCCCGGGCGCTATCGGCTGATCTATCGCGGCGATGTGCTGGAGCCCGGCGGAGCCGTCCGCCCGTTCACCGGCACGACCGAGCCCTTCGACGTGCGCTGACCGACCGGCACGCTGCCCCTTCGGCCGTTGCCTGTCGGGCCGACAATGCCCTTCGATGCAAGCGACGGCCGGCACCGGGAGGACGACATGAGCTACTTCGACACCTATCGGGGCGTGGTGCTCGACAACGCCGACCCGACCAGCCAGCAGCGAGTCCAGGTGCAGGTGCCCGACGTCTCGGGCGACCAGTCCACGTGGGCGGTGCCCGAGCAGCAGGGCACCGCGCTGCCGGCGATCGGTGACCTGGTCGCGGTCCGCTACGAGAACGGCGACGAGGACTACCCGATCTGGTTCGCCGATGCGGGCGCCGCGAGCCAGCCCGCCGAAGTGCCGACCGGACCGAGCGGCTACCACGCCACGTACCGCGGAATCGTCCTCGACAACGCCGATCCGGGCGGCTACCACCGCGTGAACGTGCAAGTGCCGGACGTGGCGGCCGCGGAAGCGATGTGGGCGATGCCGGAGCAGGCCGACGCCGCCCGGCCGGCGATCGGAGACGAGGTATGGATCCGGTTCGAGGCGGGAGATGTCTCGTATCCGACGTGGACCGGCGGGAGTGGTGCCGGCGGTGTCTGAGTACGAGGGCGCGGCGGTCGGTCAGCTCGTCGCGCGCTCGTCGGCGCCGGGTACGGCGGTGGGCAGCTCACCCTGGCCGATCGGCACGCCGCGCGGCTTGGCCAGCGCCACCACGCGCTGATCGGTGACCTCGGGCGCCTGCGTCGAGCGTGCGTGCTCGAGCACCTGCGCGGGAGCCTGAATGGCTTCGGTGGGGTCCACCACCTTGAGGTCGATCATCTTGCGCGCGCTGACGAGAACTCGGCTCTCGAGGGACGACACGGTCTGGTTGTAGGAGCCGACGGCGTTATTGAGCGAGCGTCCCAGCTTGTCGATGTGCCCGCCCATCGTCGACAACCGCTGGTACAGCTCGCGGCCGAGCTTGTGCACCTCGGCGGCGTTGGCCGCGAGGGCTTCCTGCCGCCAGGTGTAGGCGATGGTGCGCAGCAGCGCGACGAGTGTGGACGGCGTCGCGATCACCACGTTGCGTTCGAAGGCGTGCTCCTGCAGGGACGGGTCCTCGCGCAGCGCCGCGTCCAGGAAGGCGTCGGCCGGCACGAAGCAGACGACGAACTCCGGCGACGGGGTGAAGTGCTCGTAGTAGGACTTGTCGCTGAGCGAGTCGATGTGGGTGCGCAGGTGCCGGGCGTGCGCCTTCAGCCGAGCCGCACGGGTGCCCTCGTCCTTGGCCTCCATCGCCTCGAGGTAGCCAGCGAACGCGACCTTCGAGTCGACGACGACGCTCTTGCCGCCGACGAGCCGCACCACGAGGTCGGGACGGAGCCGGCCGTCCGGGCCCGTGACGGTGGCCTGCGTGACGTAGTCGATGTGTTCGGTCATGCCCGCGGCCTCGACGGCGCGCTCGAGCTGCATCTCACCCCAGCGGCCGCGGACCTGCGGCGCACGCAGGGCCGTCACCAGCTGGGCGGTCTCGACCCGCAGCTGCTCCGAGGTCTGGCGCATCGTGCCGACCTGGTCGAGGAGCTTGGCGTAGGAACCGGCGCGATCCTTCTCCACTGCGTTCAACTGCTGCTGGACCCGGTCCAAGGACTCGCGCAAGGGAGTGACCAGGCCCTCGATCGCCTGCTGGCGTTGGGCGAGATCGCCGTCGGCGCCGGCCTTCTCGGCGGCGAGCTTCGCCGATGCGAGCTGCGCGAACGCCTGGTTGTTGCGGTCGAGGGCGTCACCGGCGAGCGATGCGAACGCCTCTCGCAGTCTCGCCTCCGCATTCGCCTGCGACTCGCGCGCGAATTCTTCGCGGTCGCGGGCGGCGGCGCGTTCGGCCTCGAGGGTTGCGCCGAGGCGGGCGATCTCGCCGCGCGCGGCGTGCACGTCGGACTGGGCCCGGCTGCGAGCGGCCAGCCAGCCGATGACCGCTCCGGCGGCCAGCATCAGGAGCGCGACGAGCAAGGCAGTGACGTTCATGTGTTCGATGCTCACACCAGAGTCCGACAGTTTCGGGAGCGACGCGCCAGTTGGCCCGAGCAGCCGCCGTAGACTCGCCGCACGTGAGAGAGCGCAGCGAGCGAACCAGGGACACAGCAGCCCGGCCACGGCCGGGCGTAGCGAAGCGAGACCGGACGTGAGCCTCACTATCGGCATCGTCGGCCTGCCCAACGTCGGCAAGTCCACGCTGTTCAACGCATTGACAAAGAACGACGTCCTGGCCGCGAACTACCCATTCGCGACGATCGACCCGAACGTCGGGGTCGTCGGCGTACCGGACGAGCGACTTGGCGTGCTCGCCAAGATCTTCGGTTCGGCCAAGATCATTCCGGCCACGGTGTCTTTCGTCGATATCGCCGGCATCGTCCGCGGAGCCAGCACCGGCGAGGGGCTGGGCAACAAATTCCTGGCCAACATCCGCGAGGCCGACGCGATCTGCCAGGTCATCCGGGCCTTCAGCGATCCGAACGTCGTCCATGTTGACGGCAAGATCTCGCCCAAGGACGACATCGAGACGATCAACACCGAGCTGATCCTCGCCGACCTGCAGACGATCGAGAACGCGATCCCGCGCCTGCAGAAAGAAGCGCGGCTGCACAAGGACCGTGCTCCGGTGCTCGCCGCCGCCGAAGAGGCGGTAGAGGCGCTCCAGACCGGCAAGACGATCTCGGCCGCGGGCCTCGACCGCGGTCCGCTGCGCGAACTGCACCTGATGACGGCCAAGCCGTTCCTCTACGTCTTCAACGTCGACCCGGAGGAGATCGCCAACCGCGAGTTCACCGACGAACTCCGCGCACTCGTCGCGCCGGCCGAAGCGATCTTCCTCGACGCCAAGACCGAGTCCGAGCTCATCGAACTGGACGCCGACGAGGCGTTGGAGCTCTTGCAGTCGATGGGGCAGGAGGAGTCCGGCATCGACCAGTTGGCCCGCGTCGGCTTCGAGACGCTCGGGTTGCAGACCTACCTCACTGCCGGGCCGAAGGAATCCCGCGCCTGGACGATCAAGGTGGGGACGACCGCACCGCAGGCCGCCGGCGTCATTCATACCGACTTCGAGCGGGGCTTCATCAAGGCCGAGGTCGTCTCGTACGACGAACTCGTCGCTGCAGGCTCGATGGCCGAGGCCAAGGCGCGGGGCAAGGTGCGCATCGAGGGCAAGGACTACGTGATGGCCGACGGCGACGTCGTGGAGTTCCGCTTCAACGTCTGACGGACCTCGGAATCCCAGCAAAAATGGGCCCTACGAGCCCAATTTCGAGGTTTAGTCGGCAGAATCTTCACCCGAGGTCGCCGAGCGCATCAGATGGCGGCGGCCGCGCGGGTGCGGTTCCGCGCGTCGGTTCGGCTGGCAACTCACATCCCCACCGCGGTTTGACCAAATCGCCCCGTTCAACAAGCCCCACATCAGCGCTGCCTATCGGCGAGGCCACCGCGTACGTCAGCGCCAAGTGGCCGCCGCGTCACCGAGGACCCACCTGCCGGCTTGTCGGTCGAGGTGTTGTTGCTCCCGCACCTGTGGGTTTGTCGACCAAGCCTGTCGAGAAACTTGACTTCCGGCTCGGTGGTCTGTCACGGTGATGCCATGACCCGCAGCGAACCTCTCGTGCGTCGTCGCTACGTCGATTTCCTGCGGATCGCCGGCAGCATCTGTCGGCCCTAGCCGATATCGCATCAGCGCCCTGCTCGTGCTGTGCATCCCGAACCGGCAGTGCACCGTGAACCGGCACTCGTCGGCTCCGCGCTGAATCCCGCTTGACCGCACGCCTGCACGTCGTGGTCGACGCGGGCCGAGCTGGCTCGTCCGCATTCCTCGTTCCCCTTGAGCGTGCGATTTTCGCGCGCCGTTCTCGTGCATTCCGCACGTCACCCCACCCGAAAGGCAACCATGACCACGACCCTCGACAGCGCCGTAGACAGCACCGACGACAGCACCCAGTTCGGCACGCGGCGACTGGCCGGCCGGCTCGGAGCCGAGCTCACCGGCGTCGACGCGGCCGATCCGACCGATGAGTCGGTGGCGTTCGTCCGCACAGCCCTGCTGCAGCACCGCGTCGTGTTCCTGCGTGACCAGCACCTCGACTACGACTCCCAGGTCGCCTTCGCCCAGCGGTTCGGCTCGCTGACCCTCGGCCACCCGACCATCCCTTCCCCGACGGGCCGGCCCCTGCTCGAGGAGATCGACTCCACCAAGGGCGGCCCGGCGAACAAGTGGCACACCGACGTCACCTTCGTTGACCGCCCGCCGGCCTTCACGTTGCTGCACGGCGTCATCATTCCGGCGGTCGGCGGCGACACCATCTGGGCCAACACGGTGGCCGCCTACGACGCACTGCCCATCGAACTGCAGGAGCTGGCCGACAGGCTCCGCATCGTGCACACCAACGCCCACGACTACGCGGTGCCGGCGTCGCGTGATGAGTCCGAGAACCCGCTTCTGCAGGCGAGCCGCAAGCAGTTCACCTCGACCGTCTACAAGACCGAGCACCCAGCCGTGCGCATCCACCCGGAGACCGGCGAGAAGTCGTTGGTACTGGGCGGATTCGCCCAATCGGTCGTCGGGCTCGGTCCGCAGGCCTCGCGCGACCTGATCCGCATCCTGCAGGACTACGTCACTCGGCCGGAGAACACGGTCCGCTGGCAGTGGCGCGTGGGCGACCTCGCTATCTGGGACAACCGGGCCACGCAGCACGTCGCCGTCTACGACTACGGGGACGCGCACCGGCGCGGGGAGCGGGTCACCGTGGCCGGGCCGGTCCCGGTCGGACCCGACGGCCGCCAGTCCACGCCGATCGAGGGTGACGCCACGGCGTACTACGCCACCGGCGCCACGGACTAGCGGCCCGGTCGCTCCATCATCGACAAGAACACGAGGCATACATGAGTACGACGACGTCATCCACCGGTTCGGCCGACATCGCCGATCCGGGCTCCGGCTCGGGTGCGGCCGGGCGGTCCGGCCGCACCGCCTACCAAAAGCGCCGCCGTCGCCGGATTCTGCTGGCGGCAGCAGCGCTCATCGTCGTGGCCGCCGTGACGACGGCGCTGCTCGCCCGGTCCAGCGACGGCTCCGGACCCGGGTTCACCGTGGCCTACGGCCAGGGCAACGTCGCCAGCGCGGACAGCATCATCCAGACCCAGCCGTCCATCGCCAAGACGATCAAAGCCGACCTCAAGTTCGTCCCGTTCGACGCGGGGGTCACCGCCATCGCCGAGTTGCGCAGCGGCTCGCTGCAGGCGATCAGCGGAGTCGGGAACCCGCCCGTCGTCGGCGCGATCGGCAACGGCACGGATGTCGTCGTCGTCCTTGCGCAGAGCTTCGACGCCGACGCCCTGATCGTCCCGCCCGGCATCACCGTGCCGAGCCAACTGGCCGGCAAGTCGGTAGGTGTGCTCGTGGGCTCCTCCGAGGACTTCGAGTTGCGCGGCTGGCTCAAGCTGAACGGCCTCAGCGGCTCGGTCAAGGTCGTCGGTCTGGCCAGCGAGCAAGCCGTCGCGGCGGCCTACCTGTCTGGTGCGCTCCAGGGCGCCTACGTCCAGGCCGGACCCGAGGCGCAGTTGCTCGCCAAGGGCGGGCACGCCATCACGGACGCGCAGAAGATCGCCAAGCTGGGCATCCCCGGGCTGAATGTGGTGGCCGTCGCGAAGGATGCGATCGACAAGCACCCGAAGGTTGTCCAGCAGTACGTCTGCGCCCAGGTGCAGGCCACGCGCGACTTCACCGGTCCGCAGGCCGACAAGTACCTGACCGCGAGCGCCAAGGCGCAGGGCGTTCCCGGAAACCTGATCGTTTCGGCGACGAAGGACTTTCCGTTCATCCCCCTCAACCAGCAACTCCATTGGCTGGGCCGCCCGGGCGACGTGAACAGCCCGATCGTCAAGGCCTACGCGCAAACCGCGGAGTTCCTTCGCGGCCAAGGCCGGATCAAGTCGATCCCGTCGAACGCGGTCCTCGCAGCGCATGTCGACTCCTCGTTCGTGCAGAAGGCGCTCAGTGGTGGCTGCTGAGCTGACCGACGTGGCCCTCGCTCCGGCGGCCGACGCGGCCGCCGGAGCGAGGGCGGCCGAGCCGCCCGGCGGTGTCGCGGCCGCCGAGGTTCAGCTGCGGTCAGTGACGAAGGTCTTCCGTCGGGGCGGGCGTCGTACCGTCGCGTTCTCGGGCGTCGACCTCACCATCGCCCCCGGCGAGTTCGTCTGCCTCCTCGGCCCCTCCGGCTGCGGGAAGTCGACGCTGCTGCGGGTCGTCGCCGGGATGCTCGCGGCCGATGAGGGCTCAGTGGTGGTGGCCGGTCGTCGCGTGACCGGGCCCGGCGCCGATCGGGGGATGCTCTTCCAACAGCCGATGCTCTTCCCCTGGCTCACCGCCCGCGACAACGTGCTGTTCGGCCCGCGGGCGCAACGCTCGCGCGGGTTGGACGAGCGCAGCGACGCCGAGCTGCTCGCCGACGCGACCGCGATTCTCGAGACGGTCGGGCTCAGCGAGTTCGCCGATGCCTACCCGCACGAGCTGTCCGGTGGAATGCAGCACCGCGCAGCGTTCGCGCGCGCCGTCATCACCCGTCCGTCCGTGCTGTTGATGGACGAGCCGTTTGGCGCGCTCGACGCCATCACCCGACTGCGGATGCAGCAGTTCCTGCTGGCGATGTGGGAGAAGTACCGGATCACGATCATCTTCGTGACCCACGACATCGAGGAGTCGATCCTGCTCGGCGACCGGGTCGTGCTCATGGGCGGCCGACCCCCGGGCCTGACTCAGGTCATCGACGTTCCCCTGGGCCGGCCGCGGGCCGTCGAGTCGGTGGACGCAGCTGCGGTGCTCGCCACCAAGCGACACATCCGCAGCGTCCTCACTCACTGAACGGACAACCGCGAGAGGCACGAACGTGACGACCACGAGCCTGGAAACATCGATTCGGCCGGCCGAGCTTCCGACCGTCGCCGCCGACGTCTGGCGCGACGAGAGCCTCGACCTCGCCGCCGAGCGCCGCGCCCGGCGGCGGGCGAGCCGTCGTCGCTTCCTCACCGGCGCCGGTGGGCTGACCGGCCTCGTCGTCGGCTGGCAGATTGCCGCGATGCTGCTCGGCGACCCGGTCATCCTGCCGTCGGTTACGCAGACCGGACGCAGCTTCGTGCACTACTTCACCCACAACTACCCGAGCCAGAGCCCGCCCCTGTGGCGGGACCTGTTGATCAGCCTGCGACGCGTCCTGATCGGCTTCGTCGCCGGAGTGGTGCTCGGCGTCTCGGTCGGCGCCGCAATGTTCTCGAGCCGGACGATCCGTCATCTCATCGACCCGGTCGTCGAGGTGATCCGGCCGTTGCCGCCACTCGCGTTCATCCCGCTGTTCATCGTCTGGTTCGGCATCGGGGAACTGCCCAAGGAGGTGCTCATCGCCTTCGGTGTGGTGCCGGTGATGATCGTCGCCACGCTGGCAGCCTTGGACGACGTCTCGGACGATCTGCAGTTCGCGGCCAGGACGTTGGGCGCGTCGAAGGTGTACGCGTTGTGGCACGTGCAGATCCGGGGCGCCCTCCCCGGGATCATCACCGGGATGCGCATCGCGCTGGGTGGTTCGTGGGGCAGCATCGTCGCGGCCGAGATGCTGGCCGCCACGAGTGGCCTCGGCTTCGTGATCTCGCAAGCCGGCAACTACCTCGACACCGCGCTCGTCTTCTCCGGCATCATTCTGATCGCGCTGACCGAACTGGTCCTTGACACCGGCTTGCGCGCCCTCGCGTGGAGGGTCGATCCGAGCCGCCGCGCCGCGCGCAAGGCGTAGCCGCAGCCACACGCCCGGGTGACGAACCTGCGCCCGCGGTCCGGCGGCCGGTTACCTGAGGCAGCGCGGCTGTAATCGGTCGAGGCGACGTTCAACGATCGTGCCTACGTCCCATTCGGAAACGACGCGAAGCAGTTCGTCGACCTCCTCGGCGAGTTCGATCGGTTCGACGACGCCGTAGCCCGCCGCTTCGCAGTACCCGGCCAGCGCCTTGGTCACGTCGTCGCGCGTCAAGGGGAGGTCGCGGACCTGGGCGGTCGTCGTCGCGCGGTGCGAGCTGAGGCCGGAAAACGAGCGACCGCAGCCGCAACCCCCGTCCGGGTTCCTGCGATCGGTGGCGCACACCAGGCCGATCCAGACGAGCTCGCCCTCGATGGTCCAGTCGAAGTCATTGTCGCGGGCGCCCTGGCCCGCCGCCGTAGCGGTGAGGATTTTCATGGGTGGATTCTGCGATCGCCCCCCGACATTTCGCGTCCGGACGACGATGTCGATCACCCTTCCGCGGGCGTTGCTGTTTTCGAGCCCCCGAACGCGGCCGTCCGCGGGGAAGCAGGTGATCCACGCCCCCACGTGCATCCCGGCAGCCATGGGCAACCTCGCCCGGAAATTAGGTAGGACCGGCCGGGAATCTGAGGTTCCTTCCCGATGCCCCCCGGCTCGACCCGGCGCAGGCTGACGTCTGCAACCGCCGCCCGGGCGGTCGCCCGGCCGCAGGGAGCGAGCCGGAGAGCCGAAGGAGAGCCTCATGTCCGACATCGCTGTGCAGCCGCTCGCGGTCGTGCCGAAACGAATCACCAACACCGTCCGGATCGCGCTGATCGTGCTCGCGGTTGCGGTGCTGTTCGCCGTGGCGTTCGCGCTCGGACGGGCGACGACGAGCACGGCGTCCAGTACGACCACGGTCGTGCGCCCCACTGTGGTCCAGCCCGCGGGTGACAACCACCAGCCCGCGCTCGCGTGTCATTTGCGTGGTCCGTGTTGAGCGGACTCAGTACGCCCCGAGCTGCGGTGGCGGGCTGCAGGTGCAGCGAGTACTCGACGCCGTTGCCGCCGCTACCAGTGCAGCGCCGCGGCGAGCCGGGCGACGGCGTCTTCCGGCGACTCGGCCACCGGGACTGCGACGACTCGGTCGCCCGCGTCGCGCACCTGCCAGCCCCGCAGCCACACCACCGGTGTGCCGGTGCGGCGAGCCAAGGCGACCTCGCTGAGCGTTCCCCAGCTGCCGCCGACCGCGACGAGGCCGTCGGCCGCACGGACGATCACGGCGTTCCGGGCCTGTCCCAAGCCGGTGGGAATCGTGACCGTGAGGTGCTCGTTGCCGGCGCTCCGGTCGGCACCGGGCAACAGGCCGATGACGAGGCCGCCGCCGTCGCGGGCACCGTGTGCGGCGGCGGACATCACCCCGCCTAACCCACCGGTGATCACCACTGCGCCGCGGGCGGCGAGGAGCAGGCCCACCTGGCGAGCCAGGGCACACACCTCGGCCGATGCGTCGTCTCCCGGACCCACGACGGCAACGACGCGGCCCGGTTGCATGGTCATGATCGTGACATTGTCCAGGTGCGGTCGAACCAGCGCTGGACTCGTGTTGCACCGAACGCGACCTTCTCGGCGGTGTTGGTCGCCGATGGTCCGTCGAACGTCCCGGCTGGCCGCTGTCCACTGACGAACGTGACGTCCACGCGGGCGACCTCGTGGTTGCCGAACTCCAGGTAGCAGATTCCGCGGCCGTCGTAGCGCGAGGGCGTGGTGGTGTCGCCGATCAGGGCGCTGATCTCGTCGGCGACGATGGCGGCCTGGCCTTCGGCGAACACTCCGGCCTTCGGAGTTCCGACGCTGGTGACGTCACCGACCGCGTACACGCCCGGGAACGCCGTTTCCAGGGTCAGCGGGTCGACCGGGATCCAGCCGTCGACCGTCATCCCCGACTGCGCCACCACCTCCGGGACGCGATGCACGGGGACACCCAGGAACAGGTCATAGGGCAGCTCGCCGCCATCGCTGAGCCGGGCCACGTTGCGAATGGGGTCGAGCTCACGCACCAGTCGGTCGGGGTACCAGTCGATGCCGCGCTCGGCGAACGCGGCGAGCACCGCCTGGGACGCCGCGGGTGACGGAGGAATGGGCAGTCCCATCGGCATGACCAGCGAGATCTGCGATGTCGCACGCAGCCCGCGTCCGGTGAGGTACTCCTCGACCAGCAGCGCGGTCTCACTCGGTGCCGGCGGGCACTTGAACGGTGTCGACGTGACCCCGACGACCACCCGGCCACCCTCGAACCGGGCCAGCACGTCGCGCAACGCGAACGCGCCGGTCACGGTGTAGAACTCGTGGCCACCCTCGACCAGGCCGGGCGTCGCCTGCGGGTGCAGATCGGCGCCCAACGCGATGACGAGGATGTCCGCGTCGAACGCGCCCGAGTCGGTCTCGACCCGCTTCGCGGCGGGGTCGATGGCCGTCACGGTCGCCTGGACGAATCGCACGCCCGGTTTGTCGAGGTCGCCGTAGGCGTGCCGGACCGTCGACGGCGTCGCCCGGCCGAACATCACATCCAGCTTGGAAAAGCCGAAGACGAATCCATCGGCGTGGTCGATGAGCACGACGTCGACCTCGGCACCGAACCGCGCGGACAGTCGGCTCGTCACCTCAAGACCACCGAACCCGGCACCCAGGACCACGACGCGCATGGCTGGAGATTAGGCGGCCGGTCCCGGCAACGGGACGGCCGTTGGGCCCGAACATCCGGGCGTAGCGGACTCGATCGTGCTCAGACGGTCGAACGTCCGTCGCGCAGGCCGCAGGTGACGGCCAAGGACCGCAGCCGTTCCCGCTCCGCGAAGATGCGGTTGCCCTCGGCGAACCAGCGGCGGTTGGCCATGCGGCGCCACGCCCGCGGTTGCCGAGCGGCCCAGTCCTGCATTCCGAACATCCAGAGCGCGTCGTCGACGGCCAGGGCCATCAAGCGCTCGTCGCCCAGGAGTTCGGTCCCGAGCAGGGAGACGCGCGAAGCCGGCAACCAGAACCGCGGGTCCAAGTGGCCAGGGGTCGCATTGCCTGCGTCCACGTCTGACCTCCCGAACGTTGCCGTCCCGCGCTTGCGGCTCTGGACCAGCTTCGTCGGGGGCGCCGGGGGACGGGTCTGCTTTCCGTCCCGACCGAGTCTCCGAAGGTCCTGACCTGACCCGGGTCGGACGACCTGCGGCCCCGGTGCTCCCGCGGCCACGGCGCAGGTGGGTAGCGTGCGACCTCGAGGAGATTCGACCGATCGAGAGGCACGCCGACGTGGACAAGACCTACGACTCCGCGGCCAGCGCCGTGGCCGACATTCCGGACGGCGCGTCGCTGGCGGTGGGCGGGTTCGGCCTGTGCGGGATCCCGCTGGTGCTGATCCAGGCGTTGATGGAGCAAGGCGCGACGGACTTGGAGACCGTGTCGAACAACTGCGGGGTGGACGAGGCCGGGCTCGGTGTCCTGCTCTACGCGCGCCGGATCCGCCGCACGGTCGGCTCCTACGTCGGTGAGAACAAGGAGTTCGCGAGGCAGTACCTGTCGGGCGAGCTGGAACTCGAACTGACGCCGCAGGGCTCGCTGGCCGAGCGGCTGCGGGCCGGCGGCTGCGGCATCCCGGCGTTCTACACCCCGGCCGGCGTCGGCACACAGGTGTCGGAGGGCGGTTTGCCGTGGCGCTACGACCCGGACGGGACGGTCGCGATCGCCTCGCCGCCCAAGGAGGTGCGCCGCTTCGGCGACCAGGACTACGTGCTCGAACACGGGATCGTCACCGACTTCGCCCTGGTGCGGGCGGCGCGCGGGGACCGGCACGGCAACCTGTCCTACGACGCGTCGGCCCGCAACTTCAATCCGCTGTGCGCGATGGCCGGCCGGATCACCATCGCCGAGGTGGAAGAACTCGTCGAACCCGGTCAGCTGGATCCGGAGCACGTCGACACACCCGGGGTCTTCGTCCAACGCATCGTCGAGGTTGGTGAGCAGGGCAAGCAGATCGAGAAGCGAACGACCCGCCCTCGCCCAGCCGACAGCGCGGAGACGCCGTCATGACGCTGTCGCGCACCGAACTCGCCGCCCGCGTCGCCGCCGAGCTCTCCGACGGCCAGTACGTCAATCTGGGCATCGGCCTGCCGACCCTCGTCCCCAACTATGTGGCGTCCGGCGTCCACGTCGTGCTGCAGTCCGAGAATGGCATCCTCGGGGTCGGCCCGTACCCCTACGACGACGAGGTCGATCCGGATCTGATCAACGCCGGCAAGGAGACCGTCACCGTCCTGCCCGGTGCCGCGTTCTTCGACTCGGCCACATCGTTCGGGATGATCCGCGGCGGGCACATCGACGTCGCGGTGCTCGGCGCGATGCAGGTGGCGGTCAACGGTGACCTCGCGAACTGGACGATCCCCGGCAAGATGATCAAGGGGATGGGCGGCGCAATGGATCTCGTCCACGGCGCCAAGCGGGTGATCGTCATGATGGAGCACTCGGCCAAGGACGGCACACCCAAGATCGTCAACGAGTGCAGCCTGCCGCTGACCGGCGCCGCCTGCGTGCAACGGATCATCACCGACCTGGCCGTCATCGACGTCCTGGCCGACGGGCTGATGCTGCGCGAGGTCGCCCCGGGCGTGACCGCGGCCGAAGTCCGGGCCGGCACCGAGCCGAAACTCACCGAGGCGCCTGACCTGCACGAGATGGCCATCCCGGTAGGCGTCTGATTACCCCCGCGCTTTGCACCTTTGAGCGCCCGTGGCCGGGGCCGATTTGGGGCACCCAAAGGTGCAAAGCGGTGGGGGTCGAGGATGGGTGGCTGGCACGAGGGCAGCAGCGATGTCAGGGCCACTTGTTTGACTCATCCGCATGACGTCTGACGAACCGCTTTCGCGACCCGAGGCATCCGCCGCAGTCGAGGCGCCCGGGTGGCGCCACCTGCTCGGCACCTTCGCGGCCTCCGTCGCAGTCTCGTCGATGAGCCAGGCGCTCGAGATCGCCGCAGCGGCCGAGCGCGCGTGTGACGGCGACGCCGACCAGCACCTGCGCGTCGACGTGCGCCCCGCTCGCGTCGAGCTCGTCCTCCAGGCGGCGTCGATCGGACAGGTGACGGCCCGCGACGCCGAGCTCGCGGCGCGGATCACGGCCGCCGTCCAGCAGCTCGGGTCGGCGATCTCGCCGCCGACGGGTCCGGCCCGCCCCGTGCAGGCGCTGGAGCTGGCCATCGACGCGCTCGACATCGCCGCGATCCGTCCGTTCTGGAAGGCCGTACTCGCCTATACCGACGAGCCGGGTCGGGACGGCCCCGAGGCCGCGATCGTCGACCCGGCCTGGCAGGGCCCGGCCATCTGGTTCCAGCAGATGGACGAACCCCGCCCGCAGCGCAATCGCATCCATTTCGACATCACCGTCGCGCACGACGAAGCCGAGGCTCGGGTGCAGGCGGCGCTCGACGCCGGCGGCATCCTGGTCAGTGACGCCGCGGCGCGCGCGTTCTGGATCCTCGCCGACGCCGAGGGCAACGAGGTCTGCGTCTGCACCTGGCAGGACCGCGACGGATGAGCGAGGGATTTGAGATCTTGCCTTCCTGGATGATCAAACAACGGACATACTGACGGTCTCTGGCGGGTGGGCGGCTTGCGTCGGCAAGCTGCGAGCTGCCTCCCGCGGTGGACGGTGGGAGATGCAGTGACCGATCCGAATCTGGCCGAGGAATTTCCCTGGCTGCGACAAGACGCCGCGGCGATCTTGGGCGATTCCCGTCCGCACACGATCAAGGAACTGCTCGGCAAGGATCGGCTGTGGGTCCGTCTCTACCGCGACTGGCTGCAGTCCTACCACCCGCCATACCTGGAGGGCGTGGCCTTCCTGGACAAGAGCAAGGCCGAGCTGATCGAGTCCACAAAGCGGCTGGGCCAGTCCTACCCGACGTTCTACAAAGCCGCCGGCGACCTGAAGGACGCGGTCCGCAAAGGGCCGGCCGCCCTGGCGCGATTCCCGTGGGCGCCGTCGGACGCGGCGTCCTTGCTCGGGGATGCCCGGCCGAAGAACTTCGATGCGATGGTCGAAGAGGGAGCCGGATCGCCCTGGGTGCGGGCGTATCGGGGCTGGCTGGCTGACAAGCAGCCGTTCGCCGGCGCCGAGACGTGGCTGGACTGGGTGCTCAACCACGGCAGTGACACCGAGACCTGGGAGCAGGCGCTCGACCCGACCGTCGAGGCATTCGCGGACGAGATCGGCCGGCTCAAGGACCGACTGCGCGAGACGCACGGCAACAAGGCTCAGCGGATCGGTCGACAGATCGGCGAGGCGGCGGAGTGGGTGAATACGGTCGGCGAGCGGGGTGGCCTCATCGGCGCCGCGCAGCAGACGCTGACCGGCCGCCCGGCCGGCGGGGGTGGGTCCGCGGCCGGTGCCGGCGCCACCAGCGCTCCTGCGGGTGCGCGGCCGGCAGGTGCGGCTGGCGCGGCTGCGGGGGCGGCAGCACCTGCGGCGGCCGCCGAGCCCGATGCGAAGGCCGCGGGCCGCAGCGTGCGAGCCCAGGTGATGCTGTGCGACTCGATCATCGCCCAGGCCACTGACCTCAGCCGTTGGGTGGCGTGGTTGGCCGACCGGTTCGCCGCTTTCGGTGGATCGCTGGGCGAAGAGGCAACCAACTTGCGCGGCTACAAGCAGCTCATCGACCGGGACGCCGCCTTTCTCCAGCAGCAGGCGAGCGCGGCCGCGGCCCGTCTGCAAGCCGGTCGCGAGGAACTTTTCACGCGGCTGGGCAAGGTGCGCGACGCCGTCTACACGCTCGCGTGGGACATCGATCTGGGCTACACCAACTACTACGGCGGGTGGCCACACAGCCGGATCGCGGTCATCGAGCAGGAGCTCGCCGCCGCCGGCTCAGCGAAACTGCGTTTCGAGTCGAGCCGGCTGCTGCATGGCCTGACCGGCGAGGTGGGCGGGGTGTACGACGTGGCGTCGGCGCTGCTCGACAACGCCCTCGAGCTGATCGCCACCGAGATCCCCGGCTACGAGGACCAGGACAGCGCGCAGGTCTGGGGGACTCACGAGGTCGTGGGGGCGAGCGCCGAGTTGGCCGGCCTGGCGCAGCTGGCCGCGCAGTGGGCCGGCGAACAGCCCGCCGACGACGAGGACGAGGCCACGACGGACGCTGCGGCGAACGCGGCATTCGGCGTCCCTTATCAGAGCTTCCAGCAGTTCGCTGGGCAGTAGGCGCGGCCCTACGCCGGCGTCAGCGTGACGGTCACCGCGGTCGCGCCTGTGCGTGAGACCAGGCGCAGCGTGGTCGCGTTCGGGGCCGAGGCCACCACGGCGCCCGAGACCTGGACGTGGTAACCGCTCGGATACTGGATCGCCGGTACGGCGACCTCGGTCTGCGAACCGGCCGCGAAGCGTCCGTGCCCGTCGACCCGCGCGGTCGAGTACGTCAGCCGGAACGTCCTGGATTTGTAGGACCATGCCGACGGTGTCCCCGCGACGACCTGCGGGTACGGCTCGGCCAGCACGGCGAGCTTGTCGGTGAGCACGTTCGAGCCGGCGGGCGGCTTGCTCGGGTCGAGGACGAGCGCCTGACCGTCGGGCGAGGAACTCGTCTTGTCGTGGCCGGTGTAGGCCCACTCGAGCCAACCGAGCATGTTCTTGTCGGCCAGCGACACCACCGACCTCAGGTTGGCCAGATCCGTCGTCGCTCCGAACTCGGTCAACAGCCATGGCACCTGGTGCCGCGTCGAGTACTGCTTGGCCGCGGCGACCGTCAGCGCGTCGATCGGTGGGCACAGGGTGTTGTTCTGCAACTCCGCCTCGAACGCGCAGTAGTCGTGGAAGGCCCAGCCGACGTGCGGGTCGTTGACCGTCCCGACGGATGTCGTGTCGATGGTGGAGAACAGGACGTTGGGTTCGATCCAGACGGTCTTGACCGGGTCGGCGGTGCGGATCGCGGTGGTCACGCGCTGGTAGAACCGGGTCAGCTGGTGGTCGAAGATCGGGCAGCCGACCACGGGGACCGCGCACGGTTCCCACAGGGTGCCGGGCCAGGGTTCGTTCAGAACCTCGTACCCCACCACCGACGCGACGTCGGCGAATCGCGCGGCGACGTGCGCCCAGGACCGTGCGTAGTGGTCCTGCAACCCGACACCGTCAGCCGCCGGGGCGTTGCGCCAGAACGCGTCCCAGGCGCGGTCTTCGGCGAGGTTGCCGAAGTAGTTGAACGGGAAGCCCAGCGCGGGATTGGGCAGGCCGCCGTCCTGCACCGCCCACGCCGGCGCGCCCTCGCCCTGGAACTTCTCGTTGTAGAGGTCCTGGTGGAAGTCGAGCAGGGACACGATGCCGTGCGCGGCGAGCGTCTGCACCGTCGCCGCGATCGAGGCCAGATACGCCTCGTCGTACTGGCCGGGCTGGGGCTCGACGGCCGCCCAGATGACGCCGACGCGGACCGCGTTGAAGCCGTTCTGGGCGAGGAACACCGCGTCGTCCTCGCCGAACCCGTCCGCCGACGGCTCGTACGGCGGAATCTTGTACACCTGGTTGAGGCCGTGGAGGACGACAACGCGACCGCTCGTGTCGGTGGTCCAGCGGCCGGTCTGCCCGAGCGGGCTCGCGGCGACGCCGGTGCCGGACGGGGGCGTCGCGACCGACGGTCCGGCCGCGATCGGAACGGTGAGCGCCGCGACGACGACGGCGATGGCGACGGCACGCAACGTCGTGCGCATGAGCGGCTCCCAGGTCCGAAGGTGCGCACCGGAGCCTAGGGGAACGTGTTCTACTTCGCCTGTTGGTCGGCCAGGGCCTTGCGGTACTTGGTGGCGGTGCGCGTGCGGCCCGGCACCTCGCAGGGTGCGCCGTCGCGAAGTTCCAGGACGAGGCGCTCGGAGAACTCCGCCGCCGACTCGCCGGCGCGGAGCTGGCCACCCTTGGGTAGGAAGAACTCGACGCTGACGGACGGACGCCGGGGCAGGCGGACGACGTCCACCGAGCCGTTCGTCCGGACGCAGACCGTGGTCGCGTCGGGCACGGCCACGGCCAGGCGGCCCGCGCCGCTGCGCGCGCGTAGCGGTGCCCCCAGCGATCGGGTGCCCTCAGGGAAGATGCCGATGCAGGTGCCGCGGCGCAGTTCCTCGATTGCGGTCGTCATGGCCTCGTCATTGCTGACTCCGCGCTCGACCGGGATGTGTCCCATCCCGTTCATGAACGCGGCCAGGATCTTGTTGTTCCACAGCGATGACTTCGCGAGTGCCCTGATCTGGCGCACTTCGCGGGCGGCGACGGCGATCGCGATCGGATCCCAATAGCTGTCGTGGTCGCCGACGATGAGTACCGGACCGGTTCTGGGCAGGCATTCCAGCCCGGTCACGGTCATCCGTGACCACCTGTTCATGATCGGTCCGCCAACCGCAAGGACTACCCGGTACGCGAGGGGGTAGCGCGCTGCTTCGGAGTCCATGCCTCATCATGGCCCAGTTTCCTGGGCATCTCGCCGCTTCCGGGGTCTGGTGGCCGCCGTCGGGCCGCTCGGAAACGTCCGTGGTAACCGGCCGGCCGCGGCGCCGCTAGACTAGGTGGAAGTTGGCGGGCACCAATTGCCCGCGTATCAGCTTCATGATCGACGCGATCACCGCGTCGGGCTCGTGCCAGAACCGCGACACTGAATCGCGGATTGCCGGGACGTGCCACTGTCCCGAAGGATCCTTTTGTCCAGCTCTACCTCGCGCGGCTCTGCCGCGCCCCGCTCCACCATGTCCCGCTCCGGCGGCCGCAACGCGGCTCCCCGGCGCTCCGGTGCGTCCCGTCCGGCACGGCACACACCACCCGCATCCGGCCGAACGACGGCAGCTCGCTCGCTGTGGGACTCGCTCCCGGTGAGCATCGTCCCGACCGAGAACCTTCCCAGCTTCGCCGAACTCGGCCTCCCCAGCGCGCTCGTGAAGGCGCTGGCCCGCAATGGGCTCACCGCGCCCTTCCCGATCCAGGCCGCGACCATCCCGGACGTCCTCGCCGAGCGCGATCTGCTCGGCCGGGCCGCCACGGGCTCGGGCAAGACCATGGCGTTCGGCCTGCCATTGATCGCCCGGCTCGCCGGTGCCGCGTCGCAGGCCCGGCGTCCGCGTGGCCTCGTGCTCGTCCCCACTCGGGAACTCGCGATGCAGGTCACCGACGCGCTCGCCCCGTTGGCCTCGGCCTGCGGGGTGTCCGTCCGACTCGTTGCGGGTGGACTGCCGATCAGTAAGCAGATCCAGTCGCTGGAGAGGGGCGTCGACATCCTCGTTGCCACGCCTGGCCGGCTCGAGGACCTCATCGAGCGCCGCTCGTGCAACCTCGGCGCGGTCGAGGTGACCGTCCTCGACGAGGCCGACCACATGGCCGACCTCGGGTTCCTGCCGGTGGTCCGTCGTCTGCTCGACCAGACTCCGCGCGGCGGTCAGCGACTACTGTTCTCCGCGACCCTCGACGGCGACGTCGCACTGCTGATCGAGAAGTACCTGACCAACCCGGCCGTTCACGCATTGAGTTCGGCCGAAGCCTCGGTCGACACCATGTCTCACCACGTGTTCCGCGTGGCCCATGAGCAGAAGTTCGACCTCGTCGCCACGATCGCGGCCCGCGAGGGTCGCACCTTGGGCTTCGTGCGCACCAAGCACGGGGCCGACCGGGTCGCCAAGAACCTCGGCCGCATCGGCGTCCGCGCCGGCGTGCTGCACGGCGGGCGTAGCCAGTCCCAGCGCAACCGCGCGCTCGAGGCGTTCCGGGACGGCTCGGTTCCGGTGCTCATCGCCACCGACGTCGCCGCGCGTGGCATCCACGTCGACGACGTGTCGCTCGTCCTGCACGTCGACCCACCGGCCGACGCCAAGGATTACCTGCACCGTTCCGGGCGCACCGCCCGGGCCGGAGAGAGCGGCATGGTCGTCTTGCTGACCACGCCCGCCGACGAGCGCGACGTCCGCAAGATGCTCGGCGCTGCAGGCGTACGCCCCGAGGAGCGCCAGGCCACTGTGGGCGACCCTGCGGTTGCGCGCCTGACCGGCGCTCGCCCGCCCACGGGCATGGCGATCGTCGAGGCCCGGCAGCGTCCCAAGGTCACACCCCGCGCGGACGGCAGCGCCCCGCACCCGGGCCGCTCCAACGGTGGACGCCGGCGTTCCAGCGCCGCGGCGTTCAGCGCCGGCCGCAGCGATAACCGCCCGCGCCGGGCTCGCCGGCCCTCCTGAGCGGCACGAGACGGAAGGATCTCCCTCATGGGACAGCGCCATGACCTGCGCAACGTCGCGATCGTCGCGCACGTGGACCACGGCAAGACCACCCTCGTCGACGCCATGCTGTGGCAGTCCGGGGCCTTCACCGCGCACCAGGCCGACACCGGGGACGTCAATGAACGGGTGATGGACTCCAATGACCTGGAGCGCGAGAAGGGCATCACGATCCTGGCCAAGAACACGGCCGTGGATCACATCATGCCGAACGGTGAGCGGCTGACGATCAACATCATCGACACGCCCGGGCACGCTGACTTCGGCGGTGAGGTCGAGCGCGGGTTGTCGATGGTCGACGGTGTGCTGCTGCTCGTCGACGCCTCCGAGGGCCCGCTCCCGCAAACGCGGTTCGTGTTGCGTAAGGCGCTCGAGGCGGGCATGCCGGTCGTGCTCGTGATCAACAAGGTCGACCGTCCGGACTCCCGGATCGCCGAGGTCGTCGACGAGGCGTACGAACTGTTCCTGGACCTCGACGCGAACGAGCAGCAGATCGAATTCCCGATCGTGTACGCCTCGGCGAAGGCCGGCCGCGCCTCGCTGAAGCGTCCCGAGAACGGCGGGATGCCCGAGGAGGAGAACCTCCAGCCCTTGTTCGAGACCATTCTCGAGTCGATTCCGGCCCCCACCTTCGACGACGACGCGCCGCTGCAGGCGCACGTGACCAACCTCGACGCGTCCCCCTATCTCGGGCGACTCGCACTGTGTCGGGTGCACAACGGGACGATCCGCAAGGGTCAGCAGGCCGCCTGGTGCCGCGCCGACGGGACCATCGAACGCGTGAAGATCACCGAACTGCTGATCACCCGCGCCCTGGACCGGTTCCCCGCGGAATCGGCCGGACCGGGCGACATCATCGCGATTGCCGGCATCCCGGAGATCACCATCGGGGAGACGCTGGCCGACGTCGACGACCCCCGACCGCTTCCTGTCATCACGATCGACGAGCCGTCCATCTCGATGACGATCGGTATCAACACGTCACCACTGGCTGGTGAATCGGGCAAGAAGTTGACAGCTCGACAGGTCATCAATCGACTGGACGCCGAACTGGTCGGGAACGTGTCGATCCGGGTCCTGCCGACCGAGCGGCCGGACACCTGGGAGGTCCAGGGTCGCGGCGAGCTGCAGCTGGCCATCCTCGTCGAGATCATGCGCCGCGAAGGCTTCGAGATCACCGTCGGCAAGCCCCAGGTCGTCACGCGGACGATCGACGGCAAGCTGCACGAGCCGGTGGAGCGGATGACGATCGACATCCCGTCGGAGTACCAGGGCGTCGTGATCCAGCTGCTAGCCCTGCGCAAGGGCCGGTTGGAGCAGATGGTTGATCACGGCACCGGCTGGATCCGGATGGAGTATCTCGTCCCCGCCCGCGGCCTCATCGGCTTCCGGACCGAGTTCCTCACCGAGACCCGGGGAACCGGCCTGCTGCACCACATCCATGAGGGTTACGAGCCTTGGGCCGGCGATATCCGGACCCGGCCTTCGGGGTCGCTCGTGGCCGACCGGCGCGGCGTGACCACCGGTTTCGCGCTGGCGAACCTACAGGAACGCGGCACGATGTTCGTCGGACCTGGCACCGAGGTCTACGAGGGCATGATCGTGGGCGAGAACTCCCGTTCCGACGACATGGACGTGAATCCGACGAAGGAGAAGAAGCTCACCAACATGCGCCAGTCCTCCGGTGACGTGTTGGTGCCGCTGATCCCGCATCGCATCCTGTCACTGGAGCAGGCGCTCGAGTTCTGCCGGGACGACGAATGCGTCGAGGTCACCCCGGCAACCGTCCGGCTGCGCAAGGTAGCGCTCTCGGGCCAGGACCGCGAGAAGCTCCGCTCGCGCAGCAAAACACGCTGACCCCGGCCCGCCCAGTCGGCGCTTTGCACCTTTCAGCTCCCCTGGACGGCCCAATTTGGGGAGCTGAAAGGTGCAAAGCGCAGGCAGTTCTTAGGACGCGCGGCGCATGAGGCTCGTCCTCCACCGCCTCGGTTCGTTCAGCCGTTGCGCCCGCGCATACCCGGCCTCGAGCCTCGCGACCAGCCGTTCGATGGGGTTGAGGTCCGCCGGCCCCCATCGGACCACGACGAGTCCGCAGTTCTCCAGGTCCTCCTGACGGATCTTCTCCTCGTGCAGGCTCAGCGGCTTGGCGCCGTCGTACTTGTCCATGCCGTCCGCTTCGCCCACGACTCCCAGGTCGTCCCACAGGAAGTCGCACCGTCCGAGGAATCGCCCGACCGCATCGAAGATCGAGGGCTGCAACTCCGGCGACGGCACTCGTCCGCGCAGCTTGTATCGGCTCGCTGTTTCGAGGGGGGACTCGGCGCGCCCGTCGGCCAGGTTCACCGCTTCTCGCGCCGCCCGCACTCCCGGCCACCCCCGGCAGTCGCGCAGTGCTGCCCGCAAGGCGTCGACCGACGTGAGGTTGCGATGCAGCGCGGCGTCGGCGACGACCAGCGCGCTCAGCACGCCGTGCTCGCGACCGACGTCGACAACCATGCGTTCGACGGAACTCACCGATGCTCCGCGGAAGGTCTGATGCGTTGCCGGCATCCGGGCCCGATGCAGGTGTGCCCCCTCGACATCGCCGACAAAGCCAGGCGGCACCGTGATGCATGGTTGTCCGGGCAGGTACCACACCGGCAGTTCGTGGAGGACGGCCGCCGCGGTGTGGCTCGCCATCGACGTCGGGTTCGCGAGCACTGCAGCGATCGCGGAGATCCGCATGGATGCCCGCGCGGCCTCGTGCGGGTTGTCGGGTCCCGGGCGGTTGGATATGTACACCCCTTGACGGACGCGAACGAGTCGGCCGGTTGCGACGGCGTGGTGAAGCGCCTTGGGAGTCCAGCCGGAAGCCATCGCCTCGGCGGACGTGAAGACGCCGAGGCGCAACGGGGCGACGGCCGGGAGCAGACGCATCCGAAAAGTGTGGCTGCTGGCGCGGGCGCTCAGCGTGCCGCTGTGGATAACCGCCCGCCCGTTCCCCCGTCCAAGCCCGCGCTTTGCACCTTTCAACGCCCCCACGCGGCCCAATTAGGGGAGCTGAAAGGTGCAAAGCCGCAGCAGGCCACGGCTAGGGTCGAGGCGTGCAGGAACCGCTCGTTGAACGCATGCGCGGCTTCGGCACGACCATCTTCGCGGAGATGTCGGCCCTCGCGCTGGCTACCGACAGCGTCAACCTGGGCCAGGGCTTCCCCGACACCGACGGACCGCCGGAGATCCTCGCGGCCGCGGTCGACGCGATGCGCAGCGGCCAGAACCAGTACCCGCCCGGTCCCGGCATCCCCGCTCTTCGGCTCGCGATCGCCGAGCACCAGCAGCGTTGCTACGGCCTCGACTACCACCCGGACGCCGAGGTGCTGGTAACCGCGGGCGCCACTGAGGCGATCGCCGCCGCCGTGCTGGCGCTCGCCGGACCGGGCGACGAGGTCGTGCTGTTCGAGCCGTACTACGACTCCTACGCCGCATGCATCGCGCTCGGCGGAGCCACGCGGCGCACCGTCACGATCGAACGAGACGGCGCCGGGTGGGGCTTCGACCCCGCAGCCCTCGAGCGCGCGATCACCCCGGCGACCAAGCTGATCCTGCTCAACTCCCCGCACAACCCGACCGGCACCGTCTTCGGCCCGGCCGAACTCGCGGTCATCGCCGATGCCGCGATCCGGCACGACCTCGTCGTGATCTCCGACGAGGTCTACGAGCACCTGACCTTCGACGGCCACCGGCATGTCCCGATCGCCACGCTGCCCGGGATGCGCGAGCGCACGGTGACGATCAGCAGCGCCGGCAAGACCTTCAGCGTCACCGGCTGGAAGATCGGCTGGGCCTGCGCCCCGCCGCCCCTGCTGGCCGCCGTCCGAACCGTCAAGCAGTTCCTGACCTACGTCAACGGCGCGCCGTTCCAACCGGCAGTCGCCCAGGTGCTCGCGACCGCGGAGAAACTGGCGCCGGCCGATGCCTTGCAAGCCCAGCGGGACCTGCTGTGCGACGGACTCGCCGAGCGGGGGTACGACGTCATCCGTCCGCAGGCGACGTATTTCGCGACGGTCGACGTGGGGACCGACGCTGTCGCCTTCTGCCGCGACCTCCCGCGCCGGGCCGGGGTGGTGGCCATCCCGAGCAGCGTGTTCTACGACTCCGGTGCGGGCGACCACTACGTCCGGTTCGCGTTCTGCAAGCGTCCCGACGTGCTCGCCGAAGCGCTGCGCCGGCTCGCCGACGGCCGGTTCGCCGGCGAAGGGGCGGGCCGGTGAAGGTCGCCGCGATCCAACACGACATCGACTGGGAGAACCCCGAAGCGACCCGGGAGCGGGTCCGGCCGATGATCGCCCGCGCGGCCGGCGACCAGGCCCGGTTGATCGTGCTCTCCGAGATGTACGCGACCGGTTTCTCGATGCAACCCGAGCGCATCGCCGAGGACGAGGGCGGGCCGAACGAACAGTTCCTTATCGAGCGGGCCGCCGAGCACGACGCCTGGCTCGTCGCGTCGATAGCCCAGCGCGGAGCCGACGGGCAGTACCGAAACAACGCCGTGCTCGCCAGCCCCGACGGCACGGTGCGCCGCTACGCCAAGATCCACCCGTTCAGCTATGCCGGCGAGCACGAGCGGTACGCCGCGGGCGACCGGTTCCTCACCGTCGACGTCGACGGGCTGCGGGTCAGCCTGTTCGTCTGTTACGACCTGCGGTTCGCCGACGAGTTCTGGGCGCTGGCATCCACGACCGATCTCTACGTGATTCCCGCCAACTGGCCGCAACCGCGGCACGAGCACTGGCGGGCGCTGCTGCGCGCCCGGGCCATCGAGAACCAGGCCTACGTCATGGGCGTCAACCGGGTCGGGCTGGCCAAGGACCTCCCGCACATCGGCGGCTCGGCGGTGATCGATCCGCTCGGCGCGACCCTCGTCGAGGGTGGGCAGGGCGAGGACGTGCTCACCGCGGAAGTCGACGCAGAGACTGTCGAGAAAATCCGCACAACGTTCCCATTCCTCGCAGACCGGCGCGCTTCACGCGACACGGACGCGTCTCGCCCGTATTAACTCTTGGTCACGATCCCAGCATGTGGGCACGAGACCCCTTGCGATCACCGACTGACAAAGGTTTCAGTGAGCCGTTGGCCGCAGGACAGATCGTCCGCGCCCAGATCACAGGAGGTCACTCACCAGTGAGAGTCCACAGAGGCAAGGCGTTGATCGCCGTTGTTGCCGCACTGGCGCTCGGACTCACAGCATGTTCGAGCAGCAAGGGCAGTAGCAACACAAATACCAACCAAGGCGATGCGACGGCCGGAACCGTGGGCACGTTGGCGTTCAAGAACTGCGCCACGGAGCCTAAGACCTGCAACACCGGGAAGACGAAGCCGGGTGGCACGATCACCTACGCGATCGAAAAGACGATCCCCGGTTGGAACCAGGTCTTCACGAACTCGAATGTGTTCGAAGTCGCCGAGGTTGAGGATGGCATCCTCCCCGGCGCATATCTCGCCGGTTCCGACCTCAAGCCCTTCCTCAACCAGGACCTGATGATCTCCGCCGAGCAGACGAAGGCCAGTCCGCAGACGCTGGTGTACAAGATCAAGCCCAATGCGGTGTGGAGCGACGGCACCCCGATCGCATTCGACGACTTCAAGTACCTGAAGGACGTCAGCGACGGCGTTGCTTGCCCGAAGTGCGGCGCGGCCAGCTCCTCCGGTTACAACGCCGTCTCGTCGATGACCGCCTCGGACAACAACAAGACCGTCACGGTCGTGATGAAGACCCCGTTCGCCGACTGGCAGAGCATGTTCGGCGCGCTCCTTCCTGCGCACATTGCCAAGCAGCACGGCGGCACGAGCGGCGCCAGCGGACTCAACGCCTCCTTCCAGTGGTTCGACAAGAACGTCCCCACCTGGTCCGGCGGTCCCATGAAGATCAGCAACTACGTCAAGGACACCTCGATCACCGAGGTCCCCAACCCGATGTGGTACGGCGCGACCAAGTCGAGCCTGGACAAGCTGATCTTCAAGATCATCACCGACCAGACCCAGGAACCCATCGCGCTGCAGAACCACGAGATCTCGGCGATGTACCCGCAGCCGAACGCTGACCTGGTGACGAACACGAACAAGATCCAGGGCGTTCAGACCTACCTCGGCAAGGGCCTCGTCTGGGAGCACTTCGACTTCAACGAGAAGAATAAGTTCCTCTCGGACAAGACACTGCGGGTCGCGATCTTCACGGCCATCAACCGTAAGGACATCATCGCCCGCACCGTCGGTCAGTACGTCCCCGGCGCGCAACCGCTCGGCAACCACATGTACGTGCCCGGGCAGCCCGGCTACCAGGACAACACGACCAGCACCGGTCAGGGCTCGGGTGACCTCACCAAGGCCAAGAAGCTGCTCACCGACGCCGGCTACACCGGTGTGGGCAGCAGCCTCAAGACCAAGGCGGGCGATGCGGTGACGTTCCGCTGCACGTACTCGGCCGGCAACGTGAACCGTCAGCAGGAGTGCACGATCGCCCAGAACACGCTCAAGAAGCTGGGCATCAACGTCACTCTGAAGACCACGGCGGACCTGTCCGAGCTCGGTACTGGCGACTTCGACATGATCGTCTTCGCGTGGGTCGGTACGCCGTTCGTGGTGGCCGGCGCCCAGCAGATCTACGAACTCAAGGGCGGAGCCGACTACGGCTTCAACAACGACCCGGCGGCTGAGAAGCTGATCAACCAGGCGGCCGTGTCGACCGACCCGACCAAGGTGCAGGATCTGCTCAACCAGGCGGACAAGCTGATCACGGCGGACGGCTACTCGCTGCCGCTGTACCAGAAGCCGACCTTCCTGGCCGCGGACACCAACATCGTGAACCTCCGGGACAACGCGACGAGCTCCGGCCCGCCGGTGAACGTCCAGGAATGGGGACTCAAGGCCTCCTAGCCCTGATTAGGGCTTAGGCTAAGGCCTGATCCACCCCATCTGACTCGGTAAGGGGCGGCCCCCGGGAGCTACAGCTCCCGGGGGCCACCCACACGGGCCTCGGAGGTCAACACACAAATGTTGGTATTCGTGATCCGAAGAGTGCTGATATCGATTCCGGTGCTCATCGCGTCCACTGTTCTGACGTTCATCATCGTCAAGCTGTCCGGCGATCCCCTGAACTACCTCAAGCAGCGGCACCCGCTGCCGCCCGCGGCGCTGATCCGCAACGAAGAGCACCGGTTGTGGCTGGACCGGTCCTGGCCGGCGCAGTACTGGCACTGGATCTCGAACGTCGTCCTGCACTGGAACTGGGGACAGCCCGTCCAGGGGCACGACAGCGTCAGCAGGGACGTCTTCGATGCCTTGTGGGTGACGATGCGCCTCGTCGCGTTCGCGGTTGCCATCGCGCTGATCTTGGCCGTAGTCACCGGGGTCGTCAGCGCCGTCAAGCAGTACAGCCTGACCGACTACACGACCACGTTCCTCGGCTTCGTCTTCCTGTCGATGCCGACGTTCTGGTTCGCGCTTCTGCTCAAGCAGGCCGGCGTCTGGTTCAACGGTCAGGTGGGCAGCCAGGTGTTCCTGACCCTCGGTGAACCGTCTGACTGGCTCAGTCTGCACCAGCTCATCGCCCGGCTGCTCCTACCCACCATCACCCTGGGTCTCGTGGGTTACGCCGCGTGGAGCCGATTCACCCGGGCCTCCATGCTCGAGGTGCTGAACAGCGACTATGTGCGCCTCGCTCGCTCCAAGGGCTTGCCCCCACGCACCGTCCTGGTGCGGCACGCGCTGCGCACCGCGCTCATCCCGCTCGCCACCGTGACCGCGCTCGACGTCGCCGCCCTGCTCGGCGGCGCCATCATCACCGAGTTCGTGTTCCAGTGGCACGGCATGGGCACGCTGTTCGTCACATCCCTGCAGGATGTGGACTTCAATGTGATGCTCGGGTGGCTGCTGGTCACCGCCACCATTGTCATCGCCTTCAACCTCGTCGCCGATATCCTCTACGGCGTCCTGGACCCGAGGATCCGCCATGCTTGAGATCCACGAATCCCTCAAGGACGAGCCCACTGGCGAAGAGAAACGGGCGGCCGCCCAGGCGCGTGCCGAGCGTGAGTTCACCGTCAAGGAACGCAGTCAGTGGGCGATGGCGTTCCGGCGCTTCCTCAAGCACCGGTTGGCGACGATCAGCCTCGTGGTGTTCATCCTGCTGGTGCTGTTCGCGTTCGTCGGTCCGCACCTGTGGCAGTACGACTACATCAACTACACCAATGACCTCAACAACTCCCCAAACCTCAAGCACCCGTTCGGCACCGACGAGACCGGCTTCGACGAGGTCGCCCTCGTCATGCGCGGCACCCAACAGTCCCTGAAGGTGTCGTTCATCATCGCGCTGCTCGGCACGGGTGTGGGAGCGATCTGGGGCATCGTCGCCGGTTTCTTCGGGGGCGTTGTCGACTCGACGCTCATGCGGCTCGCCGACCTGATCCTCACGATTCCGGCGCTCGCGCTGGCCGCCGCGCTCGCCCGCTCGGGCAGTGGCACGCTGCTGCTGATCGGACTCGTCCTCGCCGGCGTCTCGGCGCCATACGTCGCCCGCGTCGTGCGTGGCGTCGTGCTCTCGCTACGAGAACGCGAGTTCATCGAGGCCGCCCGCGCCCTAGGGGCATCGAATCTCCGCATCATGTTCCGACATCTGTTGCCCAATACGCTGCCGGTGGTGATCGTGAACGCCACCCTGCTGATCGCGGCCGGCATCCTGCTCGAGACCGCGCTGTCGTTCGTCGGATTCGGCATCCAGTCGCCCGACACGTCGCTCGGTCTCCTGATCACGCAGGAGAAGGGCGCAGTCGACACCCGGCCGTGGTTGTTCTACTTCCCGGGCGTGTTCATCATCCTCATCGCGCTCACCGTCAACTTCATCGGTGACGGGCTCCGGGATGCCCTGGATCCGCGCCAGACGAGAGAGAGAAGATGACGATCGACATCGCTGTCGACGACACCAAGAAGGAAACCGACCCCGACCTCCTCCTCGTCGTCGACAACCTGTCGGTGAGCTTCCCAACCGACGACGGTGTCGTGCAGGCCGTGCGCGGTGTGAGCTACACCGTGCGGTCCGGCGAGTCGATGGGCATTGTCGGCGAGTCCGGCTCCGGCAAGTCCGTCAGTTCCATGGCGGTCATGGGTTTGCTGCCGAAGAACGCCCGCATCACGGGATCGGTCAAGTTCCGGGGCCGCGAACTCATCGGGCTGAACGAGAAGGAATACGCGCAGGTCCGCGGCGACCGAATTGCGATGATCTTCCAGGATCCGCTCACGTCGCTGAACCCGGTGTACTCCATCGGGTTTCAGATCGCCGAAGCGGTGCTGGCCCACAACGACGTCTCCAAACAGGCCGCCCTCGAGCGAGCCGTCGAGTTGCTCGGCATCGTCGGTATCCCGTTCCCGGAGCAACGGATCAACAACTACCCGCACGAGCTCTCCGGCGGCATGCGTCAACGCGTCGTCATCGCCATCGGGATGGCCAACAACCCAGACGTCATCATCGCTGACGAACCGACGACCGCGTTGGACGTCACGGTGCAGGCGCAGGTGCTCGAAGCGCTTGAGGCCGCCCGCGCCGAAACCGGAGCCGCGCTGATCCTCATCACGCACGATCTGGGCGTGATCGCGGGGCACGCCGAGCGGATCAGCGTCATGTACGCCGGCAAGCTCGTCGAGACCGGCACCACCGAGGACGTCTTCTACCGGCCGCGGATGCCGTACACGCTGGGCCTGTTGGGCAGCCTGCCGCGACTCGACGAGTCCGAGCACGAGCGGCTCACGCCGATCAAGGGTTCGCCGCCCTCGTTGCTCAACCTGCCGCCGGGCTGTCCGTTCACGCCCCGATGCCCGCTGGCCGAGGACATCTGCGACCGCGAGGAACCCGAACTGCTCGACGTCGAGGGCGTCGGGCACGCCGCGGCCTGCCATTTCCGTAACCGGGTCGCCGAGGTCGAGGCCGCGGACCTCTTCGGCACCGATGCCGGCGACACGATTGCGGGCGACTTCGAAGGGACGGAGGTCGGGTCATCGTGACGGGCTCCGATGCCGCGTACCGCCCGCCGGCCGGGGCCGACCTCGGCAAGCCGGCCGGCGGCACCACGACCACCGCGGAGCGGCCGGCCGCTCCTCAGGGCGAGCCGGTCCTGTCGGTGCGCCACCTCACCAAGCACTTTCCGATCCGATCGAAGGGCCTGATCCGCCGCAAGGTCGGCGACGTCCACGCCGTCTGTGACGTCTCGTTCGACATCCACGACCGCGAGACGGTGTGCATCGTCGGTGAATCGGGCTGCGGCAAGACGACGACCGGCCGGCTCGTGCTCAACCTGATCCCGGCGACCAGGGGCGAGGTCATCTGGCGTGGCCACGACCTGACGAAGTTGTCGAACCGGGACATGCGCCCGCTGCGCCGCGACATGCAGATCGTCTTCCAGGACCCGTTCGCGTCCCTGGACCCGCGCATGACCGTCAACGAACTGGTGGCCGAACCGCTGCGCATCCACGGGCTGTACCGCGGCGAGAACAAGGGCCGCCAGCAGGTGCGGGACCTGCTTGAGCAGGTCGGCTTGAACCCCGAGCACGGCGCGCGCTACTCGCACGAGTTCTCCGGTGGCCAGCGCCAGCGCATCGGCATCGCCCGCGCGCTCGCCCTCAAGCCGAAGCTGCTCGTGCTCGACGAACCGGTGTCCGCGTTGGACGTGTCCATCCAGGCCGGCGTCATCAACCTGCTCGAGGACCTGCAGTCGGAGTTCGGGTTGGCCTACATGTTCATCTCGCACGACCTCTCCGTCATCAGGCACATCGCGGACCGCGTGGTCGTCATGTACCTCGGCAAGGTCGTCGAGACGGCGGACGTGAACGAGCTGTTCCACCGCCCGTCGCACCCGTACACCCAGGCGCTGATGTCGGCGATCCCGCTGCCGGACCCGGTCAAGGAGCGTGAGCGCAAGCGGATCCTGCTCACCGGCGACGTCCCGAGCCCGGTCAACCCGCCGAGCGGCTGCCGCTTCCGCACGCGGTGCCCGAAGTTCCGCGACGAGCTGGACAACCGACAGCGCGAGTGGTGCGTGAACGTCGAACCGGTGCTCGAGCCCAAGTTCACCGGCCACGAGGCCGCCTGCCACTTCGCGGCCGCGCGCACGGACATCCTCGAGATCGGGACGGACGTCGGCACCGTGCAGGCCGCGCTCGCCAAGTGGCCGAGCGGACGCCCCAGCGACGAACTCGCCGCGGCGCCGATGGTCTGCATGCCCGGGTCGCCACCGCTCGAGCCGCAGCGACTCAGCGACGACGTGGTCGTGGACGAAGAGGGCCAGCTGGTACTCGAGGGCGAGTCATCCTGACCCGCTACGGTTCTGGGTCGTGACCGACCGACGGCTGCTGCTCGTCCACGCCCACCCGGACGACGAGTCGATCGCGACCGGCGCCACGATGGCGTACTACGCCGCTCAGGGTGCCGGCGTCACTCTCGTGACCTGCACCCTCGGCGAAGAAGGCGAGATCCTGGTGCCGGCCTACGCGCAGCTCGAGGCCGCCCAGGCCGACCAGCTCGGCGGGCTCCGGATCTGCGAACTGGACGCGGCCATGCGGGCGCTGGGAGTCACCGATCACCGCTACCTGGGGGGGCCGGGCCGATTTCGCGACAGCGGCATGATGGGCACGCCGGCGAACGAGCACCCGCGCGCCTTCTGGCAGGCCTCGAGGTCGGCCGAGGTGTTCGACGCCGCAGTCGGTGCTGCGGTCGAGGTCGTGCGCGAGGTCCGGCCGCAGGTGATGATCACCTCCGACGACAACGGCGACTACGGCCACCCGGACCACATCATGGCCCACCGAGTGGCGACGGCGGCCGCCGAGCGGGCCGCCGACCCGACCTACGGGGACGGGGACCCGTGGCAGGTGGCGAAGCTCTACTGGACGGCGACGCCGAAGTCGGTGCTGAAGGCGGGCTTCGAGGCGATCGCGGACAGTGGAGGCGAGCTGCCCTTTGCCGTGTCCAACGTCGACGAGCTGCCGTTCGGCGTCGACGACGCGCTCGTCACCACCGCCGTGGACGCCACCGGATTCGGCGCGGCCAAGATGGCCGCGCTGGCCGCGCACCGGACCCAGATCGCGGTCGACGGGGTGTTCTTCGCGCTGTCGAACCGGCTGGGCCGCGAAGCCCTCTCGATCGAACACTTCCGTCTCATTCGAGGCGTGCTCGGGCCCGAGCGCGACGCCGACGGGCGTGAGCACGACCTGTTCGCGGGCATCGAGGCATGAACCGGCCTGCTCCGTCGAGGACATCCGAGCCGGTCGCGTCCACCGGCCCGGAGTGGATCGGGGTCGTGTTCGTCGCCCTGAGCGGCGCCCTGGCGGCGCTGCTCGAGGCGCTGCTGGTGCCCTACTACGTGGGTAGCACCATCGTCCCGATCGCGGTCCTGCTCGCGATCGCGAGCAACATCGCCCTGCCGCGGCTCGCCCGCAGCCTGATCCCGACGACGTGGGCGATGGCGGCGCCGTTCGTGGCGTGGCTGATCGTGATGATCGGTTTCGGCGTGATCGCCCGCCCGGAGGGCGACGTCATCCTGCCCGGCGGTGGCGGCGGGTTGCAGTGGGTCACGTACGGCGTACTGCTGGGCGGTGCCCTGGTTGGGACGGTCAACCTCGTGGTGCTGGCCACGCCGTCCCCGCGCCCGGGATCGACGCCCAGCCGGTGAGGCGCTTCAGCCGCTGAACGGCTCGCGGTTCGCCTCATTCAGGGCTTCCTGAACGGCGTTGACGGCGGCCGGCGGCATGTCGGTCTCGACGAGTTCGGCGTGGGGGAAGCGGGTCAGCTCGCGTTGCAGGTCAGCGACGGACACGTGACTGACCAGCAGCGCGACGGCGGTGCGGCCGGGAGGTACCGCCTTGCGCAGCGCCTCGATCGTCGCGTCCTTGACGCCGGTGTCGCGCAGCTTGGCGTAGAGCGCGCCGCCGCCGGCGGTCGCGGCGCCGACGACCAGCCCACCGATGGGCCCACCGAACAGCGTCCCGAGCAGGAGTCCCCACACTCCGGCGCCGACCCCGGCCTGGCCGGGGCTGACGTCGGTCGTCTCGGTCACCCGTGACGTGCCGTCCTCCTCGCGCCTGATGATGACGGCGTCGTGCAGTTGCAACTCGTGGTCGCGCTGCAACCGCGCCGCGGCGATGAGGAACTCCTGGGCGCGCAGCGCATCGTCGAAGGAGATGACGAGCAACTTGCTGTTCTCCGGCGGCTGCGACATGTCAGCCAGTCTATTGGTCTACCGGCCTTCAGCGCCGGGCGCACTGCGGTACCGGTAGTCGTGGTGGACCCAGTAGCCGAGCTTCTCGTACAGGGCGACCGCGCTGTTGTCGACGCCGACCTGCAGGTAGCTGCGGGTAGCGCCGTGTGCGGCGCCCCAGGCGGCCAGGCCAGCCATCACCCCCGCGGCCAAACCCTGCCGCCGGTAGTCGGGCTCGACCTCGACGGCCATGATGCCCAGCCATCCCGCGTCGAGCGCCCCGCGACCCACCCCGACCACTCGCCCGTCGAGGCGCAGGGATGCGAACACCACGCGGTCATGGCGGGCCAGCAAGGCGCGCCCGGCCTCGGTGACGCCGGCGCCGCCGCGATAGGTCCTGAGCCAGTCCTCGTCCGGGCGGTCGGTGAGCTCGAGCGGCGGCTCGTCCGGGCCGTCGGTCCGCAGCCGGTCGAGGCGAGCCACCATCACGTGCGTCTCATGGTCTGGCGCCCAGCCGCGCTCGCCGAGCTCGGCATCGAGCAGTCGGCGGGCCTCGACGGGCACGTGCAGGCGTACCGGCAGGCCGCGCTCGGCGTACCACTCGTGCGCTCGGCCGAGGGCCTCGTCGAGCGGCATGCCGGGCGCCTTCGAGGGCAGCACCGAGTTGGCACGCCGCGTGAAGCCGTGGTCGGCGCGCATCAGCCAGCCCCCGAGTTCCTGGGTGTCGGCGGCGCGTAGTCCGCGGGCGGCCACCGCCTCGAGAGCGAGCTCGGCTGCGGTCGAGGCCGGCACGAGGCGCGCGATGGCGACGAGCCCGACCGGTACCTCGACGAGTCCGTTCCGGGACTCGATGACGGCCGTCTGCGCGTCCAGACCGATCAGATCGCCGACGACGTCGCCGAACGCCAGTCGGCCGTCCGGCCCGCGGTCCAGGACCCGTCTGACGCTGACCCGCCGACCCACCCAACTAGGCTCCAACACGAACGGCATACTAGGACGACCACGCCGTTGACTGGACGCCCCGGAGGAAGTGCAGTGACTTACGTGATCGCCGAGCCGTGCGTCGACCTCCTCGACAAGGCCTGCATCGAGGAATGCCCGGTCGACTGCATCTACGAGGGTGACCGGATGCTCTACATCCACCCGGACGAGTGCGTCGACTGCGGTGCCTGCGAGCCCGTCTGCCCGGTCGAGGCAATCTTCTACGAGGACGACCTCCCGGAGAAGTGGCGCGACTACTACGCGGCGAACGTCGACTTCTTCAATACCCTCGGTTCGCCCGGCGGCGCCTCCAAGGTCGGCAAGACCCCCAACGATCCGGACTTCATCAAGGCGCTGCCGCCCCAGGAAACCGAGCACTGACCGGCGCTCACAACTGGTACATCGTCGCCACGACGGCCGAGCGGGTTGCCGAGCTGGACTGCTTCCAGCCGTCCGCGCGGGTCCACTGGTTGCCGGCGTACGCGACCCTTTCGATACCCAGCCGGTCCGCATTCGCGACGAACCAGGCCGCCGTCTGCCAGCCGGCGCCGGGCACCCGAACCGTCCTGGCGTCGGACGCGGGAGTGTTGACGCCCAGCTGCGCGACGGCCTGACTGGCCACCTTGCTCGGCGTGGCGACCTTCGTCGGTGTGCTGAACGTGCAGGAGATGCCCTTCGGCAGCTTGCCCGTCAAGGCGTCGGCTAGCGCCTGCGCCTCGGGTTCGTGCTGCTTGTAGGCCTGGCCGTCGGCTGAGATCTGGACGTCCTGCACGGCCACGGCGAGCGGCAGCGTCCGCCACTTGGGGATCTTGACGAGCGCGTCCAGGAACTCCTTGGTGGCCTCGCCGACATCGGTGAGCACCTGCGCGTTGCCGTTGCCCCAACCTTGGGACGGCCGCTGTTGCAGCACACCGACCGAGTCCCGGTCACCGGCGCCGGGGGCCAGGTTCCGCAGCTTGCTCTCCTGCAGGCCGGCGGCGAGGACGAGGACGGCGGCCCGCTCGGGAAGGTTGATCCGGTACATCGTGACGGCGCCGACCATCGTCGACGCGACCGCGGCTTGCTCGGGATCGAGGTTGTAGGTGCCGACCGTGCACGTGTCCGAGGTGAAGTGCTGTTTCGCCACGGACCACAGGGCGTGCAGGCCGAACGCGCCGCCGATGGC